>DATMHK010000088.1:0-32821 GCA_035554995.1 Gemmatimonadaceae bacterium
CCGAGGGGATCTTGTATGTGCGGCCGGGCTCGACACGGAACTGCTTGCCGCCGGTTTTGATGATCGCGTAGGACATTGGAAGCTACAGGTTGGTGCGGGGTTAGCCTGTAAAGCTAGGTAATACGGTGGGTTGTGTCAACTAGCTCTGTCGGTCTCAGGTCTCTGGTCTGAGGTCTCAGGTGGAATTTCGGGACGGCCGGTTGCCGCCGAATTTGCTACTGACCGGCTGAGGCTGAAGAGCATTCTTGCCATTTCGTCGGTCCGTTCGCACAGAACTACGTACGTCTCGCGCTTCACGTACCCGACTCGATGGGCGATCAAGAGGAGCGTTTCTAGCTCGCGCAGTGAACCGCGGGCGTGGGAAAGAGCGTTGAGGTAATACCCGCTACCGCTCTTTCCCCATCCTTCCGCGATGTTGGACGGAATCGAGACAGCGGCCCGTCGAATTTGGTCCACCATCGCGTAGCGCTCTTCCGGCGGGAACCGCCGCGTCAAGCCGTACAGCTCAACCGCCAACTCAATGCCTTTCCGCCAAACATCCAGGTCCTTATACGACTGTATTCGCTGCCGCATCGAAGTCTCCAGGTGTGCAGTTCACCTGAGACCTGGGACCAGGGACCTGAGACCTCACCACCATTTCCTTTCACCCAGCCGCGATTAAGCCACAGCGAACTGTCCCGTGACATCACGGCCCGCGCTCTTCACGACGAGTTTAAACTCGTCCGGCCGGAGCAACGGATCGTCCCTGAACTCGAGTCCGAAGCCAACCGCCTTCTCCAACTTCTTTAGCAGATCCTTCTCGTTCTCCAAGACATACATCGCCACATCGGGATGCAGCCGAACCACGAGAGGATCCTTGCGACCTTCGAGTCCCGCGCGCTTCACCGAGCGTTCGATGCGGCGGGCGATGGTTTCGGCGGTGAAAACGCGGCCGGTTCCGTGGCAGGTCTGGCACGCCTCCGTCATGTTCTGCAAATGGCTCTGGCGAACGCGCTGCCGGGTCATCTCGATCAGGCCAAGGTCGCTCACCGCGAATGCCTTGGTCCGGGCCCGGTCGCGGCCGAGGTGCGTGCGGAGCTCCTGCAGCACCTTGTCGCGGTTCGCCTTCGTCTCCATGTCGATGAAGTCGCAGACGATGATGCCGCCGAGATCGCGAAGGCGCGCTTGGCGGGCGACCTCGCGGGCCGCTTCGGTGTTGGTGCGAAGGATGGTCTTTTCCGGATCCTTCTTGCCGGTGTAGCGCCCCGAGTTGACGTCGATCGAAACCAGCGCCTCGGTCGGCTCGATGATCAGATAGCCGCCCGAGGGTAGATCGCAGCGCCGCTTGAAGAGGTCGCGGATCTCCGGCTCGATCTCCGCCTTATCAAACAGCGGTGTCACGTCCTCATAGAGCTTCACTCGGTCTATGAGCTCCGGTGCGATGCCCTTGAGATACTCGAGGATCTCGTTGTGGACTTGTTTCGAGTCCACCGTGACCTGCTCGACCTTGGTGCTGAATACGTCGCGCATCAGGCCGCGAGTCAGACTCGTCTCGCGGTGGATCAGCGAGGGGGCGCGCACGAAATGCGTCTTCCGTTTGATGCGCTTCCACTGGCCGATCAGCGTGGTGAGCTCGCGCTCGAGCGTCTCCTGCGTCACGTCCTCGCCGACGGTGCGGACGATGACGCCACCGGAATTCTTCGGCAGAACCTCCTCCACCTGTGCCCGCAGACGCTTTCGCACCTCGCGTTCGCCAATCTTCCGGCTGACGCCAACGCGCTCGGCGAACGGCATGTAGACGAGGAAGCGGCCGGCGAGCGACACCTGCGCGGTGACGCGCGGACCCTTCGTGGAGATCGGCTCTTTGGAGACCTGGACGATGAGGTCCTGGCCACGCTTTACGACGTCCTGAATGGCCGGAGCCTTCGCGCGCCGACTTCGTCCGCGCTCGGAGTCGTCGTCATCGGCGTCTTCGTCCTCGTCGGCTTCTCCGTCGCCTTCGTCATACACGACATCCGACGCGTGGAGGAACGCGCTCTTCTCGGTGCCGATGTTGACGAACGCCGCCTGAATGCCTGGAAGGACTGCTTCTACTTTGCCCAGATAAATGTCGCCGACCATACGGCGAGCATCGGGGCGGTCGACCAGAAGTTCAACGAGCTGGTCGTCCTCGATAATGGCGACCCGCGTCTCGCGCGGGTTCGCGTTGATCAGAATCTCTCGTTTCATCGATGTCCGCCATCCAACCCGCGCCCGGCGACTCGGCGGACACGGCGTGGCGGAAGAATAGAAGGTTGTGAGTGGGTCGCGGCCGTTGTTTTTGGCCGGCGACATCACGCGTAATGGTTGTCCGGCGTTCCGGAGTGATCGTCCACACCGGCTCCGGCTGATCGCGATGCGCCGTCTCTTCCCCCAGCGGAAGATCGGACGCCACGCGCAGCGTGGAACGGAGCGGTGTGCGATCGGCCTGAGCCATCAGGCCTCGCACCAGGAACAGGACGAACGCCCGGACGACAGCGAGAACCGCATCGACCGTCGGTGGGCGCATGGCGCTCTCATCCCGCGACGAGTCGCCGCGCGCAGATGGAGCGAGAGAAAACGTTAGAAGGCTCACTACAGGATAAATAATTGTCGAACGCTGAGATTGCCAACCTGGCAGCTCAATCGCTCAGCTCTTTCAACAGATGCCTGGCGATCACGATCCGCTGTATCTCGGACGTTCCTTCCCCGATTTCGCAAATCTTGGCGTCGCGCATGAAGCGCTCGACCGGGTAGTCCTTGGTGTACCCGTAGCCGCCGTGGAGCTGAACGGCGCCGATTGTCGCCCGCATGGCGAGCTCGGAGCAGAACAGCTTTGCCATCGCCGCCTCTTTCGAGAACGGCCGTCCGTTCTGCGCCAACCAGGCCGCATGGTACATCAGGTGCTTGCCCGCCTCGATCTCCGTTGCCATGTCGGACAAGCGGAACTGAACCCCCTGAAAGTTCGCGACCGGCTGGCCGAATTGCTTTCGCACGCTCGTGTACTGGAGCGCCTGTTCGAACGCGCCTTCGGCAATTCCAAGCGACAGCGCCGCGATTCCGACGCGGCCGTTGTCGAGCGTCTTCATGAAATTCTTGAACCCCTCGCCCTCACCGCCGAGCATGTTCTCGGCTGGCACCTCGACATCCTCCATGATCAACTCGGCGGTGTCGGACGCCCGCCAGCCGAGCTTGTCCTCCTTCTTGCCGGCGCGGAATCCCTTCATCGCCGGTAGCGAAGGCTCGTGGCCGACCCCAACGGCGCGAGTGGCCTCGAGATCGTTCGTCGGCTTCGTGAGAATGAAAGAACTGATGCCCTTCGTCCCCTGTGATCGATCGGTGACCGCCGTGACAACGAAGATCTCGCCGACGCTGCCGTGCGTGATGAAGCGTTTCACGCCGTTGATGACGTAGCACCCGTTGCGACGGACGGCCGTCGTCCGCGTGCCCCCCGCGTCGCTGCCCGCCTCGGGCTCCGTAAGCCCGAAACCGCCCATCACGCGTCCCGTCGCGAGATAGGGCACGTAGCGCTTCTTCTGTTCGGGCGTTCCGAATCGAACGATCGGCGACGTGCCGAGCGTGGTGTGTGCGGAAATGGTGAGCGCGTGGGACGCGTCAACTTTGCCGAGCTCGTGAATCACGATCATGTAGCTGATCAAGTCGAGCCCGGCGCCGCCCAACTCCTCGGGCCACGGAACGCCGAGGAGTCCGAGATCTCCCATCTTCCGGATGCTCTCCCACGGGAACGTGGCTTCGGCGTCGTACTTGGCAGCGACCGGCGCGACCTCGTCGCGCGCGAACTGGCGAACCATCTCGCGCGTCGCGAGATGCTGTTCAGAAAAATAAAGCGCGTCGTCCATTGATATCTCGTCTAGGCGGCTTCCGTCTCGTCCACGGAACGAAGGACCTCGAGGAAGCGCTCACCGTATTTGTCGAGCTTGACTGGCCCTACCCCACGAATCTTACCGAGTGACGCAGCGTTCGTGGGCTTTTTGACGGCCATCTCCGCGAGCGTTCTGTCGGGAAACACGACGTAGGCCGGCACCTGATCCTCGCGCGCGATGTTCCGTCGAAGGTCGCGAAGCCGTGCGAGGAGCGCTTCGTCCGCACCCGAAAGCACCGGCATGTCCTCGGGCGCGATCTCACGCTTTGGTGTTGCCCCACGCTTGGACTTGGACTGCCCGCGCAACGACGGCGCCGCTCCCGCTTCGACGTCCACGCGGACGTCCAAACAGTTGTCGCACCCGCCGCACGTGGTTCTCGCCGCGGGGTCGCCGAAATAACGAAGCACGAATCCGCGCCGACACCCTTTCGTGTACGCATACTGCTGCATCGACTCGAGCTTCTGCATGTCGGCGCGACGACGCCGGTCGATCGCCGTCCAATCGATCTTGAACGCGGTGAGCGGCTTTTTGGGTGCGGTGAGCGACGCGCCCGCGCCGGCACGCTTCCATTGGACGAACTGTCGCGACTGCAGCGTATCGAGGAGTCGCAGCTTGCTCGCCGATCCGCCAAGACCCGGCGGTAATCCTTCGAGATCGATCGCCGCACCGTCGTTGAGCGCATCGCCGGCGACGCGCCACATGGCGCGCAGCAGCCCGAGCTCGAGCGAATCCTGGCCGCCGAATTCGCGCTTGATTCGTTCCGGCGTGGCGAGAAGGCGCACTTCCACTCGCGCGCTCCCCTCCTGGTCTACGCTGTACGCCCCGCCTTGTTTCAAGATGCGTAGCGCGGACTCGACGTCCCGGCCTCCAGCTTTCGTCTTGAGGCGAGTCGCGATGTCGTCCGGTGACAGCGACACGCCGCCGGCCTTGTCGGTGTTCCGCCGGAGAACGTCGTATACCTCTTCGACGAGCTGGCGCTCCGGATACGCGCCCTTGATGAAGAATTCGTGCGTGAAGCGGTCGGGAAATGCGTGCAGGAGATAGCACACCGCGGGGAGTCCGTCGCGACCCGCGCGGCCGGCTTCCTGGTAATACGCCTCGAGCGTGCCCGGCATCGCGTAGTGAATGACCAGACGAACATTCGGCTTGTCGATTCCCATGCCAAACGCGTTGGTCGCCACGATGGCACGCACGTCTTCGCGCATGAACGCGTCCTGGACGCGATGACGATGCTCGTCGTCCAGGCCCGCGTGATACGCCGCGGCCGGGATCCGGGCCTGCTCGAGCAGCATCGAGATGCGCTCGACCGCGCGCCGCGTCGACGCATACACGACAGCCAGCCCCTCGTTCTTGCGCAATAGGTGCACGAGCGCATCGTCTTTGTCGCGGTCCGTCTTCGTCGGAACGACGTGGTAGCTCAGGTTCTTGCGATCGAACCCGGTGATGATCGTCGTCGGGTTGTCGAGCTTGAGCTGCGCGACGATGTCGGTGCGGACGTGCGGCGTCGCCGTCGCGGTCAGGGCAACAGTCGGCGGCCAACCGAGTCGCTCGCGAACAGTCGCGATGCGCAAATAGCTCGGCCGGAAATCGTGGCCCCACTCGCTGATGCAATGGGCTTCGTCCACGGCGAGCAGCGAGACACCGGCGTCGCGCAGCCGCTCGGCGGTCGTTCCGAAGTCGAAGCGCTCGGGCGCGACGTAGAGCAGTTTCACGTCGCCGCGAACGGCGCGCGACAACCGGTCGGACACCTGCGACGGCGTCAGCGTGCTGTTCACGAAGGTCGCCGGCAAGCCGCGCGCCTCGAGCGCGTCGACCTGATCTTTCATGAGCGAAATGAGCGGCGAGATGACGACGGTGAGCTTCGGCAGGATGAGCGCCGGAACCTGGTAGCAAAGCGATTTTCCGCCGCCCGTGGGAAGGACGACGAGTGTGTCGCGGCTCGCCAGAACCGATTCAACCGCCGCTTCCTGTCCCGGACGAAACGCCGGGTATCCGAAATGTTGCTTGAGCGCCGCTCGCGCCTGCTCGATGGTAGTCGTCGTTGTCATGCGACTAGCGTGCTGACCATCGGGGGCGACCGCGTCATCGACTCGATGCATCGCGGCGCATTACACCGCACGTGCGAAATGACCGCGTGTGAACTCGGAGCCAAAGAGTGACCGCACCGATGCGACGTCGGGCGTTGCGCCGTTCGCCAGTGCGTCGAGCGCGGCTCGATATCGCGCGACGATGTCGGCGACATCATCCTGCGGAACGTTGAACAGCAGGTGGAATCCGCGAATTCCCGAGCTCCATAACGAAGGCAGGAATTCCGACCCATCGATCGGACGCGAGTGCAGCAACCGATTGCGGCACGCGGCATCCGTCGCGACCGGGAAGGTGTACCCGGCCGGATCCGTCAGCTCGACGTTGGTGTGCTTCTGCACGCAGAGATCACGGCAGGTGGTCACCTCACGATCGAACGCCGCTGAAAGCGTGCAGTGTTCGATCGTCATTCCTTCGGGGCGGCCGTAGAGCAGAACGTCGAACCCGTCACCGTGCCACGGCTCGACGAGCGCCGCGATCTCGTTGGTCGTCAGTTCCACCGATGCGACGATGCGTGAAGCCCCGAGGCGGAAGAGCTGCGCCGCCGTGTGCGCGTTGAACACGTTCGTCGCGTAGTCCGCGATGACGTCGCGTTGCCCCGCGTCGCGCGACAGCTCGGCGACGAGCCCGAGATGACCGGACAGGATCGGCAAACCCAAATCGAACCATTTGTCCAGCGAGCGACGCTCCTCCGGACGCACGATCGTCGGCGTGCGAAGACGCAGGGTGATTCCATGCTCGGCCAACCGATCCCGCAATGCGCGTACACGCGAAAGCGGCGGCGCGGGATGGCGAAGAAACGGATCGAAACAGATCTCCGTCGCTCCCGCGTCTGCCGCCGCGTCGGCGTCCTCGAGGCGATAGACCTGCGCAGTCAGCCGAAACGCGCTGTCACCATTGGCGTTCGTGCGGAAAGCTCCGACATCCGGTGAGTCCGCGGCCGTCCGAACGAGCATCTCCCGCTCGGCGAGCGTCGCGTGCTTTGCCCAATCGCGCTTCATCATCAGCTGCTCCACCGCTTGCTGGCGCAGGTGATTCTGGTCGCTCATAGGAAGAAAAAGGCCGGGCGCGAGGCCATCGACGTCGAGCGAGCCGAGCACGAACGGCGTCTCGCCGAGACGCGAAAGCTGCTCGCGCAACGCCGCGACGTCGAGCGCGCGTTTCGTTGCCGGCGCAAGCGTGAGCTCGGTGCGAACCGTGACCGACTCGCCGTCCGCCGTGAAGACGCCCTTGAGCGGCGTGCCCGGCGCGCCGAACAGTCGAACGTCCAAACGGCTCTTCCGCGCACGCACGCCACTCGGAAGCTTGGCGTAGCTCGCGCGCGCGCGTTCCAGTAGCTGCGCCTGCGACGTTCGCACGACGCGCCAGCCCGGCTGGACGCGTGTCCGAGTTTCGATCGCCTGCCGAACGATGCCGCGCGACGCGAGCGTCCGAACCGCGCTGACGGAGAATCCAACCGTTGGTCCGCCGACGCTCTCCGGCGCCTCGAAGCCGAGTCCATCGCCGACTTGCAGCGGTTGCGAGACCTCGACGATCAGCGCGCCACGCTCGTATCCCACGACGGTTCCGAGCACGGTGCCGCGATTGTCCGGCTGGGTGCGTGTCACATAGTCCCGACCCTGCCGTCCGCCGTACATGCCGCCGGTAAACCCGCGACTGTAGATCTGCACCAGCGGTTGAACTTCCTGCTCGCTTGGTGCGGCGTCTTCACCACGTTCGACGCGGTCGAGCAGGTCACGATACGTCTTGGTAACCGTCGCGACGTACTCCGGCCGCTTCTTTCTCCCTTCGACCTTGAGACAGACGATGCCCACGTCGGCGATCGCCGGCAGATGTTCGTACGCGCCAAGATCCTTAGCCGAGATCAGGTAGCCACGATCGAGCTCTTCGCCGGACGCGGCGTCCGTCAGCACGTAATCCTTCCGGCAGGACTGCGCGCACGAGCCACGGTTGGCGCTGCGCTCGGAGATCATCCCCGACATGAAGCACTGCCCCGAGTACGAGATGCACAGCGCGCCGTGCACGAAGCTCTCGAGTCCAAGCTGCGGCACGGCCGCGCGAATCTCGCGGATGTCGTCGAGGGTGTTCTCACGCGCCAGCACCACTCGATGCACGCCGAGCGACTCGACAACTGCCGCGCCGGCCCCGTCGTGCACGGTCATCTGCGTCGAGCCGTGAACCTCGAGCGATGGGTAGAGTTTACGGATCAGTGTGATCAGGCCGATGTCCTGGACGATCACCGCGTCGATGCCGAGATCGACGGCTTCGCCGAGGAACATGAGCGCGTCGACGACTTCGTTCGGCTTGATGAGAACGTTGAGCGTCAGGTAGATGCGGCGGCCGCGCTCATGGGCGATGCGACAGGCTTCGCCGAGCTCCTCGAGGCTCAACTGGGCGCCTTCGTCGCGCGCGTTGAACCGCGAAGCGCCGAGATACACGGCGTCCGCGCCATTTGCCACCGCGGCGCGAACCGCGTCCAACGAGCCAGCCGGGGCGAGGAGCTCCGGTATCCGATGCCGCACCATAAGCCTTGAAATATAACGGCTTACGGCACTCGATTGGAGTCGCCGTCTAGGGACTATTCGATTGGATCTCGATCGTTCTCCTGTACGGGTGGCTTCTTGAGGAGTCGCAAAACGGTCGCTGCCGCGAAGAAGCCCAAGCCGATCCAGGTCAGGCGCGAGTCGTCGGTGCGTTGGCCGTAGCCCCACACGATCAACCCGATGACCAAGAGCGCGAGCTGGATCTCCGTGCGATGCGTCATTCCTTGGGCGAGCGCTGATACGACGGCCACTGCTTCGAGCCGGGGAGCTTCAATGCCCTGGCTTCGTCTTCGGGAATGTCCAGGACCATTCGAAGCATGGCGGTCGAGAAGACTTTTCCCTGAGCGTCGGTCTTGAGCGACAGCGTCCCACCGCCATCCAAGGCGCCGTGGAGGAGAAAGTTGAGCGCCTTGAGGTTCGGCAGCTCGTATCGCTCGACCGGCCCGTCGATGATGCCGTGAAAGTGCGCCGCGACGCGCTCGCGAGTCACGTAGCGTTCGAGCACCGGATACCACACCGGCTCGATCGCGATGAGGCCGACGTTGGCGGTGTCGCCTTTGTCTCCGGATCGCGCGTGCGCGATGTCGAGCAGGCGGACTTTCATCCGAGCACCTCCACCCGCGTTTGAACCACGCGCTTGTCGACGAGAGCCGGCCAGTACGCTACGATCTCTTCCACCTTCGGCCGTCCACCGGCGAAGCCCGTCACGCTCGGCGGACCGTTGAGGACGAGCGGCGCGATCTCGCGCGTGAATCGCTCCACGGCAGCCTTGTCCTCACCGCGCACGCCGAACCGAAGCTGAACTTCCGGCGGATCACCCGGGTCGCCGGCCAACGGCCCGTGCGTCGCGGACGCACCGACAAACTCGCTCAGCACCTTGTCGAACCGAAGACCGAGGTTGTCGAGTCGCTCGCGCAGGACGCGATCCGCAAGCTGCGCCTTGGGCAGCGCGTCCGGCCACGAATAGACCAGCGTTCCCACCGCCTTGAAGCCGGCCCGGTACGCGATCGACACCTTGAGCTTGTCCGTCGGCGGGCGGCCCTTGATGCCGAAGACGCGAACACGATTCTCGCCCGCGTCTTCCAAATGAATCGTCGTGAAATCCGCGACCACGTCGGGCGTGATGTACGAGTGCGGATCACCCATCTCGTACACGAGCTGCTCCGTCACCGAGCGAATCGAGATTCTTCCACCGGTGTTCGGATGCTTGGCGACGACGAACGTGCCGTCCGCCGAGCCTTCGACGATGGGATATCCGACATTCGCGAGATCGGGGATGTTCTGCCAATCGTACAGGCAATTGCCGCCCGAGCACTGCGCGCCGCACTCGATGATGTGACCGGCGATGATTCCCGCGGCGAGGCGGTCCCAGTCTTCGGCGCCCCAACCGAACTCGAAGCGGAGCGGCGCCATGGTGAGCGCGGTGTCCGTCGACCGGCCGGTGATGACGATGTTCGCCTTCTGCGACAGCGCTTCGACGATCGGCGTCGAGCCGATGTAGGCATTCGCCGACAGCACGCGGTCGCGAACCGTGGAGAGCGGCTCCCCCGTTTCCATGTTGGCGAGGGCGTGCCCACCGGCGATCAGCTCGTCGAGTCGTGGCAGCAGATCGTCGCCGGTCACGACGCCGATGCGTACGGACTTGGACACGCCCGCGCGCTCGGCAGACTGGCGCACCGCCTCGGCACACGCCGGCGGATTCACCCCGCCGGCATTGGCGATGACCCGTACGCCCCGCTCAGCGATCGCCGGCCAGATGCTCTCCACCGCGCCGATGAAGTCACGCGCGTATCCCATTTTCGGGTCGCGCTCCTTCTGCTTTTGCAGAATGCTCATCGTGACTTCAGCGAGGTAATCGAGCATCAGGTAGTCGATCTGCCCGCCCTCGGCTTGTCGGCGTGGGGCCTCGAGCCAGTCGCCCCAGAATCCTTGCCCGGCCGCGACGCGTACGATGCGGCCGGATTGATTGGTTGAGCTCATGCGTCGTCGAAATGCGCGGGGAGTACGAATGGTCCGAGATGCGGACCGTGATTCTGCAGCGCCGCCGTCAACGCGACGTGCAGCACATCGCGCGTGTCCTCAGGATACACGATCGCGTCGATGAACCCGCGCGCGCCGGCAAAACGCGCGTCGAGCTGGTGCTCGTAGTCGGCGCGCATCTCCTCGACCGCCGTGGCGACCTCCGCCGGCAGCGGCTGTTTCTTCGTTTTCGCGGCGTCCATCGCCGGTCCATGAACGGCCTGCACGGCGGACTCGCCTTCCATCACGGCCATGCGTCCGGTAGGCCAGCTGAAGATGAAATCAGGGTCGAAGCCCTGACCGGCCATCGCGTAGTAGCCGGCGCCGGACGCGTGATTCACCGTCAGCACGATCTTGGGGACACGCGCCGTCGCCATCGCTTCGACGAATCGCGCGCCGGCGCGAATGATCCCTTCGTGCTCCGCTTCCGGCCCGACCATGAAGCCCGAGACGTCCTGCACGAAGAGCAGCGGGATGCGCTCTCGATCGCAGCGGTCGATGAAGTACGCGACCTTGTCGGCGCTCTCGGCGTACACGATGCCGCCGAATCGCGGCTTCTCGCCCGCGCGGCCCTTGATCAGCCCACGCTGGTTGGCGATCACACCGACGGGAATGCCCATGATCCGCGCGTCGCCGCAGATCATCTCGCGCGCCAGGTTCGCTTGGAATTCATCGACGGCACCGTCATCCACGATCGCGCGGAGCAGCTCGTGCATGTCGTACGACATGCGGTGATCGGCGGGCAAGAGATCGTACAATCGATTCCCGCCGCTGCCCGCGTCTCCTCCACCGTTCGACGCGGCTGGCGAGGATTGCGCCTGCGCCGGCAGTCGAGCGATCAGATCGCGCAGCTTGGCGAGACAGGCTTCGTCGTTGTCCGCCGCGTAGTGCGCGACTCCACTTATCTCGGTGTGCGTCACGGCGCCGCCGAGCGTCTCGGCGTCGATGCTCTGGCCGGTCGCGCCCTTCACGAGATTCGGCCCGCCGAGTCCCATGAACGACGTTCCCTTCACCATCACGATGATGTCCGAAAGTGCCGGGAGATACGCGCCTCCCGCGATGCACGGACCCATCACCGCGGCCAGCTGCGGAATTCGCAGATAACGACGCATGATCGAGTTGTAGTAGAAGAGCCGGCTCGCGCCGTACTGCCCGGGAAACACGCCGCCTTGATACGGCAGGTTCACGCCGGCCGAGTCCACCAGGTAGATGATCGGGATGTGACAGCGCATCGCGATCTCCTGGGCGCGCAGCATCTTCTTGATCGTTTCCGGCCACCACGAGCCGGCTTTCACCGTCGCATCGTTCGCGACGACGACCACGCGGCGGCCTTCGACGGTCGCAATGCCCGTGACGACGCCGGCGGCGGGTGCCTGACCGTCGTACTCGTCATAGGCGACGAGCAGTCCGATCTCGAGAAAGCGCGTGCCGGCATCACAGAGCAGCGCGATGCGCTCGCGCGCCGTCAGCTTTCCCTGTTTGTGCTGCCGCGCAATCTTGTCGCCGCCGCCGCCCTGCTTCAGTTGTGCCTCGAGCTGTCGGACTTCGTCGCTCAGCTCGCGAAGCCGGCTGCTCACGCTTCCTGCCGCTCGCGCTCGGCGAACCAGTCGCGGATGTATTCAATCAGGTCAGTGGTGCGCGTGCCTGGACCAAATAAAAGGCCGATGCCCTGCCCGCGCAGCGCATCCATGTCTTCCTTCGGGATGATGCCGCCGCCGGTGATGAGGATGTCGTCGCGCCCCTGTTGATGCAGCAGCTCGCGGACGCGAGGAAAGAGCGTCATGTGCGCGCCGCTCAGGATCGAAAGGCCGACGACATCGACGTCTTCCTGCACGGCGGCGGCGGCGATCATTTCGGGCGTCTGGTGCAGCCCAGTGTATATCACTTCCATCCCGGCATCGCGGAGCGCGGCGGCAACGACTTTCGCGCCGCGGTCATGGCCGTCGAGACCGGGTTTGGCAACGAGCACACGAATTGGACGCATAGCGCTCACAAGCTAGCGGGATCGCCGCGAGCCGGGCAACGGAGTTGTCTTCCGCGCGACGAGCATCATCTCTCCCGCTCTGCGTGAGAGCGGCTTGTCGCTGAACCCCTCATACGCCTGCTCGACGACGAGTCCGGCGCCGGCGCAGAGCTCGGCCAGGTGCGTCGGCGAATACAGCCGAATGCGATGCTCGCGCGACCCCATTCCCCGCGGTCCGCGCCACACCGTCTCCACCGTCAGCTGACCGGATAACGGATCGAACGTTCGCTCTTGCGCGACCAACGTCCTATTGCGCGTCGTCCACCAGTCGCGTCCCAAGAACCTCGCCATGACGCCGTCACGATTGGCGCCGTGCCATACGAGGACGCCGCCCGGTCGGAGGACGCGAGCGAACTCGCGGATGACGGCGCGGTCGTCCCGCGGGTCGACGAAAAAGCCGAATGACGTGAACAAGTTGACCACCGCATCGAACCGGCCGCGCCATTCTGCCGGCAGTCTCCGCATGTCGCCGCGCCGGTAGCGAAGGCGTGGCCCGGTTCCGCGCGCGCGCGCCTTGGCGAGCAGCTCAGCCGAATAATCGAGGCCGGCGACATGGAAACCCGCTTCGGCAAGCAAATGAGCGTGTCGCCCCTGACCGCACGGGACATCGAGCACCCGGCTCCCCGAGGGAAGCCCGAGGACGTCGAGAAGCCGCGCCACCTCCACACGATCGCGCTCGAGCGAGAACAACGGCTCGTACTCGAGGAGGTACTGCGCGTCGAAGTACGTCTTCCACCACTCCGTCGGTTGCGAACGCTTCGGCATGCGATGAAGATAAAAGCTGTCGGCCCACCCACCCGTTTCCTGGAGCTCACGTGTCGAACGATCCCTCCATCAGCCGTCGCGACGCGCTCAAGCTCGGACTTGGCGCCGGCGCGCTGTTGACGCTCTCGCGATCGAACACGTTCGCCCTTCCCTCGCCGTGGAGTTACGGCGAACAGGCGGGCGCGCTCATTCAACGGCCCATTCCGTCGAGCGGTGAGAAGCTGCCGATCATCGGCATCGGCACCGCCGTCATCTATCAGAATCCCAAGCCCGAGGAGATGCCGCCGCTTCGCGACACGCTGCGCACCTTCCCGGAGCTCGGCGGTCGCATCATCGACACGGCGCCGTCGTACGGTCGCGCGGAATCGGTCGTCGGCGACCTGCTCTCGGAGCTCAAGAACCGCGACAAGTACTTCATCGCCACCAAGGTCTCGGTGCGCGGCGGCGGCGATCGTGCGGCCGCTACGGCGCAGATGGAGAATTCCTTCAAGGCGCTCAAGACGGACAAGATCGACTTGATGCAGATCTGGAACGTCTCCAATCCCGAGCTGCTCGCTCCGGTGCTCGAGGAGATGAAGAAAGCGGGTCGGATTCGTTACACGGGCATCACGAGCAGCTTCAAGGGCCAGTACTCCGACCTCGAGGCCGCGATGAAGAAGTTCAAGTACGACGTCGTGCAAATCGACCTGGCGATCGACAACCGCAGCGCCGAGGAGCGCATCATTCCGCTCGCCAAGGACCTCGGCATGGGGGTACTGGTGAACAGCCCCTTCGGCCGGAATCGCGTGCTCTCGAAGGTGATGAGCAAGCCTCTGCCGGAGTGGGCCAAGGAGTTCGACGCCGCGACCTGGCCGCAGTTCTGCCTGAAGTGGATCGTGTCGAATACGACAGTGACGGCAGCGATCCCCGGCGTCGGCCGAGTGGACTATCTGACGGACGACATGGCCGCGGCCAAGGCGCGATTGCCGGATGAGAAGATGCGCGGCCGCATGGCCGCCTATGTGGAGGGGCTGAGCTAATCGTGGAGCTGTCAGCTATCAGCTCATAGCTAAAGCTACCAGCAAAAAGGAACGCGGCAGCCTTTGGCTGCCGCGTTTCGTACAGATTCGCTGACAGCTTTAGCTATGAGCTGTCTAGCTGTTAGCTCGCATCTAGAAAAACACAGGTTCGCGGTACGCCCCGAACACGCTCTCCAACGCAGCCCGGATCTCATACAGCGTGCAATAACGGCGCGCCGCTTCGAGGATGAACGGAAATACGTTCTCCTCGCCGCCAGCTGCTTGCTTCAACCGCTCCAGCGCCGCGTCACATCCGGCCTGATCGCGCTCGGCACGAAGCTTCGCGAGGCGCGCGCGCTGTGATTCTTCGGCGTCCTGGCCGACCCTGAGGATCGGGATCGTGAGCTCCGGCTCGTCGGTGACGAACTCGTTGACGCCGACGATCACGCGGCGATGCTGCTCGATCTCCCACTGCTGTCGCGCGGCGGACTCGGCGATTTTTCGCTGCAGCCAGCCGGTTTCGAGCCCGCGCACCACGCCGCCGACGCCTTCGATCTCCTCGAACAACGCCTCCGCGTCCCGCTCGAGCTGGTCCGTCAACGCTTCGATGTAGTACGCGCCACCGAGTGGGTCGATCACGTTCGGAATTCCCGTCTCGTAGGCGAGCACCTGCTGCGTGCGGAGCGCGACCTGCACCGCTTCCTCGGTGGGAAGCGCGAGCGTCTCGTCCATCGAATTCGTGTGGAGAGACTGCGTGCCGCCGAGGACCGCTGCCAGCGCCTGATAGGCTACGCGCACGACGTTGTTCATCGGCTGCTGCGCCGTCAGCGTCACGCCCGCCGTCTGCGAGTGGAAGCGCATGATCCAAGAGCGCGGGCTCTTCGCGCCGTAGCGCTCCTTCATGTGCCGCGCCCAGATGCGACGGGCGGCGCGGAGCTTGGCGATCTCCTCGAAGAAGTCGTTGTGGATGTCCCAGAAGAACGACAGCCGCGGCGCGAAGTCGTCGACGTCGAGACCGCGCGCGATGCCCCGCTCCACGTACGTGAATCCGTCGGCCAACGTGAACGCCAACTCCTGCGCTGCCGTGGACCCCGCCTCGCGAATGTGGTAGCCGGAGATCGAGATCGTATTCCAGAGGGGCGCGTTCTTCGCCCCCCACTCGAAGCAATCGACGATGAGACGCAGCGCGGGCTCGATCGGAAAGCACCACGCGTGCTGCGCCATGTACTCTTTCAGGATGTCGTTCTGGATCGTGCCGCGCAGCTTGTCCGACGACACGCCCTGCTTCTCGGCGGCAGCGATGTAGAACGCCCAGACGATGATCGCCGGCCCGTTGATCGTCATCGACGTCGATACCTCGTCGAGCGGGATGCCGTCGAACAGCACCTCCATGTCGGCGAGGCTCGAGATCGCGACGCCCGTCTTTCCAACCTCACCCTCCGAGCGCGGATGGTCCGAGTCGTAGCCCATCAGCGTCGGGAAATCGAACGCGGTCGACAGTCCCGTCTGGCCTTGCTGAAGCAGGAACTTGAATCGCGCGTTCGTATCGCGGGCGCTGCCGAAGCCCGCGAACTGACGCATCGTCCACAGTTTGCCGCGATAGCCCGTCGGGTGGATGCCGCGCGTGAACGGATACGTTCCCGGCACGCCGAGATTCTCCGCCGTCTGCGGATCGACATCCATCGCCGTATAGAGCGGCTCGACGTCGTTCGCCGAATTGGTGAAGGCGATGTCGCGCAGCTCGCCCTTGGCAAATCGGCGACGCCACTCGGCGACCTCGGCGCGGAGCCGTTCGAGCTCCTCGCGCTGTTCGCCGACGGAGGCCGTGAAATCACGGGTGGAGGTCATTCGTTGGTCCGCGTGATGAGGTTTCTGCTTCGTTCGAGCAAGGCGTCGGCCACGCCGAACGGATTCGTCGTGCCGTCCTCCAACGCCGCGAGCTGATCGTCCAGCCATCGGCCGGTCGCGGCATCCGTCCAGAGACGCTCGCGAACGCGCTGCTCCACCACATCGACGACTCGCTCGCGCCATCTGGCACGACGCCGCCGCTGCAGGGTGCCGCTCTTTTCAAGATAGTGGAAATGACGGTCGAGGGCGGCAACCGTTTCCGGTATTCCCTCTGCCTTAACAGCCACCGTCCGCAACACCGGCGGCGTCCACGTCTCCGAGTTCTCATCTTTGGCCGCCGCGCGGGCCGCGCGGCCGGGATTCATTGCCATTTGTTCGTCGCGCGTCATGGGTCGGCGAAGATCGACGCCGTGATGCGCCGGGACGTTCCTGAGCGTCGCCCCGTTGCGAAGCCCGAGCATGAGCTCGAGCTCATTGCGAAGACGATCGGCGCCGGGCCGGTCCGCTTTGTTCACCGCGAAGATGTCGGCGATCTCCATCAAGCCGGCCTTGAGCGTCTGGATCGAATCGCCCGATTCCGGCACGAGCACGACCAGACTCGTGTCGGCGGTGCGCGCGATGTCCAACTCCGTTTGCCCAACGCCGACGGTCTCGATGAGCACCCGATCCATGCCGAACGCGTCGAGCACGTCAGCGACCTCGCGCGTCGTCGCCGCCAGGCCGCCGAGCGATCCGCGCGTCGCCATCGACCGAATGAATACTCCCGGATCGAGCGCGATCGACTCCATGCGGATGCGATCGCCGAGGAGGGCGCCGCCCGTGAACGGTGAGGTCGGATCGACGGCGACCACCCCGACGGTCAATCCGGCGTCGCGATATGCCCGCGCCAACAGCGTGGTCAACGTGCTCTTTCCCGCGCCCGGCGGCCCGGTGATCCCGATGCGCCGAGCGCGCCCGATGCGCGGCTGCCACCGCGAGAGCAATCGGTCGAACCCGGCGCGATGATTCTCGACGATGCTCACCGCGCGGGCGAGGGCGGCTGGTTTGCCGCTGTCGAAATCCTGCACGAGACGCGTTTCGCGCTCGACAGCGGGCGAGATCGTCGTCACTTCGAGCGCGGGGAGGGGGGTTCGGGCTCGTCGTGCTCGTCGCGAATGTCGCCGACGAGCTCCTCGAGTAGATCCTCGAGCGTGACCAGCCCAAGCGTCTTGCCGTTGTCATCGCGCACGATGGCGATATGAAGTCGCTCGCGAAGCATGCGGAACAATAGCTCGTTGCACGGCGCGCCGGGCGCGGAGAACGTCACGGGATGCAACGCTTCGGGCGTCTCGCCGCGCGCTTTGATGACGTCGAACACGTGCACCATACCGACGATGTTGTCGAGCGTGCTGTGATAAATCGGTACGCGACTGTACCGCGACTGCGCGATCTGGCTCGCCAGCGTATGGGGATCGACGCCGTCGGGCAACGCGAAGATCTCCGACCGCGGCGTCATCACGTCGCGCACGACCTTCTCGCTGAACTCGACGACGCCGCTGATGATCGCGATCTCTTCGCGCTCACCGATTCCTTCCAGCTCTCCTTCGCGCAGCAGATCCTGAATCGCATCGCGGTCCGCCGCAACGACGGTCGGCCGTTTGTCGCGGATGAACATGTGCGCGACCGCCTCGCCGGCGTTGACGATCGGCAGCGTGATGACGTCGACGACGCGAAGCACGGGAAGCACGACGGGCGCCACGCCCGCCGGCCAGCGGCGCGCGATGGCGCGAGGAATCAGTTGTCCGCCGAGCACGATGATCCCCGCGTACGCCAGCGCCGCCCAGACGACGGCGACTCCCGTGGCCGCGAGTCCCACCGACATGCCCGCCAGGAGCAGCGTCAACGCGGTGCCGGCGCTGGCGCCCGTCAACAGTCGATGCGGCCGCTCCAGATACGCGACGGCCGCCGCCGATCCGCGAAGCTGTCGCTCGGCCCAGTGACGCAGCCAGATGCGGCTCACCGACCGCACGGCCATACTGCCCGCGGTCAGCAAGGCGATGATCACGAGCGCGACGATCAGCGGAAGACTCAGCGTCATTCGCGCTCCGGCGTGGGAACCGGCTCCAGGCGCTCGAAGTACACGCGCTCGATGCGACGACGGCGTACCCGCTCGACGACGACACGCACGCCGGCCCGAACCAGTGAGTCTCCCGAGCGCGGGACTCGGCCGAAGAGGGCGTACACCAGGCCGCCGACCGTCGTCACGTCGTCGATGCCAAAATCGACGTTCACGCGCTCGGAAAGCTCATCGATCGTGAGCGAGCCGGAAACCCAAAACCGGGTCAGCCCCTCCTGTTCGATCGGCGGCTCCTCGATGTCGTACTCGTCTCGGATCTCGCCAACGATTTCCTCGAGAATGTCCTCGATCGTGACCAGGCCGGCCGTTCCGCCGTATTCGTCGCTCACGATCGCGATGTGCGTGCGGGTCGCCTGGAATTCGCGAAGCTGGGCGTCGATCCGTTTCGACGTGGGAATGAACGCGGCAGGACGGACGAGCGATAACCAACCCGCCGCCGGCTCCTCCTCGTCGGCGACGATTGCCGGCAGCACGTCCTTCGCATAGAGAATCCCCGTCGCTCCGTCGAGCGTCTCGCGGAACACCGGGAAGCGTGCGTGCTCCGAGCTGCGAATGCGGTCCAGCACCTCGGACCAGGGCGTCGCCGCATCGATGCCGACGATGTCGACGCGCGGCACCATGATCTCCTGGACTTCGGTCTCGCCGAGCGAGAACACGCCGTGAATCAATTCCTCTTCGGCCGACGACACCTCCGCCTCGGCGGCGACCACTTCGCGAAACTGCTCGGCGTGCGTTTCGCGCTCTTCTTCGTCCGGCTCGGTCGGCGGAATGACCAGATGGAGCGCCCGCTCGATCCCGGCGCCGAGCGAAACGGCGGGGCGCAGAATGCGGCTCACGAGCTCGATCACCGGATACAAGCGCGCGTGCATCGCCGCCGGATTCGCGTACCCCACCGCGCGTCCGACACCTTCGGTCGCCACGCAGCCGAGCGCCGCGGCGACGATCATTGCGACGACGCGAGTGGCGTACGGCAGCGAGGTGAGATTCAGCGCCGACGCGAGAGCGGCGCCGGCCGTGACGTACGCCAAAACGCGCGCCATCGAGAGCGCGCGATGTTTTCGCTCGCGGTCCGCGAACGCGGCCTCGGATAGCGGAACCTTCTCCGACGCGTGGAAGGCGAGCAGCGCGCTGTCGGCCGCCGAGAGCACCCCGGCGAGAACCGCGACGACGATCGCCACCAGCCACGCCCCGATCTCGACGATCATCGCGTTCGCTCCCCCTCCAGCGCGCGCCGTATGATCCGCTCCTGTCGCCGCCACATCGGCGAGCGTTCTCGCTCGTTGCCTTCCGGATGGTCGTATCCCAGCACGTGCAACGTGCCGTGGACAACGAGACGGGCGATCTCCTCACGAACCGAGACCTTGGCGTCGCGCGCATTCTCGCGCGCGACGTCGGGCGCGATATAGACGTCGCCGACGACCGGGCCGCCGTACGCGGCGCGACGGAAACCGAACGAGATCACGTCCGTTGGCCCGCGATGACGCAGATGCTCGCGGTTCAGCCGTGCCATCGCGCGCTTGTCGAGAAGCGTGATCGACAAGAGAGCGTGCCGTACCCGTTCCGCCTGCAGCGTCGATCGCGCGACGTCCGCGATCGCCGCCCGTCCGAGCGGCGACCGCACGCCATTCGTCGTGACATCGACGTCGAGGCTCATGCGGACGCGAACTCCGACGTCACACCGCCCGCCGCCGCGGGATAGTCGATGCGATTGTGATACATCCCGACGAGCACCCGCGTGAACTCCGACTTGATCGTCTCGAGCTGGCGCAACGTGAGCGGCGCGTCAGCGAGCTGTCCCTGTTCCACGCGCTGTCGTACGATGTGCTCGATAACGTCGCGAATCTTCTGGGCCGTCGGTTCGTTGAGTACCCGCGTCGCCGCCTCGACGCCGTCGGCCAACATGACGACCGCGGTCTCGGCCGTCTGTGGAAGGGGGCCGGGGTACTCGAATTCCGCCGCGTCGAGAGGGTCCGCCGGACGCTGACGTGCCTTGTCGAGGAAGTACGTGATGGTACCGGTGCCGTGGTGCTCGGTGATGAACGCGCGGAGCGCGCGCGGCAGTTTGTACTCGGCGGCGAGCTCCAGGCCTTCGCGAACGTGATTCCGAATGATCTGTGCACTGGCGCCCGGTTTCAACGCGTCGTGCGGGTTGCGGCCTTTCGGCTGGTTTTCGACGAAATACTGAGGGCGGGCAATCTTCCCGATGTCGTGATAGTACGCGCCCACCCGCGCGAGGAGCGCGTTGGCGCCGATCGCGCGACACGCCGCGTCAGCAAGGTTCGCGATCGCGATGGTGTGGGCGTACGTGCCCGGCGCCTCGAGACTCAATCGCTGCATCAACGGCCGGTTGAGGTCCGACCATTCGAGCAGCGTGAGATCGGTTTCGATACCGGTGAACGCCTCGGCCATTGGAAGCAGAAGGATGCCGAGCAGCACGCAGCCAAGCGCGTTCAGCACACCGAAGCCGGCGGAGACGACAATCACGCGCCATGACTGGTCCAGCGTGAGACCGATGGCGACGGCCGTCGCGACGTATGCCGCCGCGATTGCGGTGATCCACTGGTACGACTGGTTTCGCCGGCGAATCTCGCCCACGATCAACGCCGCCACCGCGCCGCCCACCAGGTTGATGAACAACGCGTTCGTCCCGCGGAAAACACTCTGTCCGGCGACGAGCGTGGTGAGCACCATCGCCGCGATCAGACTGATACGCTGGTCGAAGAGCGCGCTGATGATCACCGCGGCCAGAGCGACCGGGACGAGCTCCGGTCGGAGCGGCTGGAAGCTGGCGACGATCGCGCCACCGACCACGACCAGCGCGGCAGTCGCGGCGACCGCCGCGACCCAACGGAATCGCTGATACATCGCCGGCCGAAAGACGACGATCGCCACGCCGAGCAGCGCGACGAGCAGGAAATCGAACAACACCGATCCGACGACACGCCCCGAGCCCCGCTGTTCTCCGCGATACTTGTCGACCGCGTCGTGCAGCGCGCGCAGCTTCTCGTTCTGTTCGCGTCCGACGACTTCGTTGGCTCCGACGATCTTCTCGCCGGCGAGCACCTCGTACTTTGCCGGCGAGATCGCGCGTCGAACGTCCTCGCGTCGGGCTTCGGTCGCCGCCGGATCCGCGACAACGGTCGGATGGAAGAACGTCGCCAGAAGGCGCATGTACACCGAATCGCCGACCGCCGACCCCGGATCCGGGTGAACGAGCCGCGCGCGACTCACCAACATCGCGAACGTGGCGATGCTGTCCGAGGGAAGGCGCCGCTCCTCGGTGCCGCTGCGAAGAACGATTGCCCCGTGCACCGAATCGAGCACGCCGGTGCTCGTCACACCCGCGCGCAGCCACCGATCGAACACGCGGTCGAGCGTTTGGAACACCGCGTCCCGGCGCCGCGGCACCGCGAGGTAGGCCGCCTGGCTGGCGGTGAGTCGCATTCCCCAGCTCAATGCGGCGCGCTGCACGGCGACGGTCGCCAGGTCCGGCGTCGTGTTCGCGGCTTGCGCCACGGCACCGGCGAAACCGCTCAGCGCCTGTCGCGCGCTGTCGAGCGCGGCGGCCCGGTAGTCGAGCACCGGCTCCACCGCCCGCGCCACGCCGCTCCGCTCGCCGTCCAGTTCCGTTTGTGTCTTGAGAACGCGAAACGCGAACGGCGCGATGACATTGTCGCTCGCTACCGATCCGACTTCATAGATCGGAAAATCGATCGCCGGCGACGACGGAAAGAGCGCGAACGTCAGCACCGCGAGCGCCGCGGCCAGACCGATGCGCGCGGCATGGAACGCCAGGCGGCGGTCCGGCGCATCGACCGGCGATCTCCCGGGCGGGACAGTGGCGGTCACACCGCCTACTCCCCGGCGTCGGCCGCGTATGCACGCACGATGTCGCGCACCAGCCGATGCCGGACTACGTCCGTCTCATTGAAGTAGTGAAAGGCGATACCGTCGATTCCAGGCAAAATGCGCTCGATCTGCATCAGGCCCGAGTCTTCGCGTTTCGGAAGATCGACCTGGGTCTTGTCCCCGGTGATGACCATCCGCGAGTTCACACCGAGGCGCGTCAGCACCATTTTCATTTGCATCGTCGTCGCGTTCTGCGCCTCGTCCACGATGACGAATGCGTCGCCGAGCGTTCGACCGCGCATGAACGCCAGCGGCGCGACCTCGATCACCCGCTGCTCCAGCGCGCGCTGAATGCGCTCGATGGGCATCATGTCGTCGAGCGAGTCGTAGAGCGGTCGCAGATACGGGTCGACCTTGGCCTGCATGTCGCCGGGCAGAAAGCCGAGGTTCTCACCTGCTTCCACCGCCGGTCGCGCGAGCACGATCCGACGCACACGCTTCCGCGTCAGCGCGTCCACCGCGGCTGCGACCGCCAGATATGTTTTGCCGGTACCCGCCGGCCCGATGCCGACGACGATGTCGTTGTCCTGAATTTTCCGGAGATACTCCGCCTGCCCGGGCGTCTTTGCCTGAATGACTTTCCGGATTCCCGGAAGCGCGATGCGCGTGTCCGCGCTGCCGGGCACGCCATTACCGGAGCCGTCGTCCTGATCGTCGACCCCGCGGTCGATGTCGTCGCCCATGCGAAGGACATCGTCCGGCGTCAGATCGCGGCGCTGCTTCGCGGCGTCGATCATTCGCATCGCGATGCCGACCGCCCGCTCTACGAATTCGCTCGAGCCGGTGATCGTCATCGTGTCGCCGCGAAGTGATACCCGAACCCCGCCGAGCCGCGACAGCTCGACCAGGTTCGCATCGTTCACGCCGGCAAGCGTGAGCGGGTCGGCGCCTTCGGTGGACAGCTTCTGCGTGACGGTCGCTTCGCTCACGAAGCCGAGCCGTTCACGGTGATGTGAAGATCCGTCAACTCGTCCGACGGAACGGGAGCCGGCGCCCCCTCGAAGAGAGCACGGGCCGCAGTCGTCTTCGGGAACGCGATCACGTCGCGCAACGAGCCGGCGTTCGCCAGCTGCATCGAGATGCGATCGAATCCGAAGGCGATACCGCCGTGCGGAGGCGCCCCGGCGCGCAACCCTTCGAGCAGGAAGCCGAAGCGTGCGTTCGCCGTCTCCTCGTCGATGCCGAGGAGCGCGAAGATCTTTGCCTGCAGACGCGGATCGCTGATGCGAATGCTGCCGCCCCCGAGCTCATTGCCGTTGAACACACAGTCGTACGCTTGCGCGCGGGCCGCCTCCGGTCGCGACTCGAGGAGGGAGACATCCTCCGGCACCGGCGAGGTGAATGGGTGGTGCACCGCTCCCAGCGCTCCCGTCGCGGCGTCCTTCTCGAAGAGTGGGAAATCCGTGACCCAGAGGAAGCTCGCCGCATTCTCGGGAATGAGGTTGAGCCGGCGCGCGACATCCTGCCTCACGCGATCGAGCGCCGAGCTGGAAATGCGGTCCGGCCCAGCAACAAAGAGGCCGAGATCGCCGTCGCTCAGTTGAAGCCGTGCCGCGGCACCCTCCCCGAGAAACTTTGCGGCCGGCCCTTCGAGCGCCCCGCCGACCAATTTCAGCCGCAGAAGCCCGAGCGCGCCTCCCTTCTTCGCCTCAGCCTCGATCTCGTCGACTTGTTTCCGGGACAGCGTCGCGCCGCCGGGCACGCGAACGCCGCGCACTCGTCCGCCCTGCTCGATGGCCGTCCGGGTGATCCCGAAGTCCGCGTCGCGGAACGCGTCGGTTGCGTCGAAGATCTCGAGCGCGTAACGCATGTCGGGCTTGTCCGAGCCGAACCTCTCCATCGCCTCGGCGTACGGCAGTCGAGGGAACCGCTCCGGCGCCTCGAATCCGGCCTCGCGCCACAGGGCCCCGACCAGCTGCTCGCCCATCGTCATGATGTCGTCGCTCACGACGAACGACGCCTCGATGTCGATCTGCGTGAACTCGGGCTGGCGGTCCTGGCGGAGATCCTCGTCGCGGAAGCAGCGCGCGATTTGGAAGTACCGGTCGAACCCGGAGACCATGAGCAATTGCTTATAAAGCTGCGGCGATTGCGGCAGCGCGTAGAACTCACCCGCGTGCACGCGGCTGGGGACGAGATAGTCGCGCGCGCCCTCGGGCGTCGGCTTCGTGAGAATCGGGGTTTCGATCTCGAAAAAGCCGCGCTCACTCAGAAAACGACGCGTCACCTGCATCAGGCGGTGGCGCATCAGGATGTTCGCCTGCAACTCCGGGCGCCGCAAATCGAGAAAGCGGTAGCGCAGCCGCAGCTCTTCCGCCGCGAGGTTCTCGTTTCGCGCCCGCGCGACCGGGATTGCCGGCGGCGTGGCTGGTCCGACGACGCGGACGGACGTCGCCTGCACCTCGACGTCGCCCGTCGCGAGCTCGGAGTTCCGCATCGCTTCGGGGCGCGCGACCACCGTTCCCTCGATCAGCACGACCGTCTCGAGGCCGAGGCTCGCGGCGACGGAGCGGACCTCCGCCGGCGTCGAGTCGCCGAACGACACTTGCACGATGCCGGCCCGGTCGCGGAGGTCGAGAAACGTGAGGCCGCCCAGGTCTCGATTACGGTGAACCCAGCCGCCAAGGCAGACATGTTGGCCGACTTCGGTGCGGCGCAGAGCACCGCACAGATGGGTGCGTTGGGATGTGGCGAGGTAGTCGCTGGTCATCAATGGTGGGCGTCTAGGCCCTCGGCGATTTACCGCGCGAACTGGACCAGTATCGCGCGAGGCCGAGTTGGCGGCCCGTCAAAGCGCCGTCGCGTTGCGACGCGCCGAGGGCGGAGTCTCCGGAGAGCGCCGGCTCGGAAGCAGTTTCTGCTTCGGAAGATGGTTCATTCCAGTTCCGGAATGTACGGCCGACGTGTGGTTCGCGGTAGTGATTTGCTTGACCGCGAAGGCGTCCAAGGCTAACCTCAAGTTTATGTCCCGCTTCATCTTCGCCGCCCTCGGCGTATTGTGGGTCCGAGGCGCGGCGGCGCAACAAGTGCCGGCGCGGGACCTGCTCGAGTTTCCTCTCGGACTCGCTGCCGAGGCCGCTGGATTGAGCTCGCGGATGCCCGCGGCCCTCTGGAATCCCGCCGCGACAGCTCTACCCCGCACCATGCGCGCCGAGTTTGGCTTCGCCGGTTTGGCCACTCCGCAGGACCAAGGCGTCCAGCTCGACATGATCGGGGCCGCCTATCGCGTCGGCCACCTCACAACAGCCATGTCGTACGTGCAGGCCTCCGTCAACGACATCATTCGAACGGTGTCCGACCCGCAATCGTTCCCCGGTGAGATCTCATACGGCACCACGATGATCAGCGGCGGAGCGGCAGGCACCTGGGGCGACGTCTCGCTCGGCGCGGCCGCGCGGTACCGGCGCGGGACGCTCGATGCCGGCAATCGTCGCGCGCTGTCGATCGATGGCGGTCTGATCGTCAATCATGTCGCGCACACGCCCGCCCGAATCAGTCTCTCGACGTTCCTCTTCAGTCCGTGGCATAGCCGCGAAGCGACGACGTACCTGATCGCGGCCGACGCCCCGGTCCTGAAGCGCGACTCGACCTTTCAACTGGTCGCCGGATATTCCTGGGCGCAGACCGAAGGTCGTGGACGCGATCAGTACGTTTCGGCGAACGCGACGTACCGGCGCCTGGAAGCCGGACTCGGTGTCCTACAGACGACCGACTTCGGTGAGTCGGCTCGGCGCGTCCGCCTCGGGCTTGGTCTGCACTATGCCGATTACATGCTGAGTCTTGCACGCGAAGAGGGCGCCGGCGGGTTCGGCGCGAGTTATCAGTTCGTTTTCACCAGATCCGTCAAGTGACCGACACGAGAGAGCGGGTCAACCTTCTCAGCATGACACCGCAAGCGGCGCGCGCCGCGCTCGCCGCGTTTTTTGAGCGGGCGGGACAACCGCGGTATCGTGTCGACCAAGTGCTCCGGCGGCTTTGGCTAAACCCCGCCGCCGATTTCGAGGCGATGACGGAGTTGCCCAAGGCACTGCGAGAAACGCTCGCCGCCACGTTCGAGTTGCCGCGGCTCGATGTGGCCGCGCGACAGAAGTCGGCCGACGGCACCGAGAAGTTCCTCTTTCGCCTGGCCGACGGTGAGGCGATCGAAACAGTTGCCATCCCGGAAGGCGACCGGGTGACGCTCTGCATTTCGTCGCAAGCCGGCTGCGCGCTTCAGTGCGCCTTTTGCGCCACCGGCGCCATGGGCTTCAGCCGCAACCTGACCGCGTTCGAGATCGCCGGACAGGTGCGCGAG
This sequence comes from Gemmatimonadaceae bacterium, assembly GCA_035554995.1. Taxonomy (GTDB): domain Bacteria; phylum Gemmatimonadota; class Gemmatimonadetes; order Gemmatimonadales; family Gemmatimonadaceae; genus JAQBQB01. Next base: position 26,482 of record DATMHK010000088.1, read on the forward strand.
ATGCGATTGTTCGACCCACCGATTCCCGTCACGAACATCGTGTTCATGGGAATGGGCGAGCCGATGATGAATTGGAAAGCGGTGGATGTCGCGCTCACCATCCTCAACGATCCATCGGGACTCGGCATCGGTGCGCGGCACATCACCATCTCGACCGTCGGTGTGTTGCCCGGAATCGTCGCGCTTGGAAAGCGCCCGGAACAGTTCCGGCTCGCCATCTCCATTCACGCGCCGAATGACCCGCTCCGTCAGGAGCTCATGCCGATCAACACCAAGTATCCGCTCGCCCAGGTGATCGAGGCGGCCAAGGTGTTCGATCGACGCGTGACGTTCGAATACGTGATGCTCGGCGGCGTGAACGACCGCGAAGAGCACGCGCTCCAGCTCGCGCGCCTGGCGAAGGAGTGTCGCGCGTTCGTGAATCTCATCCCGCTGCATCCAGGTGGGGCGCGCGGCTTCACGCCCGCGACGCCCGATCGCATTCGCACGTTCGCGCGCGAGCTTCGCGGCGAAGGGGTGGAAGTGGCCGTGAGAAAGAGTCGCGGCGTCGACATCGCCGCGGCGTGCGGTCAGCTACGGGTAGAACGGCTTGGCCGGCGGGCGCCACGAGGCGCCAAGCACGACGACGACGTCCAGGTAGCGTGAGCTGTCCGGTCGCGCCTGGACGCGCGACGGCGGAAACAGCTTTGCGACGCGGTCGGCCCAATCCGGATGGCCCGACACGTCGAGGACGAGCGTCGTGTCACGCGCGTCGTTGATCGTTCCCGTCTCCACGACGTCGAAGCCCCGATCGCGCAGCAGCATCGTGGCGCGCCGCGCCAAGCCGCGAACCTTCGTTCCGTTCAACACTTGAACGCGCACACGCGCGCTGTCGGGCGCGCGGACCTGGGCCGGAGGCGGCGCCACGATCGGTCGACCGCGCGATCGCCTGGTCATGACGATTCCGAATCCTGCGACAATGATCGCCATCGCCACAACCAACAGGCCGCGTCGCTTCAACGCACGGAGTTCCAGAGCCCGACGGTCTCGGGAAACAGTGTGTATCCCTCGCGCAACGCATACTCGAGTCGCGCTCTCAGCACTTGTCGAAACACACCGTCGAAGTCGTGCGGCACTTGGCTCGCCAGAAACGCGCGGTCGCGACGGGCGAAACTGCGACCGGGCTCGAGGAAGTCCGCCATGTAAAGCGCCTTCCCCGTCCGATCCCAATCAGGCGAGCCGACGGTGTGATACCGAATTGCCAGCAACGCCGGTTCGCTCACATCGCGCGCCGGCCCGGTCGACAGCAGGTTCGCCACGGCTGGTCCGTGCAGCAACTCCTCCTCGCGCACCGGTTCCTTCGTCAGGGCGCGAAGCTCCGATTCCGACGCGTCGCGCAGCGCGTCGTGCAACAGTCCCGCGTGCATCCAATCGCGCCGTTCGTCGTCGCTGATCTCGATCTCGTCAGCCCACTGCATCAGCAACGTCGTCACGCGCGCGATGTGCTTCCGACGCTTGTCGGATACCTTCGCCCACTCGGGAAGTACGAGCGGCTGGAGCGCGACCGCGAGCGTCATCTTTTGGCTCCCCCTCCCCGCAGCTCGGCGAGCTCTCGCTGCCAGAACGAACGGTCCCCAAGCCCCGGATGAGGAACCTGCAGATCCGGCTCGTGGACCGACTGATGTTGGTAGCACACGATGTCCAGATCGAGCGTACGCGACGCCCACCGTTCCCGACGCACGCGCCCTTGCCGTGACTCGATCGATTGGAGCTTCCTCAGGAGCTCGTGCGGTGTCAACGACGTCTCGAGCGCCACCATCTGATTGAGATACCACGGCTGATCGAGGCCGCCGAGCGGTTGGGTCTCCTCGACGCTCGATACTCCGACGACCCGCGTCCCCGGTAATTCCGCCAACGCGGCGCGCCCCGCCGCGAGGTGTCCCTGGCGATCGCCGATGTTCGATCCAAGCGCGACGTAGGCCACGTCAATCATGCCGCGTTCGGTCGATCGCGACTTCGGCGTATGCCAGCGGTCCGCCGAGGGCGACCTGTGGTTTGCGCACCGCGACTCGAACCGAAGCGATACGACGGTGGTCCTCGAGCATCCGATTCGCCACGCGGTCGGCGATCTCCTCGAGAAAGTCGATTGGACCGTTGGCGAAGACCGACGCCGTGGCTTCATACAATCGCCGGTAGTCGACGATCCCCTCACCGTCGCCGAGCCGCGCCGTGACGTCGATTTCGATCGGTTGCTCCAACTCGCGTTCGTGCGGCAGGATGCCGACGAGCGCGTGAAAGCGCATGGCGCGCAGCGTGATCTCGTGCGTCGTCATGACCTACGCGTTGTCGATCGCGGCGCGCAACGACGCCGCCAACCGTGTCGCCTCGTCGACGCTGTTGCCCGCCGCGCGAACGATGGCGCTGCCCACGACTACGCCGTCCGCGATCCGCGCCACGGCGGCGGCCTGCTCAGGGCGTGATACGCCGAAGCCGACGCAGACGGGCAGCGTCGTCGCCTCACGAAGCCGCCGCACCGTCGCCGGCAATTCGGCGGCGACGTCATCGCGCATTCCCGTTACGCCGAGTCGGCTGATGAGATACACGAAGCCACTGCCGTGCTCACCGATCTCCTTCATTCGATCTGCCGGAGTCGTCGGAGCCACAAGTCTGATGAAGGCAAGCGGACCATTGGCCAGACGTGCTTCGAGCGCCGGATCCGATCCGACGGGAAGATCCGTCAGCAGAAGTCCGCTGGCCCCGGCCTGCGCGGCGCGAGCGAGCGCGTCGTCACCGGCAGCGAGGACGGGATTGAGATAACTGAACAAGATCAGCGGGATGGACGCGCGAGCACGGGCGACCAGATCGAGCCATCGGTCGAAATTCATCCCTTGTTCGAGCGCCTGCTGAGAGCTGGCCTGGATCACCGGCCCGTCGGCCATCGGATCCGAGAACGGCAGTCCGAGCTCGATCGCGTCGGCCCCCGCGGCTTCCAATCCGGCGATCAGCTCGAGCGTGCGCGCTTCGTCGGGATGACCGGCGGTGATATACGGCACCAGCGCGCGCCGCCCCGCGGCGCGCAACTCGGCGAAGCGACGGGTGACGGCGTCAGACGAAATAGTCGGCGATCCGGATGCCATACCGTTCGGGATTCTCGGTCTTGATGATCGTGCGCACGAACTCCCCGGCGTCATTGCGGTCGGCGAGATCGGCCAAAGCGCCCGGGAACATCACGTTCCCCTGCGCGTCGCTCACGATACGCACGATCGGCCGCGAAATCATGTCCTCGAGCGGATTCGCCGCGTGAACGACGCCGAGCTCGAAGCTGTCCAGCACGACGAACGTTCCGACCGGATAGACGCCGGTCAGATTGATGAATGCCTTGACGACGATCGGGTCCATTCCACGGCGCGGATTGTCGCGCAGCTCCCGCATCACGTCGGCCGGCGAATAGGGCACGGGCTGATACGAGCGCCGCGTGGTGGCTGCGTCAAACCCGTCGGCGACCGCGACGATCTTGCTGAACACTCCCATCTGGCGGTTCCGCAGCGGCCGCGGATATCCGGACAAATCGGCCTTCATGTGATGCTCGTACGCCACGATCATCGCGCGGTATGGGAGCTCCTGCGCGCCGCGCACGTTGAACAGCGCGAGGACGCCGAACCACGGATGCTGGGCGACGATGCGCCACTCCTCTTCGTTCAGTCGATCGGTCTTGTTGATGATCTCAGCGGGTACACGCGATTTGCCGATGTCGTGGAACAGCGCCGCCATGCCGAGGTCGTACAGCTGCACTTTGGACAATCCGAGACGTCGTCCCAGCGCGACCGAGAAGATGCAGACGTTGACGCTGTGCGTGAACGTGTATTCGTCGTAGTCGCGCAGCGTCGTCATCCCGATGAGCGACGTCTCCTCGGTCAGGATCTGGTCGACGATGCTTTGCACGAGACGCTTGATCTTCTTCAGGTTCGCCGAGGCTCCCATGCGCAGAGAGCCCATCAGCTCTTTGGTGGCGGCAACTGATTGATCGTACGTCCGACGCGCGCGCTCCTTCGCTTTCTCCTGCCCGTCCCCCTGCTCCGTCGGCGGCGCCATCGCCAGCGTCGTCACACCAGCGCCGGCGAGTTTGCTTTGCAGCTGCCCGAGCCGCTCCTCCGGATTCTCGCTGGTAGGCGCTTGCAGGAGTGAGAAGAAGATGAGCCAGTCCTTCTCCGACACCGTCGGTCCGATCTGCAGCGTGCCGATGCCGCTGGCCCGGAAGAGCGAGAGCAGATGGCTGAAGCTTGCGAAGTTGTCCAGCTCGAGGCGGAGCCGTACCTGATTGACGAACAGGAATTCGCCCGAGATTCGAAGCTCGAGCTCTCCCTCATTCTTCGCCATGTCGCGCGCCTGCGCCGTGACCTCGGCCAGCGCCTTTTGCACGGCGACATTCTCGACCGGGTAGAGCTTTACCGCGCGCAATGCGCCGTATGCGGAGAGAATGAGTTGTCGTCCGGCGCGGCGGACGTTCGACTCGTCGGCGGAACCGCTGCGCGGCGCGGTCATGTCGCGGCTCCCGGAGTGCGCAGAGCGCGAGTCACGGCATTGCGCACGACGACGTCCTTTTCAGCGCTGGCCTTCCGCAGAGCGTCCAATGCCCGCGTCGTCGCGATGCGGCCGAGCGCGACGGCGGCGCACGCACGGATCTCCGGCTCTTCGCGCCGCCCGAGGAAACCCTTGCCGTTGAGAATCGAATCGCACAGGTCGACACCGCCGTCGCCTGCCAGCGAACCGTACGCCTCGAAGAGCGCCATCTTCTCGGTCAGGTCGGCTTCGCGAATCGCCCGTCCCTTGACCGCCGCTTCGATGCGGGCGAGCGCCGGCCGGTGTCCGCGAGCCCCGAACGCACGTGCGACGGCGATCCGCACTTCGCGATCGACGTCCTCGGTCGCACGTTCCATCGCCTGGAGTGCTCCCGCTGATCCGATCTCCACCAGCGCGTGCACCGCGGCCAGTCGGCGCGCGGCGTCGGGGTCACTCAAAAGCTTGCTGAGCGCGAGCACCGCGGCCTGCGCCTTGAGCGATCCCGCCCGGCGAATCGCCTCGTCCGAGACCGCTCTCTCGGATGACTGAACAAGCCGAACGAGCTCCGAGGTATTCTCCCCCGCCAGACGATCAGCGGCGGCGCCGAGTGCGGGCCGCAGCTGGGTGTTTGACGACGTCCCCAGCCACTGGAAGATTGTTTGGAGAGCCACTGGGCGGAGCTGCGCGAACAGATCGGCGAGCTGGTCCGCCGGCGGAAGCTGTGGCGCCTCGTCCAATGCCTGCAGAAGTTGATTCAGCGCGTCCGGTGCGCTGAGCTGATCCGCGAGGTCCTTGAGCCGACTCTTGTGCGCGTCGGTGATTCCCAGCGTCCGGGAGACAGATGCATGGGCCTCGCGCAGTAAAAATGCAACGCCGCCGAAATGTCCGGCCGCGAGAAGGTGCGGCAGCAGCGTTTGCGCGTGATCCAATATCTCGCCGCGCGCCTCCGCGTCCGCGTGCAACTCGAAGATGTCGAACAGCGCGGCCACCACGTTTCCGCGAAGATCGTGCGCGTATTCCCGTTCGATCTCGCGGTGAAGGTACTCGACCTCCTCGCCGTCGAGGAAATAGAGGGTTGAATCGAAGTCGGCCATGCTGACAAATCCGGACGCCTGCGACTCCTCCACCGCCGCTTGTGTCTCGCGCTGTACTTGTTCCGGCGGCAGCGGCGTGACTTCGGCACCGAGAGTTTCAGTCCCGCCAGGGCCGTCCTGGAGGAGGTCCAGGTGGCGATACGTCAAGAAGGTGAACTCCGCCTCCCACAGCATCGCCACGAGATCGTCGTCGTCCGTCGTCGCTCGGCGCCCGCGCTGCACGATGTCGAGCAGCTTTACGAGCTCCTCGCCCTCAAAGCCCGGCGTCAACGTCAGTTCGCGCACACCGTCTTTGTAGAACAGCCACGCGAGGTTGTCGGCCGATTTTGACCCGGTGGGATCGGTGAGGACCGTCTCGTCTTCCCAACGGATTTCCAGCTCGTCGATCGTCAGCGGCAGAACAGCCGTCTGCTTCCAGACCGGGACAAAGGCGCCGCGAAGCGTTTCGATCGCACCGCGGTAAATGGGGTTGTTGGGCAGGTAGAGCTGGCGCGCCCGCGCCGCCTTCATGAAGGCACGAAGCATCTCCTCGACCGCTGCCTTGGGCGACGTCAACGCGGCCTTTGACGGGCCCCGTGCGCCGCCCAGCGACGGAGATGAGGGAGCTGTCACGCGTCGAGGATGTTCATCGCGCTGACTTGCGCAACGTCCTTGTCTCCCCGGCCGCTCACGCACAGCAGAACCGGCTCGTCCTTCGTCCAGCGCCC
>DATMHK010000089.1:0-21826 GCA_035554995.1 Gemmatimonadaceae bacterium
GCCGTCGACCAGGTCCTTGGCTTCCTTGAGGCCCAGGCCGGTGATCTCGCGGACCACCTTGATGACCTGGATCTTCTTGGCGCCGGCGTCCTTGAGGAGGACGTCGAACTCGGTCTTCTCTTCGACCACCGGAGCCGCCGCGGCGCCGCCACCGGCGGGCGCAGCGCCACCGACCGGAGCCGCGGCGATGGTCACGTTGAACTTCGTCTTGAAAGCATCAATCAACTCGGCGAGCTCGAACACCGACATGTTGCCAATCGCGTCGAGGATCTCGTCCTTGCTCATTGTCGTAGGCATTTCCTGATTCTCCCTAGTGTTTTGAAAAGTCGGTCAATCGGTCTATCGGTCAGTCAGTGCTTCTACATCCGTCGGTCGACTGACCGACTTTCAGGCGCTCGCGCCCTCTTTCTGGCTGCGAAGGGCGTCGAGCGCTCCCGCGAACATGTACAACACGCCGTTGAGCGCGCCCACGAAGGCGGCCATCGGCGACTGGAGCCCGGCGCCCAGATCGGCGAGCATCTGCTCGCGAGAAGGCATCGAGGCCAGCTTCGTCACCTGGGCAACGCCGATCTGCTTGCCCTCGAACAGGCCACCCTTCACCGCCGGCTTCTTGTCGTTCTCCTTGGCGAAGTCGGTGATGACTTTGGCGGCGGCCACGGCGTCCTTGGCGACGACCAGACCCGTGGGTCCCTTGAGCCGCTCGCCAACGAGACCACTCTCGTTCACGGCCCGCAGCGCGAGGGTGTTCTTGATCACGACATACTCCACATTCGCCTTGCGGAGGCGGCGGCGGAGGTCGGTCATCCGCTTCACGTTGAGTCCCGTGAAGTCGGTGTAATAGAGCGCCGTGGCGCCCTCGAGTTTCTCTTTGAGCTCGGAGACGAGCTGCTCTTTCTCGGTGCGATTCATAGTGCCTAGGCCCGGTAGAGCGTTGAATCGATCGTGACGCCGGGGCCCATCGTGCTGGACACCGAAACGTTCCTGACGTACACGCCCTTCGACGCCGCCGGCTTGGACCGAACGATCTGGTCCATGAACGCCGTGTAGTTGGTCTCGAGCGCCTCGAGGTTGAACGACACCTTGCCGATCGGCGCGTGGACGTTCCCCTGCTTGTCGACGCGGAACTCGATCTTGCCGGCCTTCGTCTCGCGCACGGCGTTCGAGACGTTGAACGTCACCGTGCCGGCCTTCGGGTTCGGCATCAAACCGCGCGGGCCGAGCACGCGTCCCAGCTGGCCGAGCTGGCCCATCTGGTCCGGCGTGGCGATGAGCACATCGAAATCGAGCCAGCCATCCTTGATCTTCTGGATGAACTCGGCGCCGACATAATCCGCGCCCGCTTCCTGCGCTTCGCGCGCTTTGTCTCCGACGGCAATGACGAGCACGCGTACCGACTTTCCAGTGCCGGCCGGGAGCACGACCGTGCCGCGCACGACCTGATCGGCGTGGCGCGGATCGACGCCCAAACGAACGGCGATTTCGACCGTCTCATCAAACTTCGCGAATGCCGACTTCTTGACGATCTCCAGCGCCTGACGGGGCTGGTAGGCCGAGGTGAGCTCGCGGTTCTTCGCGGCATTCGTGTATTTCTTTCCGTGTTCGCGCATCAGTCGACGACCTCCAGCCCCATCGATCGCGCCGCGCCGGCCACCATCGCCATCGCCGACTCGATCGTGTCGCAGTTGAGGTCGGGCATCTTGATCTCCGCGATCTTGCGGACCTGCGCCTTGGTGACGCGGCCGACTTTGTTGCGGTTCGGTTGACCCGATCCCTTGTCGATGCCGGCCTCCTTCTTCAGGAGGACCGCCGCGGGCGGCGTCTTCGTGATGAAGGTGAACGACTTGTCGGAGTAGATCGTGATCTCGACCGGCAGAATCGTATCCTGGCCCTGCGTTCGAGAATTGAACTCTTTGCAGAAGGCCATGATGTTGATCCCTTGCGGTCCAAGGGCCGTCCCTACCGGAGGGGCAGGATTGGCCTTGCCCGCGGGGATCTGCAGCTTGACGAACCCCGTGACTTTCTTTGCCATGTTGCTCCTTGTGAACTATCCGGCCTTGGTGCGCCGGTCGATCTCCCACTGGACTAATTAGAGTCGGAGTGGTGGCCGACTTCCTTCAGGTCTCGGGTCCCAGGTCTCTGGTCTCTGGTGTAAACGGCGATGCGCTGTTTCAACTGAGACCAGGGACCAGAGACCTGGGACCTAATACGCCTTGAGCTGCAAGTAATCCAATTCAACCGAGGTCGGCCTGCCAAACAGAGATACCGACACTCGAACTTTTCCCTTATCCGCCATCACCTCTTCCACCGTTCCATTGAAATCCGTGAACGGTCCTTCGGTGATCGCCACGGCCTGACCTACCAGGAACGGAATCTCTTCCTTCGGCTCTTCCTCTTCCCGTTCGTCGGCGATGCCGAGGAGGCGGTTCACTTCATCGGGGCGGAGCGGTTGTGGGAAACGCGAGTCGTGTCCCACGAACTTGATCACGCCCTGGATGCCGTTGATGGTGTGCGCCGTCTCCTGATTCATCTCCATCTCGACCAGCACGTAGCCGGGATAGAGCTTGCGTTCGACGTTGACCTTTTTGCCGTTCTTGATCTCGACGACTTCCTGCGTCGGGACGAGCGCCTGACGGATCGATCGTTCCTCCGGAGTGCGCGCGTCGGCGTCGATTTTCCGTTGGATGAGCGACCGAACCTTGTTCTCGTGACCCGCCGTCGTCTGAATCGCGTACCAGCGGTGTTCGGCAGTGATCATCAGCGCCCCGCGAAGAGCGAAGGAATTCCCCGAATCAGAATGCCCTGCAGTGCGAAATCGAGAATCGTGATCAGCAATCCCAGAATCAGCACGAAGATGATGATCGAGATGGTGGCCTGACGGACCTGCGTGACGTCGGGCCACGTGACCTTCTTCATCTCCGCGATCACGCCACGGTAGAAGTTCATCAGCCTGCTGCCCATGCCGGGGCCGCCGCCGTCCTTCGAGCCGCCGGCGCTCCCGCCACCACTCGGGGTGGTCCGCGCGACAACGTCGGCCATTACTTGGTTTCCTTATGCGTCTGATGCTTGTTGCAGCGCGGGCAGTACTTCTTCCACTCGACGCGCTCCGGATGGAGCCGCTTGTTCTTCGTGGTGAAGTAATTGCGATTCTTACACTCGTTGCAGGCGAGAATGATCTTGTCTCGAGGCATGTCGAACTTCCGGAAGCGGGACGCGCAAGTCGAGACGCGGGCGCCACAGCGGCCCCAAGTCTCGATACACTCTTCCCTAGAATGTCAGAGCTGACGACCGGGATTGAACCGGTGACCTCACCCTTACCAAGGGTGTGCTCTACCAACTGAGCTACGTCAGCAAACTCTTACATCGACGTCGGTACTGCGGTTCCTCAGTGCGGTACTCCTTCCAACCAAGTCAGAGCGGGAGACGGGGCTCGAACCCGCGACATCAAGCTTGGAAGGCTTGCGCTCTACCAGCTGAGCTACTCCCGCAGTCTCCTCTCTCCTTCGTATCCTCATCTACAAACACTCAATCGCGCTACGATGCTCGAACCGTTGTGAGCCCCTCAGTGGTGGGGGAAGGATTCGAACCTTCGTAGGGCGTTAACCCGGCAGATTTACAGTCTGCTGCCATTAGCCACTCGGCCACCCCACCGGATCCCAGCGCTACTCAAGCCACCTTCCTAATCGCGGCGACACGGCGCCTAGCAGAACTGTCAGAGCTGACGGCGAGACTTGAACTCGCAACCGCCTGATTACAAATCAGGTGCTCTGCCAATTGAGCTACGTCAGCAGACGGCCAATTTTGCGCGAGACTCTTAGGATAAGTGACCCGGGAACGAGTGTCAAGCCGTGGCACTGCTGGGAGTTAGCGACTCGGCCAGTTCCGCGCGCATTAATGGCGCGGCGTGCGGGCTCAACCTGTGGGAGGTCTCACGTCCCTGGTCCCAGGTCTCAGGTGTAACTGCGAATCGCGCCGTTTCAACCTGAGACCTCAGACCCGGGACCTGAGACCTACAGAGCCCGCCTCGCCCAACTCCGCGCTATTACGGACGCGACAGAGCCAGCCCCGCCGAATCACCGGACCTTACCTGACCTTCTTCCATTTTGTCCCCCCAGGCCCGTCTTCGATCGCGATGCCCCGCCCGACGAGCTCCTGGCGAATACGGTCGGCCTCGGCGAACTCGCGGCGTTCGCGGGCGGCACGACGGGCGGCGATGCGTTCGTCCACCCATGCGGCAAGCTCGGGGTCCTCCACCGTCCGGTCGGGCACGATGTCCAGCACCGCGTTGATTCGGGAAAACACCGCCTGGGCCCGCTCGAGCGCCTGGCGATCGGTGCCTCGACGGTCGAGTTGAGCGTTGCCCTTATGAATGAAGGTGAATAGGCCGGCCAGCGCATTCGGTGCGTTCAGGTCATCCGCGAGCGCTGCCTCGACCTCGGACATTGCTTCCTCCGCGATCGTGGCGAGCTCGGGCGTTCCGCCCGACGCCGATCCCAACCGATCCGCGAAGTCGCCCACCCGCTGAACCGCGTTGATCGACGCCTCGAGGGCCTCCTCGGAGAGGTTGAGCTCCTTGCGGTAGTGCGTGTTGAACACGAAGTGGCGTACCGCCGCAGCCGGGATCCGCGCTTCGCGCATCCCCTGCACGGTCGTCACGTTGCCGAGGCGCTTGGCCATCTTCGCCCCCTCGGTCAGCAAAAATGCCCCATGGCACCAAAAGCGGGAGAACGTGTGCCCGGTTGCCGCCTCTGATTGCGCGATCTCGTCCTCGTGGTGCGGGAAGATGAGGTCGATGCCGCCTGCGTGGATGTCGAGCGTCTCGCCCAACAGATCGATCGCCATCGCCGAGCACTCGAGGTGCCACCCCGGGCGGCCGCGTCCCCAGGGGGAATCCCACGCTGCACCGGTCGCTTCGTCGTTCGGCGTGGCCGCCTTCCAAAGCGCGAAGTCCTGGGCGTTCTCCTTCGAATAGTCGTCTTGAGCGACGCGTGCTCCGACCCGAATTTCGCGCTTGTCGAGTCGCGACAGGCGGCCGTATTCGGGGAATCGACTGATCGCGAAGTACACCGAGTGATCCTCGGCCTGATACGCCACGCCTCGCTCGATCAACTGCTCGACCAGACGGATCATCTGCGGGATGTAGTCCGTCGCCTTCGGGTAGACCTCCGCCGATTCGATCCGGAGATACTTCCGGTCCGCGTGGAAGATCTCGGTGACCGGCTCGGTCACCTCGCGAATGGTTTTTCTCTGCTCGTGCGCGCGGCGGATGATCTTGTCGTCGACGTCGGTCAGGTTCATGACCTGGCGGACCTTCCAGCCGTGCATCCGCAGCGCCCGGCGGAGGAGATCGACGAACAGAAACGTCCGGAAATTCCCCAGGTGCGCCGGATTGTAGACCGTCGGGCCGCAACTGTAGATGCGCACGCTTTCGCCGTCCGCCGGAGCAAAAGGCTCCACCGACCGCGACATGGTGTTGTAGAGACGGAATTCAGGCGAGGGCATCAAACCGTGCTGAGGCGAATCGGGGCCGCGGATGGGGGCGACCCGGCTCGTGAATGCTAGACGCGCTCGAATGGTCGGTCAACAAAACGCGACTCGGCGACGCGTGCCCGACTGGTCTGAGCGTCCTGCAATTGGCCATCGCGCAGGATCACGACGCGCCGAGCGAGGTGCCGCGCGAGATCGACGGAATCCGCGACGACGAGCGCCGCCCCTCCCCGTTCGCTCTCGTTCGCCAGCCATCGACGGACCCGCGCCAACTCGAGCGCGGGAAAGTCGCGCAGGTCGATGAGGTGGAGCATCGGCCCGTGTGACGGTTCGCGCCGCCAGAGCTGTTCCGCGGTCATGTAATAGCCGGCGCACCGAGCAGCCGCGGCGCGCGAGTCGTCGCCGAACCGCTGCACGATCCCCGCGTCGACGGAGAGGAGGCCGGCGATGCACAGAAGCAGCGTGGATCGCCCCGAGCCGGGCGCGCCGACGATCGCCGCCGCCTCGCCGCGCTCGACTTGTAGGTCGACGCCTCGCAAAACCGAGATCGCGCCGGAACACGAACCTGCACCGGCGGTGAACCGCTTATGGAGACCGATGACCTCGAGCGCCGGCGACACGCTCACCGATAGCGCCCAACGCCCACACTCCCGTCATCAGCTCATCCCGCGCACCATCAAAACCGCAATTGGAGTCTGACCCCATCTTTTAAATGGGGTCTGACCCCATCTGGCGGGATTATGCTGCGCTGCGGGATCGTCCGCTTGCCTCGGCGTCGGTGACGATGTCGAACTGAGCTCCGGGCGGCGCAATCACGCCGCCACCGGGCGCGGGGACACGGAGGACGAGGGCCCGTTCGCGGGTGGTTCGACGGAAGCCCTGGCCCTCGTAAATCCGGCTGATCAGAATGCGCCGCACGATCACCATGAGCGTGACGAGGGTCGGCAACGCGACGATGAGGCCCAATCCGCCGAGCAACTGTCCGATGATCAGCACGGACATGATCGTGAGCACCGGAGGCAAGTCCACCTTTCGCGACATCACGAGTGGCGAGACGATGTTCCCCTCGATGAGGTGGATGACCACGCCGAGTCCGACGACCAGCATCGCGTGGCCGAGTGGGCTGAATGCGTGGTAACCCTGACCCGTCAGCACGAAGAGCGCGGGCAACGTGGTCGAGAGGAGCGTGCCGAAGAACGGAACGATCGCCACCAGGCCGGTGAAGATTCCGAACGGCAGCCAGAAGGGAACGTCGAGCAGCCAGAGGCCGACAGCGGTCAATGCGCCGAGGAAGCTCATCGCCAGCAGCTGACCGACGATGTACGAGCGAAGCGAATCCGCCAGCTCCGAGAGAACGTCGCGAACCAGATCGCGGTGAATCGGCGGGAAGAGCGCGATCAGCCACTCGCGATAGAGCGCCGGGTGCACGGAGAGATAGATCGCCATCACGCCGACGGCGAAGATGTTGATCGCCACGTGCACGATCTCGAACACGCGTGTCGGGATGCTTCCGAACATGCCGCTCAATTGATCGTAGGCGGCGATCAGTGTGCGATGCTCTCCCTTCGAGCCGACGAGTTCATGCAGCCCGGGCAAGCGATCGGCGAGACTGTCGATCCCCGACTCCCATGCGGCAATGAAGCGAGGAAGATCCTGGATGAGCTGGCGCGTCTGATCGACGACAGGCGGCACGAGCACGAACGCCAGCAGAGCGACGGCGCCCAGCGAACCGAGAATCGCAATCGTGAGAGAAAGACGCTCGCCCAGCTTGGTTCGCCGTTGAATCCAGTCGGCGACCGATCCCAGGTAGAGGGAGATCAAAATGCCGAGCATCAACAGCACCAAAACCTGAGCGACGGTCTTGAACAGCCAGAGGAGCAGGACTGTCAGGACCGTCGCGGTCAGGATTGGCGCGAACTTGAAGCGCCGCGGTTGTTCGCTATTCACTAGCCTTTCTTCTCGCTCGTCGCGTCCTCGATCTCGGCGTGAACGGTTTCTTCATCCTGCACACCGGCGCCGAGCGCTTTCTTCTCGGGGGAACCGGCGGGAAGCATTCCCATCTTCTGCTTCAGCGCGAGCAGTTGCATGTCGACCGTACCCGCCACCGCGCCACGCTCGAGCTGCTTGAAGTCTTGTGCAAGTCGGTCGCCGGTGAACTCTTCCTCGATCTCGATCGACGCCTTGAGCTGACGCTCGTTGGTCTCGATGCGCTCTTCCATGCGAGCGAACGCTTCGAACGCCGATTTCTCGGAGAGCGACGACATCGTCTCGGCGATGCGCTTCTGCGCCTGGGCACGACGCTGCCGCGCGATGAGCAGGTTCTTCTTGCGCTTCGCCTCTTCGATCTTGTCGTTGAGATCGCGCAACGAATTCTTGAGCTTTTCCGTCTCGAGACGATGCTGCTCCCACGTCTGCTCGAGTTGCTGGCCGTGCGATCCGTGCTCGCCCTGGCGGAGGATCGCCTGTTTGGCGAGATCGTCGCGCCCTTCCTTGATGGCGAGCATCGCTTTCTGCTCCCAGTCCTGCGCCTGTTTGTACTCGGCGTCGGCTTGGTCGCGAAGACGCTTCTCATCAGCGATCGCCGTGGCGACCTGCTGCTTCGCCTTGGCGAGCTGCGAGCGCATGTCGACGAGGATCTGATTCAACATCTTCTCGGGATCCTCGGCCCGAGAGATCAGATCATTGATGTTCGAGCGCAGCAGGCTCGAAAGTCTATCGAAGATGCCCATGGATTAGTGTGCCTCGCGGTACGTGCCGAGCTCGCGAAGGTGGGACGCGAGCGCGACCGTGATGCTCTCGTAGGCGGCGAGGAATTCCTCATAGTCGAGGTGCGACAGCTCGAGCGCCTCTGTCATGACGATCGAGTCCTGCTCAATGCCATACGATCCGTGCACGAGGTCCGTAGCGTTCAGCTCGAGCAGGCGACGGCTCAATGTTGCCAGGGCCTCGGCTTTCGTGGGCAGCGTCATCACTTTGACGCGCAGCAGCACGTTGGGCGGCGAGTAGTGCACGACGACGCTGAAATCCAGCTCGCCGCTGGGCCGGACGATCCAGAGTCCCGGCTCTACCTCGGAATAGCTCGCCCCGTCGGCACTGAGCCGATTGAGAAAGCTTTCGATGTCTTCTTTGGTCAACATCGCGGGTCCTTTTGCGCGGATGGCTGTTGAACCTACGGATAACCGCCGGGGACGTTTCAGAACGACTCACTCTGTCGCCTAAGCTACGGCGCGTGAAGGGGCTGGGCGAGGGTTCGCTCAGCCGCGCTTGATCTGAACGAGTCTTTCCCGCGCGAGGCGACGGCCAGTCGGGGTAGCGGCCAAGCCGCCGCCCGCAGTCTCCCGATAGCGCACGTCCATCTCGCGGCCGATCTCTCCCATGGTATCGATGACTTCATCGGCCGGGATCGCGAACTCGATGCCGGCGATGGCCATTTCAATCGCGGCGAGTGCGATCGCGGCACCCGTTGCGTTGCGGAAGACGCACGGAAGCTCGACCAGCCCGCCGAGCGGATCGCAGACGAGACCGAGCGTGCCTTGCTGCGCCAACGCGACGGCATGCGCGACCTGCCGCGGACTTCCGCCGACCATCTCCGTTCCGGCTCCCGCGGCCATTCCAGCCGCGGCGCCGGTTTCCGCTTGGCACCCACCCTCGGCGCCCGACAGCGACGCGCGCTCGGCGATCACGGCACCGATGAGTCCTGCCGTCGCGAGTGCGTCCACGAGCTTTTCGTCAGACAGCCCGCGCGACGACGCGAGGCCGGTGATCACCGCCGGTAGCACGCCGGCGCCGCCCGCGGTTGGTGCGGCCACGATCACACCCATCGCCGCGTTCACCTCCTGTACGGCGAGCGCCCTCGCGAGCACGTCACGAAAGAGCGTTCCGGCGAGCGGACCCGGCGGACCGTGCGCAAGTTTGGCGGCGTCGCCACCCACGAGCCCCGACGCCGACTTCAAATCGCCTGTGAGACCGCGCTCGACCGCACCCTTCATGACGGTAAGTGCGCGATGCAAAATGTCGCGGATCTCACCGACGGGACGTCCCTGATCGTCACTCTCCGTCTCCAGCGCGAGCTGTGAGAGGGGAATTCCGCGTGTCGTGGCGTCTCGGACTGCCTCGGCGAGCGAGCGATACATTGATTAAGCGGAAACCTTGTCGAGACGGAACGCCCAACGCACCCACGGCAGCGTGCGGATGTGGTCGCGCACTCGCTCATCGGGATATTCGTCGAGCTCGATGACCATGAAGGCGTCGCCTCCCTTCTTCTTTCTCGTGAGACGGAGGGTCGCGATGTTGAGGCCGTCCTCAGCGAGCAGGGTGGCGATCCGGGCGATGGATCCGGGGACGTCTTCGGCGACGAGCACGATCGTGTGGTAGTTGCCGGAGACTTCGACGGGGAATCCGTCGATCTCGGTGACGAGCACCCGACCCGCGCCGAGCGACGACCCGAGCATCACGGCCTTTCGGTCGGCACGTTCGACGGTGATGCGCACGCTATTCGGATGCGCTTCCTCGTCGAGTGTGGTCTTGTCGAAGGTGTAGTCGAGGCCCTCTCGCTCCGCGATCTCGAGTGCCGTGCGAATCCGGTCGTCGTCGGGGCGAAAGCCCATCAATCCGGCTACGATCGCCTTGTCGGTGCCGTGTCCTTCGCCCGTCCGAGCGAACGATCCGTGCAGCTCGATGAGCGCACGTTCGGGCGTGCCGCCGACCAGTCCCCGCGCGAGAAGTCCGAGTCGGCAGGCACCCGCGGTGTGCGAGCTCGACGGACCCACCATCACGGGCCCGATGATGTCGAGGAGCGAGACCATCGTCGAAAGATATCTACGACGGCCCCTTCACCGTGAGCACACCGTGAGCACACCGTGGCGCTGCGTGCCCGCGGGCGGACGTTCCAAATCACCGGGCAGAATCGTCCTACATCATCGCCCAACGGACGAGCGCGATGGAGAACGACCAGCCGGTACAATCCGCGATTCTGTCGCAACGCGCCGCGCCGATCTTGATCGGCCTCGCGGTCACTGCCGTGCTGTTTGCGTTGTACCGGCCGTTTCCGATTGGTGTCGCGCAAGACGATGGGCTGTATATGATCCTCGCGAAAGCGATCAGCACGGGACAGGGCTACCGTTTCATCAACCTTCCCGGAGCGCCGGCGGGCGTGCACTACCCGCCAGGCTACCCGCTTCTGCTCGCAGGATTGTCGTGGCTGAGCGGCGGAATTCCGGGGAATCCGTTCGTGTTCGCGGCGGCCAACATGGTGCTGCTTGGCATCGCGGCGGCATTCGCCTACGTGCTCGCGCGATACCTCGGGATGGGAAGAGCGCTCGCCGCCGCCTGCGTCGCAGCCGGCTTCCTCATGCCGCCGGCGGTCTGGATGATCACCGCCCTCTTCTCCGAACCGATGTGGCTCGCGCTCGCCCTACCGTGGCTTGTGTGGGCAACCGGCAAGGAGCGTCGAGATGAAATCGATGCACCAAGCGCTGTGGCGTTGGGCTTGAGCGCCGGGCTCATCACGCTTGTGCGGACACAGGCGGCAACGCTGGTGCTCGCACTCGTCTTCGTGCTGGCGATTCGACGGCAGTGGAGAGTAGCGAGCATCGTGCTGCTCTCGGCGGCAGCTGTCATGGTCCCATGGCAACTTTGGGTCGGTCACCACGCGGCTGAGATTCCCGCGGCGGTTTCCGCGAAATATGGTCCGTACTTCAGCTGGTTCGTCGAGGGACTCCGTTCCGAGGGACCGCGGCTCGTCACCGCAACCATCGCGCGGAATTTCGTCGCGTCGATCGCGATCGTGCGTGCCTTGCTGGCCCCGGTTGGCCCGCTCTGGCTCGCCACCATAATTATCGCGGCTCCGACTATCGCCGGGGCGTGGCGGCTCGCGCGACGGAGTCCCATCGTCCTGTTCGCGATTGCCGGGCATTTCGCCATCATCATCGCGTGGCCCTTCGAGCCACGACGTTTCATCTGGAGCAGCTGGCCGCTCATGATGTTATGGCTCGTGGCCGGAGCCTTGGAGTTGTGGGAGCAGGCGCAGCGCGTGCGTTCCCTTCCGGCGCCCGATTTCAAACCGTGGCGGGTGGCAAGGCCACTCGTGCTCGTCGACCTCGGAATTCTCGCGCTGAGTGCCGCCGGCACGAGCGCGGTGATGCTACGTTCGGGCGCCCACCGCGGAATTGCCATGGGGCAGGCTCGGCGAATCGGCCCGACGGTGGAGTGGGTCGGTCAGCACACCCCGCCGGGAACCCTCGTCGCGAGCGACGACGAAACAGCAGTGTTCCTGTATACCGGGCGGCCGGCTGTTCCGGTCGCAAGCTTCGGTGCAGCGGAGTACGGGCGCGGCGAAGGGTCGAGCCGCGACGTCTTCGATGGAATCGTCGGCGCGTATCATCCGGCGGTCGCGATTGTTTCGTGGGAAAGGTCGGTCCAAGCCGTTGCTCGTATGACTCAAGGGTCGCGGCCTCTCTACCGCCCACTGGGTCGCACGCAGGTCGGCGTCGTCTTCGCAGTCAATCCCTAGCCGGCTTTCTTTCGCCGCACTCCGACGAGCGGCTTCAAATACTGGCCCGTGTACGACGCGTCGATGCTCGCGACGTGCTCCGGCGTTCCCGACGCGACGACCGATCCGCCGCGCGTCCCGCCCTCGGGTCCGAGATCGATGATCCAATCCGCCGTCTTGATCACGTCGAGATTGTGCTCGATCACCAGCACCGTGTTGCCCCGATCGACGAGACGATGCAACACGTCGAGCAACACGCGCACGTCCTCGAAGTGCAAGCCGGTTGTCGGCTCGTCGAGGATATAGAAGGTGCGTCCCGTGTCCCGCTTGGAGAGCTCCGTCGCCAACTTCACGCGCTGCGCTTCACCGCCCGAGAGCGTCGTCGCGCTCTGGCCAAGGTGGATGTAGCCAAGGCCGACGTCGGCGAGCGTCTGCAGCTTCTGCGAGATGCGCGGCTGGTTCTGGAAGAACTCCAGCGCGTCGTCCACCGTCTGCTCCAGCACTTCGGAGATCGACAGTCCGCGGAAACGCACCTCGAGCGTCTCGCGATTGTACCGTTTGCCTTTGCACACCTCGCACGGCACGTACACGTCGGGGAGGAAGTGCATCTCGATCTTCACGAGGCCGTCGCCCTGGCAGGCTTCGCAGCGACCACCCTTCACGTTGAACGAGAAGCGGCCCGGCCCATACCCCCGGATCTTCGCCTCGGGCAACTCGGCGAACAGCTCGCGGATCGGCGTGAAGAGTCCCGTGTACGTCGCCGGGTTGGAGCGCGGCGTGCGGCCGATCGGGCTCTGGTCGATGTCGATGACCTTGTCGATGTGCTCGAAGCCCGTGATCCGGCGGTGCGCCCCGGGAATGACGCGCGCGCGATAGAAGTGACGCGCGAGCGACCGATGCAAAATGTCTTCGATCAACGTCGATTTGCCCGAGCCGGAGACGCCCGTCACCGACACGAAGAGCCCGAGCGGAATCTCGACGTCGAGATTGCGCAGGTTGTGCTCGCGCGCGCCCTCGATGCGAATCGACTTGCGTGCGTCCGGCATCCGCCGCGTCTTCGGCGTCGGAATCGACATCTCGCCGCTCAGGTACTTCCCGGTGATCGAGGCCTCGTTGCGCGCGATCTCGTCCACCGTGCCGACGGCGATGACTTCGCCGCCGTGCTTCCCCGCTCCCGGCCCGAGATCGATCACGTGGTCCGCGGCGCGCATCGTCTCTTCGTCGTGCTCGACGACGATCACCGTGTTGCCGAGGTCGCGAAGCTGTTCGAGGGTGGCGAGCAGCCGCGCGTTGTCGCGCTGATGTAGTCCGATGGATGGTTCGTCGAGGATGTAGAGCACCCCGACCAGTCGCGACCCGATTTGCGTGGCGAGTCGGATGCGCTGCGCCTCGCCGCCCGACAACGACTCGGCGGCACGGCCGAGCGTGAGGTAATCCAGGCCGACATCGACGAGGAAGCGCAGCCGCTCGCGAACTTCCTTGAGAATCGGACCGGCGATCTCGGGATCGAGGCCGGGCCGGCCGTCCTGGCGGATCGGAACGCCCTCGAAGAAGCCGAGCGTTTCCGTCACCGGCCATTCTACGATCTCACCGATGCTCTTGTCCTGCACCGTGACCGACAGCGCTTCTCGTTTGAGACGCCGGCCGCTGCACTCGTCGCACGGCACCTCGATCATGAACTCCTGGAGCTCGAGTCGGATCGTGTCCGACTCGGACTCCTCGTATCGGCGCTCGATGTTGTTGAGCACCCCTTCCCATTCCGTGCTCTCGGACGACGCGCCCGCGCGCTTGGCACGCGACTCCTTCGCGGTGCCGTAGAGAATCGAGTCGCGCACCGACTTGGGCAGCTCACCCCACGGCGCGTTGAGGTCGAACTTGAGCTGACGCGCCAGCGCCGGCAGCACGATCTTCCGCAAATACCCGCTCGGCTCTCCCCATGGCAGGATCACGCCCTCGAGAATCGAGATGCGCGGGTCGCCGAGGATGAGCTCTTCGCTCACCTGTCTACGCGTGCCGAGTCCGCCGCACTTCGGGCACGCGCCGAACGGAGAGTTGAACGAGAAATGCCGCGGCTCGAGCTCGGGGAGCGAGATGCCGCACGACGGACAGCCGTAGCGCTCCGAGAACATCTCCTTCGCGTCGGACTGCGCGTTCACGATCTCGACGACACCATCTGCCAATTTCAAAGCAGTCTCGATCGAATCGGCGACGCGGCCGCGGTCTTCCGTTCGCACCACGAGCCGGTCAACCACGACTTCGATCGTGTGGTTTTGCCGGCGATTGAGCTTGGGTGGCGACGCGACTTCGATCAGCTCACCGTCGACGTACGCGCGGATGAACCCCTGCTTACGCACCGACTCGAACAACTCACGGAACTCACCCTTTCTTCCTTGCACCAGCGGCGCGCGCACCTCGATGCGCGTGTCGCGCGGCCAGGTGAGCACGATATCGGCGATCTGCGCCGCGCTCTGTCGTTGTACGGGTCGGCCACAGTTTGGGCAATGCGGCACGCCGGCCCGCGCCCAGAGCAGACGGAGATAGTCGTAGATCTCCGTGACGGTGCCGACGGTGGAACGCGGGTTGTGGCCGGCGGTCTTCTGTTCGATCGAGATCGCGGGTGACAACCCCTCGATCGAATCGACGTCGGGCTTCTCCATCAAGCCGAGGAACTGTCGCGCGTACGCGGACAACGACTCGACGTAGCGACGCTGGCCTTCCGCGTAGATCGTGTCGAAGGCGAGCGACGACTTTCCCGAGCCCGACAAACCGGTGATGACCGTCAGTTTGTCGCGCGGGATCGTGACGTCGAGGTTCCGAAGATTGTGCTCCCTCGCGCCGCGAACAATCAGCGAGTCTTCTGCCATAGCCAGGGAAAGCTGAGGCTCGGACCGGGTGCGGACAAGTCTGCTATATTGGGCCATGCCTCACACCGACGCCGTCGTCGTTCTCACTACGGTCGCTTCCGATGAGGAGGCGGTGAAATTCGTCCGCACGTTGCTCGAGCGACGTTTGATTGCCTGCGGCACCTTGGTTCCCGGCGCCCGCTCCCTCTACCGCTGGCAGGGAAAAATTGCCGATGAGCGGGAGGTAGTCGTCATGTTGAAGACCCGATCGGCGCGGATCGAGTCGCTTCGCGTTGCCTTCGCGGAGCTTCATCCCTACAAGGTTCCCGAGCTTCTCGCGCTTCCGGTGGAAGCGGGCCTCGACAAGTATCTCGAGTGGATCAACGGCGAGACCACGTTAGCCCTCACATAACGCCGCTGCGCGCTGGAGTAGTTAGCCGCGCCTTGCTCGGCGGCCTCGTTGTCGTCGCTTGGCTGGCCGGCCTGGTCCTTCTCGTCGAGCGTGAATACTTCCGCCCCCGCGCCGAACGCCTCGCCGCCGCGGCAGCGCGTGTCGCTCCAGGCGCCGTCTTCTACGGGGTGATGCAGGGGCGCCGCCAAGTCGGCTTCGCGTCGTCCACGGTCGATACGACGCAGCTCTCGATCACCATCAACGATTATTTCGTCGCCGAGCTGCCGATCGGCGGTAAGCCGCGACGGGCGACGGCTCGAACGAGCGCTACACTGTCCCGCGCTCTCCGCCTGACGAGCTTCGATCTCTCGATCGAAAGCGAAGGTGCGCCGATCTCGGCGACCGGTACTGTCGAGAGCGACACCGCGCTCATCCTGACGATCACGTCGGGGACGGAGAAGCCGGAAATCCGGCGCGTCCCGCTCAATGGACCGCTGCTTCTTCCGACCCTCGTCCCGATGGTTGTGGCGCTCGTCGAGCAGCCCAAGGTCGGAAAGCGATACGTGCTCCCAGTGTTCGACCCCGCATCGATGGCGCCGAAGGACGTGGCATTCAACATCCGCGCCGAGTCGCTCTTCGTGCTCGCCGACAGCTCCGTGTTCGATTCGACCGGGCGGCGGTGGCACGGTGCTCGGCCGGACACGGTGCGCGGCTGGAACGTGGTCGCCGAGACGCCCGGCGCGTTCACCGGTTGGGTAGACGATCAAGGCAGGATTCTCCGGACGACGCAACTCGGCTTCCGTCTCGAGCGACTGCCTTATGAAGTCGCGTTCGAGAATTGGCGGAACGACAGCACTCGTCTCTCGGTCACCGACGATCGCGATATTCTCGAAACGACGGCGATCGCGGCCAACAAACGTCTCAAGGGACGTGTCGACGCGCTCAGCGTTCGACTGCGCGACGTCGATTTGACGGGATACGATCTGGACGGCCAGCGCCAGCATCTCATCGGCGACACGTTGATCGTGCGGCCGAACCGCGACGAAGCGCTTGTCGCCGATTACAAGCTGCCGGGCGGCCGACAGCGTGACCCGGAGAACACGCGGTCCGAAGCGCTGATTCAAAGCAACGACCCCCGAATCGTGCAGCTTGCCTGGAGGATTGCCGGCGACAGAAAGCGCGATCCGAGCGTCCGAGATCCACGAATCGTCGCCGAGCGCATCAACACCTGGGTGCACGACTCGATCAGGGCTCGGGTGACTTTTGGCGTCCCAAGCGCACTTCAGGTACTGCAAACGCGCACCGGGGACTGTAACGAACACACCCAGCTTTTCGTCGCTTTAGCACGCGCGGTGGGCCTGCCGGCCAGGATCGCAGCCGGCCTCGCGTACGTGGACGGCAAATTCTATTACCACGCGTGGCCGGAAGTTCTTCTCAACGATTGGGTTGCGGTTGACCCGACCTTTGGCCAGTTCCCCGCCGACGCGGCCCATCTCCGCTTCGTCGTGGGAGGTCTGGCCCGCCAAACCGAGCTGCTCCGCCTGATGGGAAACCTCAAGATCGATGTTTTGTCGGTGAACGAAGCGATTCGCCCGTCCGAAGGGCAGCGATGATCAAGCTCACCAATCTCACCAAGCGGTACGGCAACTTCACCGCGGTCAACTCGATCAATCTCGAGGTGCCGCGGGGCGAGCTGTTCGGCTTTCTAGGCCCGAACGGCGCCGGAAAGACGACGACCCTTCGTATGATCGCCGGGATTCTGCGTCCGACGAGCGGAACCGTGGAAATCGGTGGCGTCAACATCGTTTCCGAGCCGGTGGCGGCGAAGAGCAAAATGGGGTTCATCCCCGACCGCCCCTTCATATATGAGAAGCTGACCGGCGCCGAGTTTCTGCGATTCGTCGCCGGACTGTATGGCCAGAAAGGCCCCGAGATCGAGCACCGCGCGCGTGAGCTGCTGGCGCTCTTCGACCTCGAGGAGTGGCGCGACGAGCTCGTCGAGAGCTACAGCCACGGGATGCGCCAGAAGCTGATCATCTCGAGCGCGTTAGTGCATCGGCCAGAAGTGATCGTCGTCGACGAGCCGATGGTCGGGCTCGATCCCAAGGCGGCACGGATCCTCAAGGATCTCTTTCGCGAGTACACGCGACGCGGCCACACGGTGATGATGTCGACGCACACGCTGGAGATCGCCGAAGGGATGTGCGATCGCATCGCGATCATTCAGAGCGGCGTCATCCGCGCCGCCGGCACGATGGCCGACCTCCGCGCCACCGCGGAATCCGGAACCATGGGTCTCGAGCAGATCTTCCTGAGGCTCACCGGTGAGAACGCGGCGCGCGAGCTGGTCGATGTCCTCGACGCCTAGCGCGCTCCCCGCGCTCGGGGTGGTCGAGCGCTCGAAACCGCGTGGACTTCCCGACCCGTCGACCGCGCACCTGCTGAGCGTGAAGTGGATTACGGCTCGCGCGCGAAATACCGGCGGCGAAAAAGGACGCGGCGCGCGGATGCTCTTCCTCGGCGCGTTTGCCCTCGGGTTTTGGGCGTTCGTTTTCCTGATGCTCTTCCGGCTGCTCCGCTACTTCCGTGGCGTCGCCGAGATCGGGCCGCTCATCGCCGGTAAACTGCTCGGCCTGATCCTGGCCGGTTTCTTCTCGATCCTGCTGTTGTCGAACGTGATCACGGCGCTCTCGAGCTTCTTTCTGGCGCGCGATCTCGATCTGCTTGCGTCGGCGCCGGTAGACTGGTTCAAACTTTACGTATCGCGGCTCGTCGAGACGCTCATTCACTCGAGCTGGATGGTGCTGGTGATGGCGGTGCCGATGTTCGTCGCCTACGGCATCGTGTACTCGGGCGGGCCGCTTTATCCGCTCGTCATCCTGGCGACGTTCCTGCCGTTCCTGATCATCCCAACGGTGATCGGTAGCGCGATAACCCTGCTCCTCGTCACCGTTTTTCCGGCGAGACGGGCCCGGGACATCCTGAGCGTCATCGCGGTGCTTGCGGCGGGTGCGATCGTCATCCTGTTCCGGTTGGTACGCCCGGAGCGGCTGGCGCGGCCCGAGGGGTTTCGCTCGCTGGTGGACTTCATCACGATCCTGCGCGGCCCGACATCACCGTTCCTGCCGAGCGAGTGGATGCAGCACGCGGTGATGTCCTGGCTCAACGGGCGGCCGCAGCTTCTTCCCTACTACCTGCTCTGGTCAACGGCGGCGGCGGCAATCGTCATCGGCGCGGTCATCCATCGACTGTTCTACGCTTGGGGATTCAGCAAGGCGCAGGAAAGCGCGCAGCGCTTCGCCAAGCAGGGGGTCATGGCGCGGATCGGCCATTTCGTGCTGTCGCCGCTGAGCGTGGTGCGGCGAGAGCTCGTCCTCAAGGAAGTTCGCGTCTTTTTTCGCGACAGCACCCAGTGGTCGCAGCTGATCCTGCTCGCCGTACTGGTCGTCGTGTACGTCTTCAACATCCGGTTCCTGCCACTTCGCGGCGAAGGAGTGACGTTCTTTCTCGTGAACGTCGTACCCTTCCTGAATCTCGTGCTCGCCGGTTTCGTGCTCGCCTCGATCGCCGCGCGGTTCATCTTCCCCGGCGTCAGCCTCGAAGGGCGGACCTTCTGGCTCCTCCGATCGAGCCCGCTGCCGATGTACGAGCTCCTGTGGTCGAAGTTCTGGGTCGGAACACTTCCCTTGCTCATTCTCGCGCTGCTCATCGTCGGCGTGACGGACTATCTGCTCCAGGTGAGTGAATTCATGATGGTCGTGTCCGTGCTCTCCATCACGTTCATGACGCTCGCGATCGCCGGACTGGCGGTCGGTTTTGGGACGCTGTTCCCGCAGTTCGAGACGGAGAACGCGGCGCAGATCCCAACGTCGTTCGGCGGTCTCGTGTTCATGATGAGCGCCATTGCGGTGATCGGCGGCGTGGTGATGCTCGAGGCGAAGCCGGTCTATTCGTACCTCAGCGCGCGCGCCTTTGGCACGGACGCCGACCCCTTGCAAATGACGGTGGGTTTCGCGCTGGCCGCGGCGCTATGCGCGACGGCGACTGTGGTCCCGATCACAATTGCCCGACGTCGTTTGGAGGTTCTGGAGCGATAAATCGGCCGATGTGACGGCCGGTCGTCTGCTTGGGTCGTTCATGCCGGATTCCCACTGCGCCTCGGGATCCGTTCGTTCGCTCAGCAGGCTCGCTCTCCCTAATGAGCGGGCAGACCCAGGGGCAAATCCCCACCTCCGGAGGACGTTCCACATGAAGCGTTTTGCATTCGTTGCGGCCGCGCTGTTGTTGGTCGCCGGCACCAAGCTGCACGCGCAGGGTGCCACCAAGGACACCACCAAGAAGGCCGCTGCGACCGCCAAGTCGGCGGCGAAGAGCGCCGAGAAGTCGGCCGCGACCGCTCAGGGCGCTGCGAAGACGGCTGAGAAGGCGGCCAGCACCGCCTCGGGCGCCGCGAAGTCCGCTGAGAAGTCCGCCGCCAAGGCGAGCGACGCTGCGGCTTCCACCACGACTCCGAAGAAGTCGTCGGGCAAGAAGGGTGGTAAGAAGGGAACGGCGAAGAAGGATACGACTTCTACTAAGAAGCCATAACGTCCGAGAAGCCATACCCTCGGCCGCGGCAACACGCCGCAGCTCAGGCGGGCAGTCGGCTTCCGCAGTTCGCGCAGAAATGCGCGTCTCGCACGACAGGTGTGCCGCACACGGCACACCTGTCGTGTTTTTTCTCCCCCGCCCGGTACGCGCGCACCGCGGCCTCGATCTCCTCGTCGATCGCCGCTTGGTCCGCCGCCCCGGAAGGAGCCTGCTTCGCGCGGTGTGCACCGAAAAAGATCGGATAGAGCACGAACGCCAGAGCTCCGACGGCGAGGACTGTCCCAATGACGAGTGCGATCATGTAACGACGCGCGTTGTCGGGAGCATCACCATCAGTCCGCCCAAAACCATCACGAGACCACCCGCCCATACCCACGCGACCAGTGGATTGAACGCAATCCTCAGCTGGGCGATGTCCGAACCCTGCATTCGCCGAATGTCGGCGGGCAGGACATATGTATCGAGCAGCGCGGTCGAATGGATGCCGGCTTCGATGGTAGGCGCGAAGAGGGGATTTCCTGCGACGTCGCGGTAGGTGCGTTTCTCACTCGTGATGAGGCCGACGCGCTTGCCGTCACGATAAGTATCCAGGGCGAGGATCGCGACGACGTGGTCGGCGCGGTCGAATTGCGAAACGCCCTGACTGACGAACCGCCAGAGGTGGCCGAACGGATCGGTTGTCTCATAGGACTGCCCGGTCTTCAAGGTCGCGTCGGACTGGCGCGCGAGCGGCAGCCCAACGAACGCGGCAAGCGTCATGACGATGCCCGCGTGCGCGACGTAGCCGCCGTAGCGGTGAGGCTTACTCGTTCCGCTGTCCAAATCCGCGACGTCCTTCAAGTCCCGAAGCCGCGCCCCAACCAGGTAGACCGTCATGCCCGCGGCGAGGAAGAAGAACATCGAGAGCCACGTTCCGATCGCCGACTGCGCGGAAGACGCTTCGCTCTGGCCGGCGCGCGTGCTAAACGCCGCAAAGACCGAGAGCAGAAAGCTCGCGCTGACCAACGCCACATTCCATTTGCCCAGTCCGCGGAGTCCTCGGCCGAAAAGATGGAGCGAAACCGCCATCGTCAGCCACGGGAAGATCGACGGATTCTTGATTGCGTCCGCAGCCCAATACCGACTGCCCGTGCTCTCCGGCACGACGTACGCAGCGCGTATTCCAAGCACGATCGCGACCGTCAGTAAGAACCACGCGAAGAGCGTCCAGCGTCGGATCGAGTCGAGCAGCCCCGCATCGAGGCGTCGGGTGAGCAGCGCGGCGATCGCGAAGCTAAAGGGCAACGCCGTGGCGGCGTAGGCGAGATAGAGACTCGGCTGATGCAGCGCCATCGCCGGGTTCTGGAACCGCGGGTCCAAACCGCGCCCGTCGAGCGGGGTGAGCTCACCACGCGCGAAAGGATTCGCCGCGAAGCAGGTCGTCGCCAGCACGAACAGGAGGATTGCCGACACCGTACCTGTCGCCCACGGCACGATCTCGCTGCTGCGACGCCGGCCGGCCGCAACGCCGATGGTGCCGAACAACGATAGCACCAGTGCCGAGAGGAGCAACGCGCCCGCTCGTCCGCTCCAGAAGGCAGTGAAGGTGTAGACGCGGGGCGTGAGCTGGCTGATATGGGCCGCTACGTACTCAAACGACAAGTCGCGCGACAGCAGAGCCGTCCACAATCCACTGGCCGCCAAAGCGAGCATCGCGAATGTCGCGTACAGCGCGCGCACACCGCTGGTGGTCAGGTCGTTCCGGCGAGCGATCGCGCCGGCATAGGAAACTCCGGTCGACCAGCCCACCATTAGAAGGGCGACCCAGAGCGCGAGCTCGCCGATGGTCGTCAATGGCCGGCGGTCATGGCTTCGTGTGCTGCGACAGCGCTGCTCCCGCGGCCATGCCCAACGCGTCCCATGTGAGATCTTTGAAGCTGAAGTCGCCGCCGGCACGACGGTCGTGAATCTCTTTGCCGATGCTCACGCCGGCGGTCAGCCCCGTCGCTCCGGCGAGGGATGACGACTTCGACATTCCAGCGGCACGCA
>DATMHK010000090.1:0-12320 GCA_035554995.1 Gemmatimonadaceae bacterium
AGAACGCGCCGTCGCCGCCGCCGCACCTCACGGCCGCGATCATCAGCCGTCTCAAGATCATGGCCGAGCTGGACATCGCCGAACGTCGCCTGCCGCAGGACGGACGCATTCGCTTGCGACTTCAAAACCGGCAGGTGGACGTCCGCGTCTCGACGGTGCCGACGCTGCGCGGCGAGAGTGTCGTGCTGCGACTCCTCGACAAGGAGCGCGGCCGCATCTCACTCACCGAGCTGGGAATGGCCGCGGACACGCTCGAGCTGTTCACGGAGGTCGTCTCGCGCCCGCACGGCATCGTGCTCGTCACCGGCCCCACGGGATCCGGCAAGACGACGACGCTTTACGCGGCCGTCGAGATGATCCGCACGGGTCGCGAGAAGATTCTCACGGTCGAAGATCCCGTCGAGTACGAGCTCGCCGGCGTGCCGCAGGTCCCGGTGAACGAGAAGGTGGGCGTAACCTTCGCTGCCGCGCTGCGCTCACTGCTCCGTCAGGACCCCGACATCATTCTCGTCGGCGAGATCCGCGACGCCGAGACCGCGCAGATCGCGACGCAAGCGGCGCTCACCGGCCATTTGGTTTTGTCGACGCTCCACACCAACGATGCTCCCACGGCGCTCACCCGCTTGCTCGATCTCGACGTCGCTGCGTACCTCGTGGCCAGTACGGTGGACGCGGTGGTCGCTCAACGACTCGTTCGCGTGATATGCACGAACTGCAAGACCGAAACGACTCCGGACAAAGCCGCCGCACATCGCTTGAATCTCGAGGAGCTCGGCCTCACGCGCGTGTGGAAGGGCCGCGGCTGCGACGAGTGCCGTGGCACCGGCTATCGCGGACGCACGGGCCTCTACGAGCTGCTCGTGATGGACAACGAGCTGCGTCTCGAGGTGCAGCGGCGGCGCGGGTCAGAGGAGCTGCGCTCGATGGGGATCGCGAAAGGGATGCGCACGCTGCTCGAAGATGGTCTGCGCGCGGCGCGGGCGGGGGTGACGACGCTCGACGAAGTTCTGAGGGTGGCGCGGGCGTAAGGCACTCTATCGGGACGCTCTGCTGAACTACCTAAGCGCAGAGGCGCAGAGGCGCAGAGGCGCAGAGGCGCAGAGAACTGCACGAGCGACAATCCGTCGCGCAACGAGCCGGGTTTTTCTTGAGTGAAGCCGCTCGGGATATTCCCGTTGGCTTCCCGAGCGGCTGTTCCAAAGAAAAGTTCGTCCGGGCTCGTTGTGAGCGAAGGGTTGAGCACTTGCGGCGCTCCTCCTGCGCCTCTGCGGCTCTGCGCCTCTGCGCTTAGGTAGTTCAGCAGAGCGTCCCGACAGAGTGTCCAATCGTGAGCCGCATCACACGCAACTCGAATTCCAGTGACCCACGCCACGCAATTGAGAACATTCTCACGCCGCACCGGAAAATATTTCTCGTAGAGTCTGAGTTCTCGCACACCGATTGCGATACAGCCCGGCCGATTCCACCCAGGCCTGCTCTCCGGCAGGCGGGCTCAGACGTAACCGTTGCTGTGAGGTGCACATGAACCACAAGATGCTCACAGGCGTCGCCGTATTTTCGATCGCGGCCGCCGCGGGTCTCCACGCGCAAGTGAAACCAGACACGACGAAGAAACCCGTCCAAGCCGCCGGCGTGGTTGCCACCGATACGCTCATCATCGAGTGGTATCGCCCCACCGGTACGGTGTGTAGCACCGTCGACGTGACGGCGGCGAAGGCGGTCGAGATCAAATCCGACCTCTACAAACCGGATGCGGGAATGATCTCTCCTGATTCCGCGAAGATCGTCGCGCTCTGCGCGGTGCCGGGCCAAATCGGCTCGGGTGAGATGAACGTCGACAACGGCGTCACCCAATACGCGATCGATATCATCCCGAACGGCAAGAAGACGCACGCGAAAGTGATCGTGGACGCCGAAACGGGCGCCGTCCTCTCGTCGAAGCAGTTCGGCGGCCTGCGCGGCCTCGCCGGTTGGGTGCGCGAGAGCGGTGAGCACAAGGCCAACAAAGTGAAACCGCCCACCGACTCCATGACGAAGACGACGATCATCGTGAAGGACTCGACAAAGCTTCCACCGAAACCCCCAACCACCTGACGACTCGCGACCGCGGGTCGCTCCTCAAGAGTGGGGTGCCGTGCCAACGGCACCCCACTTCGTTTTATCCGGCGTCGTCGCGGCGTTGACAAGGTGGCGCGAATGCGGGAAGCTAGTGCGCGCATCGTCGAACCTCCTCGCGCCCTCCCGCTCTCTCTCAATGCGACGATTCACCTCACGCGTTTCGGTCCTTGTCGCCGGTTGCGTAGTCCTCGCCTGCCGAGATACCGAAAAACCGACGGCTCGCCCCCCCGCTGCCCGGTATCTCGCCGTCTGGGCCGGATCGCAGGAGAAGATGGAGGGCGCCAAGGTCGTGACGCCGATAGGGCCGAGCTTCGTCGTCATCATCGACGCCGACACGGCGAGTGCGGCGTACGGCTCGATCGTGACGTCGGTACCGATCGGCGACATGTCGATGATGCCGCACCACACCGAGTACACCTTCCCCCGCGGCGGCGTCGTGTTCGCCGACGATTACACGGCAGGACGGGCGTTCCTCATCGATTTGCGCGACCCTAACGCGCCCAAACGCGTGCGCGCGATGGACGGCGTTCCGGGCTTCGAGAAGCCGCATAGCTTCGCGCGACTGGCCAACGACCACGTCATCGCGACGCTGCAGTACGGCAACGGCATGAAGCCGGGCAACCCCGGCGGCATCGCCGAATTCGACGCCAACGGCAAACTCGTGCGGAGCGTTTCATCCGCCGACTCGAGCATGCCCGGCGCGCGCATCCGCAATTACGGTGTCGAGTTGCTGCCGGCGATCGACCGCATGATCACGACGAGCGCTCCGATGGACACCGAGCACACGGCGAACACCGTCCAGCTCTGGCGACTCTCCGATCTCAAGCTGCTCAAGACGATCGCGATGCCCAAAGTCGCCAACGACTCGCTCGACCAGCAGCCATTCGAGGTCCGCGCGCTCCCCGACGGCAAGAGTGTGATGCTCAACAGTTATCTGTGCGGCATGTACCACGTCACGGTGGACGGCGACGCGCCTCGGGTCGAGCTCGTCCACTCGCTTCGTTCACCGCCGGAGAGCGGTTGTTCGGTTCCGGTCATCGTCGGCCACTACTGGGTGATCCCAGTCGCCTATGGCCACCGCGTCATCGCGCTCGACGTCAGCGATCCGGCGCACGCGAAGCAGGTCGCCGAGTTGAAGACCGACTCGACCTTTCTCCCTCACTGGCTGTCGGCGGATCCGGGCAGCGATCGGATCGTGATGGTCGGTCAGGACGACGGCGAGCCACGAGTCACGATCATTCGGCTCGATCCGTCCACCGGCGCGCTCACCTGGGACGACCGGTTTCACGACGCGGACAAGAGCAAGCACGGCGTGAGCTTCGCACGCAGCGATTGGCCGCACGGGAAAGCCGAACACGTCATACCGCACGGATCGCTGTTCATCGCGTCGCCACGGCCATGAGAAGAATCGACATGCCAGGAACATCCACCACGGTTTGCGTACGCCGCGCACTCATTCTGCTCGCGGCGAGCGCGTCACTCGCGGCTGGGCAGTCGCGTCGCTCACTCGATTCGACGGCCGTGAGCGACATCGCCCGGCTGCTATTGCTCGAAGACGTTCGTCGCTTCGACTCGCTCGAGCTCGGGCGCGCCCTCGAGTCCAAGCATCCCGAGGTCCGCCGGCGCGCGATGCTCGCCGTCGCGCACATCTTCGACAAGCGCGGCGTGGCCCTTCTCCGCGCGCAGCCACTCGACGCGGACACCGCCCTCGCCGCGACGGCGGTCTTCGCCGTCGGACAACTGCGCGACACGGCGACCATTCCCTGGCTCGACTCGCTCCTCTCGAATCCGCGAACCGCGCCGACCGTCGCCACTGAAGCCGCGTGCGCGCTCGGAAAGATCAAGACCGCCGGTGCCCGCGAAGTGCTCGCGCGCTACCTCATGAAGGTCACGGCTGGACCGCGAACGCACGCTACGATCGGCGAGGCGCTGCTGTCGATCGGCCGCTCGACGGCGCGCGGTGACATCGCCCCGATCGTGAAATGGACATCTTCTCCCGACGAGGAGATCCGTTGGCGCGCGACATGGGCGCTGTTTCGTCCGCGCGAGCCGGGCGCCCTGGCACATCTCCTTCGCCTCAGCGACGATCGCTCGGCGCACGTTCGGTCGTGGGCGGTGCGTGGTCTCGTCAAGTCGCAGGCGGATTCCGCGTCGCTTGGCGAGCGCGCCGAGGCAAAGCTGCTGGCCGCGCTGCGCGACAGCGATCGCCGCGTTCGCACGGAAGCGGTTCGCGCACTCGGCACCTATTCCGATTCTCTCGCCGTCGCGGCGCTCGTCAACGCCGTTTCGTCGACGGACAGCTGGATCTCGGTGAGCGCGGCCGAGGGGCTGGGACGAGCGCGTTCCGCTTCCATCGTGCCCGCGCTCGTCGCCGCGACCGGTGAAACGCGTCCGTGTGCGCTGCGTGCGACGGCGATTCGCCAGCTGCAGCCCTTCGCCAACGCTGAGGCTCGGACGGCGGCGACGTCGCTCGCGCGCGACAGCGTACCGTATTGCCAGAACCTCGCCGCGCAGATTCTCCGCGACACGTCGTCTACCGGAGGCCGAGCCGGAGGTGGCGGCGGCGGTGGAGGGGGACGTGGACGCCAGCCGCAGCCGCTCGTCGAGCGGCCAATCACCGAGTATCGCGCGATCGTCGAGCGCTGGATCGTGCCGGCGTACAGCGGTAAGCCGCTTCCACGCGCGACGATGCGAACCACGCGTGGAGAGATCGAGCTGGAGCTCTATGCCGGCGACGCGCCCCTTGCCATGGACGCCCTCACCCGAATTCTCGATCAGGGCAACATCACCGGGAGTGAGTTCTCACGCGTGGTGCCGGACTTCGTGGATCAGGAGGCGACGATTCGCGACGCTTCCGTCCAGCGCGACGAGATCAACCGACATCGGCTGACGCGCGGCAACCTCGCGTGGGCGAGCTCGGGCCTCGACACCGGCCGTCCAGGCTATACGCTGAATCACACGCCACAGCCGCACAACGAAGGCGACTTCACGTCGTTAGGCAGAGTGGTGGGCGGACAAGATGTCGTCGATCGGATCCAGCTCGGCGATCGCATCACGGGCGCGCAGATGAAAACGAGCACACCAAAATGATGAAGACGCGGTTCGCTGTTCTGAGCCTTTCCGTGCTCGTCGCGGGGAGCGCGCGCGCGCAGGGCGGAGGCCGCGGCGCCGCACCAGCCGCACCGACATCCTTCTCGGCGACACCGTCCGATCCTCTGGCCGCGCTCCGCTTTCGCGGCGTTGGCCCGGCATTCACGTCCGGACGTCACGCCGACATGGCGCTGGATCCGCGCAATCCGCACGTGTGGTACGTGGCGATGGCCGCCGGCGGCTTATGGAAGACGACGAACGGCGGTCTCACGTTCACGCCGATCTTCGACGACTACGGCGCGTATTCGATGTGTTGTGTGCTCGTCGATCCGAAGAACTCGAGCGTGATCTGGCTCGCGACGGGCGAGAACACGAACCTGCGCAGCGCCAGCGCCGGCGAAGGCGTGTTCAAGAGCACGGATGCCGGCGCTACCTGGCAGCGCGTCGGCCTCGAACGGTCGGAGAAGATCGGCCGCATGGCGATCGATCCGCGGAACAGCGACGTCGTCTGGGTCGCGGCGCAAGGTCCGCTCTGGTCGTCGGGCGGCGATCGCGGTCTCTACAAGACGACCGATGGCGGCCGCACGTGGAAGGCGTCGCTCCAGATCAGCGAGAACACGGGCGTCACCGATGTCCTGCTCGATCCGCGCGATCCGGATGTCGTGTACGCCGCCGCGTATCAGAGACGCCGGCACACCGGCATGCTCGTCGCCGGCGGTCCGGAAGCCGGCATCTTCAAGTCCACCGATGGTGGCGCGACCTGGCACAAGCTCACGCAGGGATTGCCGATGGTCGACCTCGGCCGTATCGCGCTCGCGCTGTCGCCACAGAATGCAGACGTGGTTTACGCGTCGGTGACGGCGCAGGGAAACGAATCCGGGTTCTTCCGCTCGGCGGATCGCGGTGAGACGTGGGTGAAGCAGAGCACCTGGAACACGAACGATCCGCAGTACTACGGCGAGCTCTTTCCCGATCCTTTCCACGCGGATCGTGTCTGCGCGCTCGCGGTGAACATCTTCTGCACACGGGACGGCGGAAAGACGTTCGCCGCGATGAGCTGGAACGTTCACGTCGACAATCATCACGTTGGCTTCGATCCAGCCGACTCGCTCCACATCTGGTCGGGCAACGACGGTGGCCTCTACGAATCCTTCGACGGCGGCGTCACCTGGCGCCACTTCGAGATTCCGGCGACGCAGTTCTACAAGATCACGCTCGACAACTCGCTTCCGTTCTACAACATCTACGGCGGCACCCAGGACAACGGTTCGATCGGAACGCCGTCGCGCTCTCTGCACCCGAGCGGCATTCGTGTCGGCGAGTTCATGACCGTGGGCGGTGGTGACGGCTTCCAGGCTCGCGCCGACCAGGTGGACAACAACATTCTCTACGTCTCGTCGCAGAACGGCGCGATCCAGCGGCTGGACAAGCGTACCGGTGAGGCAAAGGGCATCGCCGCGCCGCGTTTCTGGGGCGACAGCCAGCGGGTTCGCACGGCGTTCGAGATGCCGTACATCATCAGCCCGCACGACCACAATCGTCTGTACGTGCTCGCCAACGTGCTCTTTCGCAGCGACGACCGCGGCGACAAGTACGTCGCGGTGAGCGGCGATCTCACGCGAAAGCTCGACCGCGATACCTTCACGGTGATGGGCCGCAAGTGGGGGCCGGACGCGGTCAACAAGCATCTCTACACGAATGACCTCAGCGTCGGCACGGCGCTCGACGAGTCGCCCATCCGGCAAGGTCTTCTCTACGTCGGAACGGACGACGGCCTCATACAGGTGTCCGAGAACGGCGCAAAGACGTGGCGTGCTGTCGGAACGTTCCCCGGCGTGCCGGCGCTGACGACCGTCTCTTCGTTGCTCGCGTCCCGCCACGACACGAACGTCGTCTTCGCGGCGTTCAACAACATGCTGCGCGGCGACTTCGGCCCGTATCTCCTCAAGAGCAGCGATCGAGGGCGCACGTGGACGAGCATTCGAAGCAACCTTCCCGACCGCGACCCGGTGTGGACGATCGCCGAAGATCACGCCAACAAGAACCTGCTCTTCGTCGGCACGGAGCATGGCGTGTACACGTCGCCCGACGGCGGCCAACACTGGATGCCGCTTCGCTCCGGCCTTCCGTCCGTCGCCGTACGCGACATCCAGATTCAGCGGCGCGAGAACGATTTGGTGATCGGGACGTTTGGGCGCGGACTCTATATCCTCGACGACTACACCCCGCTGCGCGCGCTTGCCGGCATGAACGCCGAGGGGTTGCTCGCTCCACGGGCAACACGCCTGTACGTCGAGACGCCCTTCCAGCGCGCCGGCCTCGGCAACGGCAACTATGTAGGCAACAATCCGCCGTACGGCGCGCTGTTGAGCTATGTGCTGCGTGCTGACCCGCTCGCGGGGACCGACATCGTCGTCACCATCAAGGACGCCGCCGGCAAGTCGGTCATCGATATTCCCGCGCCGCGCGCCGCCGGACTCAATCGCGTCGTCTGGAATCTTCATCGGAGACCCGACTCGGCGACGACGACGCTCGCAGGCCGAGGCGGCGGAGGACGGGCCGGCGGTGGACGCGGCGCCGCTTCCGACACATCTGGAGCGGAAGGAGCGCAACAGGCCGCGGGGCGCGGACGCGGTGGCCCTCCTCGCCAAGGCCCGCTCGTTCCGCCAGGTGTCTACACGATTCAGTTGGCTCGGCGAATCGGCGGTGCCAACGCGTCGCTCACGCCGGTCGGACCATTGCAACGATTACAGGTTGTTCCGCTCCAACCATAGAAATCTCATGACAAATTCTCGCTTGATCGTCCTCGCAACGATGAGCGGTGCGGTCGCGGCCACGGCGTCGTGCACCCATGCGTCAACCGGCGCATCACCGACGGTTGCGGCAAGCGCGCGGTGGCTCCCGACGTGGTCACCGAGTCAGAGCGCTTCGGCAGCTCGTCCGGCCGCGGGAACGCGAGATCCGGTCCCAACCTACGCGAATTCGACCATCCGTCAGGTGATTCACACGACCATCGGCGGCGATCGCGTTCGCATCCGGATCTCCAACGAGTACGGTGATCGTCCGCTGAAAATCGGCGGCGCTCACATCGCGCTTCGCACGGCCGGTTCATCGATCGATCCCGCGTCCGATCGACCGCTCATGTTCGACGGAAAGACGTCGGCGATCGTGCGGGCCGGGGCTGTCCTGACGAGCGATCCGCTTTCGTTTCCCGTGCCGAAGCTGGGCGACGTCACAATCAGTATCTATCTCCCGGATTCCGCTCGCACGAGCACGCGCCACTCACTCGGCGTCGCGACGACGTACGTCTCGCGGACGGGCGACCTGACGACACGACCGACATTCACCGCCGATACCACGCTTCGCTCGTGGATATTTCTGTCCGGTGTCGAGGTGGTAAATCCCGGCGTTCAGGCGACGATCGTCGCCACGGGCAACTCGATCACCGATGGATTCGGCGCGACGCCGGACTCGAATCGCCGGTGGCCGGACATCCTCGCACGGCGTCTCCTCACGAGCACCGAGCCGCCGAAGGCCGTCGTCAATGCCGGCATCTCGGGCAACAGGGTTCTGACCCTCGGCACGGGGCCAAGCCTGCTCTCTCGCTTCGATCGCGACGTGTTGATGCAGCCCGGCGTCTCGCACGTGATCATCCTCGAGGGCATCAACGACATCAGCCGAAGCGCCGTCGATACGGTGTCGGCGGAGGACATCATTTATGGCCTTCGCCAGGTCGTCGAGCGAGCGCACGAACGCGGCGTCGTCGTGTACGGAGCGACGCTCACACCGTTCGAGCGCGCCAGGCCGGAGAACGAAGCAAAGCGTCAGGCCGTCAACAACTGGATCCGCACGAGCGGCGTGTACGACGGCGTGATCGACTTCGATACGGCGGTTCGCGACCCGGCAAAACCGGATCGCATGCTTCCGGCGTATGATTCGGGCGACTCGCTGCATCCAAGCGACGCCGGGTATCTGGCGATGGCAAACGCCATCGATCTCGCGCTCTTCCGCCGCCGCCGCAACTAGCGGGCAACCGTTTCGTCGCCGCGTTTCATGCGGCGCGTCCCCGTTTCATGCACCGTGCATCGCGGTGAGAGCTTCGACTGCGCGCGACGGCTATGACATGGTGCCGTGGGCGTTTGCGACGCGGCGCCGGCCTCTCGTCTCCTCGGGTGTTCCGCTTGCCCAACCAGCGGCCATCGCTCGGCCAAAGCGGCGAGCGAACCCACAACACCAAACCGAGGAGAGATTTCAATGCGCATCCTTCCCCTAGTCGCGCTCGGCGTTACCGTCGCGGCCTGCTCGATGGACCAGGACTCGAGCCGATCGTTCCCGCTCGCCCCGTCGCTCGACCGAGCCGGCAACGTGGTCGGCCAAGTCTACAGCATGTCCAACGCGACGAGCGGCAACTCCGTGCTCGCGTACAACCGGTCGGCCGACGGCTCGCTCACCTACTCGGCGTCCTATCCCACGGGCGGACTTGGCACCGGCGGAGGACTGGGCAATCAGGGCGGCATTCAGCTCGATGAATCGGGCAAGACGCTCGTCGTCGTCGACGCCGGCAGCAACGAGGTCTCCTCGTTCCGTGTCAACGGCGACGGTTCACTCACGCTCGCCGACAAGGTCGCGTCGGGCGGCACGATGCCGATCAGCGTCACGATCTCCGGCAACCTCGTCTACGCGCTGAATGCCGGCGGGGCAGGGAACATCTCGGGCTTCACGCTATCGTCGCAGGGCGACCTGACGCCGATCGCCGGTTCGACGCGCCCGCTCAGCACCAGCGCCTCGGGTCCGGCTGAGGTGTCGTTCGATGCGTCGGGCAAGACGCTCGTCGTCACGGAGAAGAACACGAACCGCCTCAGCACGTACTCCGTGGACGGGAATGGCGTTGCCCATGGTCCGACCGTCACTCCAGCCGCCGGCGTGACTCCGTTCGGATTCGCATTCACCAATAATGGAACGCTCGTCGTCTCCGAAGCCTTCGGTGGAGCGGCCAACTCGAGCGCCGTCTCGTCGTACGCTCAGGCCGGCGATGTGTGGGCGGTGATCAGCGCGTCCGTACCCACCACTGAGACCTCAGCGTGCTGGATCGCCATCACGAACAGTGGTCGCTTCGCCTACACGACGAACGCGACGAGCGGAACGATTACTGGATATGCCATCCACGGCGGCGCGCTCACGCGACTCGACGCGGACGGCGTGACCGGCAACATCGGCGCCGGCAGCGCGCCGACCGAGATGGCGATCTCCCGAGACAGCAAGTTCATCTACGCGTTCTCGGGGACCACGCATCGCATCGCGGCGTTCGCGATCGGCGGTGACGGGTCGCTCACCGCGCTTCCGGATTGGGCCGGTGGACTTCCTGCCAGCGCCAACGGTCTGGCTGCCCGCTGAGCCTCGACCTACGTTACCCTCGCTGGGGCGGCCGACGGATCGGCCGCCCCAGCGAACTGTCATAAGGACTTCCCGTCTCGCACCACGTGGCCAGTTAATGCCCGGTCGGCTCACCCTTCAGCGCGCTTTCCTCGGAACGATTGCCGTCGCGCTTCTCGTCGGCATCGTTCCCGCCGGGATCGCGCTCGATCGAAGGCTCGTCTCCGCGCTCCTCGCGAAGGCGCGGACCGATCTCGAGATGGCGCCGGGGGTGCTCGCCGACCGCACCGCGTCGCGCATCGACATGCTGCGCATGCACGCCGCGGATTTCGCGCGCGTTCCCGGCCTTGCCGACGCGCTCGCCCGGGGTGATCTCGCGACTGTCCGCCAGCTCGTCGACAAGAATCGAGCGCTGCTCGGCGGTGGCGAGCCGTTGATCGTCGACGCCGCCGGCAAGTCGCTGATCGGGCCGTCGGCAAAGTCCGATTGGGTGGAGGAGACTCGGCGCGGCCGGACACCCGTTGCTGTCGGTGTGGCGCGAGACAGTAACGCGATCGCGAACGTGGCGCTCGCGCCGGTCCAGAACGGCGACAAGTGGGCGGGCGCCGTCGGTGTGCTCGAACCGATCGACGATCGCGCCGCCGACGCGCTCGCCCGGCTGACGCGCTCTGATGTCACCGTGCTCGTCGGCGCCAATGATTCGATTGCCGTCACGACGCTCGACACGGCTCAGGCCATCGCACTCCGGCGCGGCTTCGCGACGACGCACGATTCGGCGCGGGCGCACGACGTTCCAGCCGGCAACCATACGTTGATCGCGGTGGCGGCACCGCTCGGCCCCTCCTCTCGCGTGATCTTTACGCGCGCGCGCGACGCCGAGCTTGCGGTCGTTCCGGAATTGCACCGCGTCGCCGGGCTGAGCGCGCTCGTCGCGCTCGGGGTTGCGCTGCTCCTCGGCGCCTTGATCGCGGCGCGCGTCACGCGGCCGGCGCGCGAGCTGTCGGACGCGGCGTCGGCGATGGCGCGCGGGTCGTTCGATGCGCCGCTGCCAAAATCCAGCATCGACGAGCTGGCGCGGGTCGCCGAGCAGTTTGCCGAGATGCGCGCGACGCTCGCCCGCCAGATGGCCGAGCTGCGAGAAGCGAATGACGCGCTCGCCGAGCGCAACGAACGTCTCGTCACGCTCCAGGCCGACTTGATGCAACGCGACAGGCTCGCCGCAACGGGACGGCTAGTCGCGAATCTCGCGCACGAGATCCGCAACCCGGTGGCGAACCTGCGCAATCTGCTCGAGCTGATTCGACGTCGCACGTCGCACGACGCGCAGGTCCACGATTACGCCGAGTTGGCGATCGACGAGCTTCTGCGCATGCACGAGTTGGCCGAGCAAATGCTCGATCTCAACCGGCCGCGCGATCCAAAGTCTCAACGCGCCGATCCGTTGACTGTCGCGCGAGAGGTCGCCCGGTTGGCGACGGCCGGTGCGGGCGCGGACGGAATCGAGATCTCCGTCAATGGTGGATCTTCGCACCCCGCGACGATCGCGCCGGACGCGCTCAAGCAAGTCCTGCTCAATCTCGTCCAGAACGCTCG
Source organism: Gemmatimonadaceae bacterium (assembly GCA_035554995.1). GTDB lineage: Bacteria > Gemmatimonadota > Gemmatimonadetes > Gemmatimonadales > Gemmatimonadaceae > JAQBQB01. The sequence continues at coordinate 12,175 of DATMHK010000090.1, forward strand.
TGAGGCCGCTACGCAAGCGGGCAGTGATGTCCCGCGAATCGCGATCGACGTGGATGACGCGGGCGACGATGTCGCGATCCGGGTTCGCGACAACGGCCCCGGCGTTCCGGACGAGTTGCGCGCTCGCATCTTCGATCCGTTCTTCA
>DATMHK010000091.1:0-7624 GCA_035554995.1 Gemmatimonadaceae bacterium
TCGAGGCCTTCGGTGGACGCGCCGTACAGTGGCAGGCCGTCGGCGAGAATCTTCGTGTAATGTCCGGGCATACCGCGGATCCGAACTCCGGCGCCGGCCGAGCCGGCGGAGAGCGGCTGCACGCGTACGCCGTCGACATGATTGAGCAACTCGGACACCGAGCCGGGCGATCGCTCGACCTGCTCGTCCATCGAAAACCGGTCGGTGGCTTCGACATTCGTCGCCTTATCCGCGCCGCGCCGGACGTCGCGCATGGCAACGGCGCGCTCACCGGGGTCACGCGAGGCTGGCGCGGCGGACTCGTGGCGAAGCGCGACGTTCACCGTCGTTATGCCGGTGGCGACATTCATCGCCAGGCTGTCGGCGAAGAAGCCGCTGGACGAGACGCGGAACGTGCGTCGACCGGTGGGCAGCGTGAAGGTCGCGAGACCCAGTCGGTCGGTCGCGCTGTTCGCGGTGCCGCTGGCGACCGTGGCTCCGGCGATCGGAAGGCCGTCGGCGGTGACGCGCACGACGACGCGAGCGGTAGAAGTTTGGCTGAGTGCAGCGCTGGCCGACGCAGCGAGAAGGACGAGCGGGCCGACAGCAGTCCGTAGGAGTTTGCTCATAGAAGGTCGTTATGGGTTCCATGAGCGGGACTGCTAATCAATAATGAGAGTCACCGGAGGGGTGACAAATTCCTTGCACCGCGTGGCGGCCGAAACGTCCCGCGTCAAGAATTCTGCAGCTTGACAACGCGCGCCAAGAGACGCGCGTCACCAATTCGTTCGGCAACCGCGGCGAACGTGGAGGTAGGTCCGCGCCAGCGAATCTCATCGATATTACGGAACAGCGGGGCGTCGGTGCGAAGCGTCGCGAGCGTCTTGAACAAGAGCGCCGATTCGCGGTTGTCGCCGAGCACGTCGGGCGGAAAATCCTCGAGACGGCCGTGTCGCTCGATGAGGCGCGCCGCGGTTTTGGGTCCCCAACCGCGCAGCCCGGGATAGCCATCCGCCGAGTCGCCGACGAGCGCGAGATAATCGGCGATGTGCTCGGGGCCGACGCCGAATTTCGCGCGCACGCCGTCGGCATCGCGAATCTGCCCGCTTCGCCGATCGATTTGCACGACGCGTGTGCCGATGACGCACTGTGCGAGATCCTTGTCCGGCGTCCAGATGCACACCTTCTCTACGCGTTCGTCTTGCGCCGCGAGATGAGCGGCGGAGGCGAGTGCGTCATCCGCCTCGAGCTCGACCATCGCCCACGTCGCGACGCCGAGCGCGGCGAGTGCTTCCTCGAGGGGATGAAACTGCGCCCACAACGCGGGATCGATGCCGTCGCCCGTCTTATAACCGGGCCAGAGGTCGTTGCGGAACGACTCGATGACGTGGTCGGTCGCGACGCCAATGTGCGTCGCACCCTGCTCCAGCATCTGAACGACGGTGCCGAGCACGCCGGCCACGGCTCCGAATGGCTTGTCGACCGCCGCGACCTCTGTGCCTGTGCCTGTGCCTGTGCCGGTGGCGCGGCGCAGGCCGTAGAAGTGTCGAAAGAGCTCGTAGGTGCCGTCGATCAGATGAACGACGACCTGGGGGGTGGGGGTGGGGGGGGCATCGGCGGTCATGGCCCGGTATCTTCGAGCTAGCCATGACATTTCGGAAGTACGCTACCGTCGGAATTCTCACACTGCTCCTCGCGGCAGCGGTCTACGCCGTGGTCTTGACGCGCCCACAACCGAGAACGCCCGCGCCAAGTGCATCGGGCGCGGGAGCCGGACAGGGAGGCGGAAGAGGCGGCGGTCGGGGGGGAGGGCGCGGACCGCAGACGGGCCTGCTCGCGGTGGACGAGAGCGCGCTGGAGACGGTGAAGGCACTGCTCCGCATGCCGATCGCCCCCGAAGAGCGCGAGTCGGCGCGGTCGGCACTTCGTCTCGCGGATAAAGCGAACGACCTCGCGTTCGCCGGCGCCGTTTGGCGCATGGCGTCGCGTCCCGCGGCGGCCACGCCCGAGGCGCAGCAGATCAACGCGCGTCTTCAGGAAGCGTTGCGCACGCTCGCCACAGATAAGGCGACCGTTGACCGACTGACCGCGGCGGTGGCGAAAGCCAGCGCGGCCGACGCCCAGAAGCTCAAGGACCAGCTCGAGCTGGCGAAAGCTGTCGCGACGCTCGACCAGGACGAAGTCGACGACGCGCAGCAGGACCTCGTCAGCGCCGGCGGCAATCCGCAGTCGGGATTCGACGAGATGATTCGCCAGCACGAGGCGGCGTCGCAGGCATCGGACACACTTCGCATCGCGACGACGCCGCTCGTCATCAAGCCCGGTCTCGTCTCGGAGTTTTCGGCGTGGCAGACGCTGCGCGACAAACGACTCACCCTGGCGCGCGCCGGAGCGTCGGCCGATTCGACGGCGACCGTCCTGCGACAGCGGCACGATTCGATTCAGGCCCGCGCCGCGCGCCGGCTACAAGCGGCCAACGCCAATACGCTGTCGAGCGATTCGACCGCCGCCCTGCTCGCCGAGGCGCGCCGTCAGTCGCTGCGACAGAAGTCGCTCGGCACGCTCGACCGTCGTGTCGATACGCAACAACAACTAGCGAGCGTGTTCGCGACGTGGACCGACGTCGTCCGCCGTCAGGAGCTCGCGGCGACAAATCAAATCTTCCGAAGCGTCGCCACGCTGCTGTTTATCGTTTTGATCGGCGTGTTGCTGCTGCGCTGGGCCGAGCGAACGACGTCGCGACTGACGATGGATCGCCGGCGCATGCACACGCTGCGCATGGTCGGCCGCGTCTCGCTGCAGATGCTTGGCATTCTGCTCATTCTGCTGGTGATCTTCGGGCCGCCGAGCAATCTCGGAACCTTCCTTGGCCTCGTTGGCGCGGGGCTGACCGTCGCGCTTCAGGACTTCATCGTTGCGTTCATCGGATGGTTCGTTCTCATGGGCGCCGACGGCATCCGTCCGGGCGACCTGGTCGAGATCAACGGCGTTACGGGCGAGGTCGTGGAGCTCGGAATGTTCCAGACAGTGTTGCTCGAGACGGGTGCGGGCGCCGGAGAGAGCCACCTCACCGGCCGGCGCGTGACGTTCAACAACAGCTTCGCCATCCACGGGCACTACTTCAATTTCTCGACGACGGGACAATGGCTTCTCGACGACATCCAGATCGTCGTCCCGGAGAGCCGCGACCCCTACCCGATCAGCGAAGCGCTGCGCGGAGAGGTTGAAGCGGCGACCGCGGAAAGCGCGCGCGAGGCGGAAGCGGAATGGAAAGGCTCTCCTCGCGCGCCACACTTCGCGACGCTCGCCGCGACGCCGAGAGTGAATCTGCGCCCGATTCCGGGCGGTGCCGAGATCACGGTGCGTTACGTGACGCGGTTGAGCGAACGCGCGGAGATGCGGGCTCGGCTCTATCGCACGGCGATGGAGCAGCTGGCGGCGGCGGCACCGCGGTAGGGCGCAAGGCCGAACGGCGCAGACTCACGAACGGCGCAGGTGCCGAAACGCGCAGGTGCCGAACGGCGCGGTTGCCGAAGGTCGCAACAACTAGAAACGCCGAACGGCGCAGAAGCTGTTGCGCCGTGCGGCTTTGCGTCTCTCTTCGACGTTGGCCGTTGCGCGCTTCGGCAGTCGCGTCCTCTGGCAGCCGCGCCGTCTGGCAGTCGCGCCGTCTGGCATCCGCGCGGTTCGTACTTCAACCTAGCGAACCATTTTCCCCTTTTGGTAATCTAAAGGACCATGCCGACCGAATCCCGACTCGGACCGCGCGCCGAAGTCGTGCGCGGGACCCTCGAAATGCTCGCCCTCAAGCTGCTCGGCGAAGAGCCGATGCACGGCTGGGGGCTCTCGCTCAGGCTCCGCGAGATCTCGCGCGACGTCTTCGACGTCAACCAGGGGTCCCTCTATCCAGCACTGCAGGCGATGCTGCGCCGCGGCTGGATTCGCGCCGAGTGGCGCATGAGCGAGAACAATCGGAAGGCGCGCTATTACCGGATCACGACTGAAGGGCGCAAACAGCTCGATGCCGAGATAGAGGAGTGGAACCGCACGTCGGCAGCCGTCAACCGCGTACTCCGCTACGCTTTCTCCGGAGCCTGATATGGCATGGTATCACGAGATCGCTTCAGGGCTCGCCGCGCTCGTCGGCCGACGGCGTCAGGATGCGGAGATGGACGAAGAGATGCGCTTTCACCTCGATATGGAGGCACGGCGTCATATGAACGAAGGCATGTCTGAGCGCGAGGCGCGGCGCGCCGCGCGGCGGGAGTTCGGCGGCGTGGAACGGCATAAGGACGACACCCGCGACGAACGCGGCGCGAGCACGTTCTTCGATGCGCTGGGCGACGTCCGCTTCGCCCTGCGTTCGCTGCGCCACCGGCCTGGTCTCACCGCGGCGGCGACGATCACGCTCGCCATCGGCATCGGCGCGACGAGCACTGTGTTCGGCGTCGTGAAGCACGCGCTTCTCACGCCGCTTCCTTATTCCCAACCAGGCCAGCTCGTCGGCGTCTGGTCGGCGTGGAAGGGCTTCGAGCGCACCTGGCTGTCGTACGACGAGTGGGAAGGATGGAAAGCGCGCGTGCACGCCTTCGCCGACATCGGGCTTTATACCGACGCCTCAGCGACGATCGACGGTGCTACGCCGGAGCGCGTGCGATCCGGGCTGGTGCAGGCGAACGTGTTCCCGATTCTCGGCGTACGTCTCGATCGCGGGCGCACTTTCACCGCCGAGGAAGATCGGCCGAATGGCCCACGGGTCACGGTGTTGAGCTATGAGCTCTGGCAACGACGCTTCAACGGCGATCCATCGATCGTCGGCAAACGAATCCAGGTGTCCGGCGCGGACATGAGCGTCGTCGGTGTGACTCCGGCTGGATTCCAGATGCCGCTCGATTACACGGCGGGTGAGCACACCGACATCTACTTCCCGCTCGCCACCGATGCGGCGAACGAAGGCGCGCTCCCCGGACCCGAGTTTCCGAAAGGCGGATCGAACCACGGCTATTACGGCATCGCCCGGCTCGCGCCGGGTTCCACCGCCGCAGCCGCGAACCGCCAGCTGCACGACATCGTGGCCGAGCTGGAGAAGTTCGGTTACATGGCCAACGTCGGGTTTCACGCCTACGTGATTCCGATGGACGAGCAAGTGATGGGACGCGTGCGTCCTGTTCTGCTCGTGGTGTTCGGCGCGGTGGTGCTCGTGCTGCTCATCTCGTGCGCCAACGTCGCCGGGCTGCTGCTCGTTCGTGGCGAGGCGCGCCGGCGCGAGCTGGCGGTTCGCGTCGCGCTCGGCGCCGGTACCAAGCGTCTCGCGCGACTGCTCGTCACCGAGAGCGCGCTGCTCGCCGTGTTCGGCGGCGCGATGGGACTCGGCCTCGCGTCGATCACCGTTCGTCTGCTTCGCTCGAACGCGCCCGCGGGACTGCCGCGTCTCACCGAGACATCGATCGACTGGGTCGTTCTGCTCTTCGCGCTCGTCGTCTCGATCGTGACGGCGCTGCTCACGGGAATTCTGCCGCTGGCCAATGCGACGCAACTCGCGCTGTCGGGTGAGCTGCGCGAAGGCGGACGCGGGTCGACCGCCGGCCGCGCGCGGCTGCGCTGGCGCCAAGCGCTTGTTGCCATCGAAGTCGCATTGGCCGTCGTGCTCGTCGCCGGCGCGGGGTTGATGATCCGCACCGTGCGCAACTTGCTCAACGTCGATCCAGGATTCCGTTCCGAGGGCGTGCTCACGATGCGTATCTCGACGCCGTCGGTGTTCTATCCGGATTCGGTGCGCGTCGCCGCGTTTTGGGACGACCTTCAGCGCCGAGTGGCGGCACTGCCCGGCGTGAAGCACGTCGGAGGGGTTCGGCTTCTTCCGCTGGCGAGCGAGATGGGCGACTGGGGTCTTCGGGTGGAAGGCTATACGCCGCCCCCGAACCAGGGCACGCCGGGTGATTGGCAGGTCGTGACGCCCGGCTACTTCGAGACCCTGGGCCTGACGTTACGCCAGGGACGCACCTTTACGACGAGCGACGACATGCGCGCGCCGCTGGCGATGATCGTCAATCGCACGTTCGAGCAGCAGTATTTCGCGGGTCGCCGCGCGCTCGGCGGACGCGTTCGGATCGGCGGATCGGATTCGACGAAGTGGTACACGATTGTCGGCGTGGTGGACGACGTGCGCCACAACGCGCTGATCGGAACGGTGAAGCCGCAGTTCTACGCGACGCTCGCGCAGTTCGCGGTCGCGCCGGGCAACACGCGGCGCACGATGAGTCTCGTCGTGAAAACCGACGGGGGAGGCGATCCGAAGAAGCTGATCTCGTCGGTGCGCGCGCAGGTGCGAGCGATCGATCCGCGCCTTCCGGTGTCGGAGGTGCGCACCATGCGCGACATCGTCGACGCGGCGATCGGGGGACAGCGCTTCGCGGCGGAGACGCTCGGCGTCTTCGGTTTCGTCGCGCTGCTGCTGTCGGCGATCGGCATCTTCGGCATCGTGTCGCAGGTGGTCGCGTCGCGACTGCACGAGTTGGGCATTCGTGCGGCGCTCGGCGCTACGCCGATGGATCTGATGACGATGGCGCTGGGTTCCGGTGTTCGACAGGCGATGATCGGACTTGCGATAGGCGTCGTGGCGGCGCTGATGCTGACGCGGGTGCTGCACTCGCTGCTTCACGGCGTAACGCCGACCGACCCGCTGACGTTCATCGCGGTCGTCGTGGTGACGGGGCTTGTCGCCGTCGTTGCGAGCGTTGCGCCGGCGGGAAGGGCGGCGCGCGTCGATCCGAACGCGGTGCTCAGAGTCGAGTAACGGACCTACACTAACCGCCGCAGAACCAGCGTCACAGTTCTCACCGCTCCGCCGCGCCGCACCGTGAGCACGATTCGCTCACCGTCGCGGCGGAGTCGCTTTCGGAATTCGCGCACGGCCGATCCGTTCGCCGGCTGTCCGTCGATCGTCACCAACGTGTCTCCAACGACCAGGCCCGCGTCCGTCGCCGCCGATCCCGGCACGACATAATCGACCGTCGCGGCGCTGAGACTGTCGTTCATCACCAGCATGAGACCCGACATGTCGGCCTCGGACGGCTCGTTCGCTCCGGCGTGTGGTTCGAGGATCATGCGCTTGTTGGCGTAATCGAGAAACACGGTGAATCGTCGCAGGATGTCGCCACCGATGTTGCCGATCCACTCCGCGTTCCCGCTCATCACACCCGCCGAGTCTCCCTGGAGCGAGGTGATTGGCCGCTCGATCTCCAAGCGGCCGAGTTTGAGTGCGGCGACGCGTCCGATGTCGGCGGTCACCGGTCCTCCCACGCCGCCGCCACTGCGTCGGCGAATCGTCTTACCGACCCGGTCACGCAGGTGATTCGATTCGACGAAAGGCTTGGTGAGCGCCAAGGAGGCGCTCGATCCGACGTCCACCACCATGCGCCCTTTGATCGTCGCGCCGTCGCCGAGCCGGACTTCGGCGTCGACGTGCGGATGGTTGCCGCTGAACGTGACGGGAATGCTTTCACCCGGGCCGTCGTATTTGAAGCTGCGTGCGTCGTAGAGCCGCAATTCCTGCTTCACATAGTCGATCGCCACGACGAAGCGCCTGATGAAGTCGTAGCCGAGAATGCCGTCCATGCGATGCCCTTCGCGCGGCGGCAACCGG
>DATMHK010000092.1:0-8169 GCA_035554995.1 Gemmatimonadaceae bacterium
CTCGTTCGCGCTGTGATAACGCAGCTCGCGATCGCGCTCGATCGTCTTGAGAATTACCCAGTCGAGATCCTCACGCAGCTCGCGCCGAACCGCGTCTGGATCCGTGCCTCGTCGCTCTGCGATACTCGCCTGTTCGGCGGTCGGGAGCGACGAGAAGCGTTGGCTCGGAGCCACCGCGTCGCCGTGTTGCGTCGCCATGATCATCGCGAACGACGACTTGGACTCGAACGGCAGGACACCCGCCAGCAATTCGTAGAGCGTGACGCCCAACGAGTAGACGTCGGCACGGGTGTCGACATCGGCATCGCCACGCGCCTGTTCGGGACTCATGTACGCGGGCGTGCCGAGCGAGATGCCCGTCATCGTGAGCTTCGTCGCCACGTCGGTGCCCATCGTCTTGGCGATACCGAAGTCGATCACCTTGCACACCGGCCTGGTGTCCGTCTCGGTCACGATGACGTTCGACGGCTTCAAGTCACGGTGGACGATGCCCTTTTCGTGCGCGTGCTGCACGGCGTGGCAAATCTGCCGAAAGAGATCGATCCGCGCCTTCACGCCGAGCCGCTTCGCGTCGCAGTACTCGAGCAGCGTCGTCCCGGTGACGCGCTCCATCACGAAATACGGTAGTCCGCCGTCGCTCACGCCGGCGTCGAAGACGTTCGTGATGTTCGGATGCTGCATCAGCGCCAGCGTTTGACGCTCGGCGTCGAACCGCGCGGCGAAGATCTCCGAGTCGACGCCGGTGGTCAGCAGCTTGATTGCAACTTCGCGTCGAACGGGCTCCGTCTGCTCGGCGAGGTAGACGGCGCCCATGCCGCCCCGACCCAGTAACCGAAGAATGCGGTACGGCCCGATGCGCGACGGTTGACTCTCGACTTCCGGAGTGACCAGCGGAGTGGTGGCGTCCGTTGTGAAAGGAGTAGGGTCGTTGTGAGGCGCCATCGCCTGGCTTGGGGCTGAGGACTTCTGAGACGCCGGAACCGGGGAGGATCGGCGCCTAGTTATGGCTTTTCGTTGGCGGGTTGGCAATGGCGCAGCCTCGTTTCGCCGTAACGGAATGCGCGATCGGATTCAACAAGTCGTTGAATTCTCGATCGGTCCGGATCGATCAGCCAAACGGCCAAGTATCCACCGCGATTGCAGTTGCGTGATTCCGTCCCGGGAGTACGTTGCATGCTCTTGCTCCGGCAGCCGCGCGCCCCATGGCGCGACCTCACCCCACCGCGGAGCTTCCCCATGTCATCGTATCGCTTCCTTTTTCCGCTCGCACTCGCCGCGTTGCCGCTCGCCGCGCCCGCACAGACGCAACCAGGCATTCGCACGCTGGCGAGCTTTACGGAGCGGTTCACGACCGATCCCCACGTCTCGCCTGACGGAAGGTTCGTACTCCTGCCGCTTCGTACTGAGCTCCGCGTCTACAACGTCGCGACACGAAAGTCGACGAAGATCGCCGACGGGCCCGTGAGTGGGCTCGAGTGGTCGCGACGAATGGATCGAATTGCGTGGGTTCGGCGGGGCGACGACGGAAAGGGCCTCTACATCTGGACGATGCCGATCGATCCGTCGACCGGAGCGGCAAAAGGTCCCGCGCAGCGCGTCACCGCTGGCCAGGGGAATCATCCGGCCATCTCCGTCGATGGAAAGTGGATCGCGTACCAGACGCCGGAAGCACCGAACGGCGACGCGGACACCTGGCAACAACCATATCGGCTCGTCGTCGCGCCGGTTACCGGCGGTCCGGAGCGCACGATCGCACATCTCCCATCGTCGTTGGAGAGCGAATTCTGGAGCGCCGACGGAAAAAGCATCTACACGTTCGGCAATCCGACTGGCGCCCCCAAATCACTTGTCTCGAAGGTCTATCTCGACGGTCGCGCCCCCGAAACAATCCGACCCGACGCCCGCGAGTGGTTGACCGGAATGACCACCGACCGCCGCTTTCTCGTCACCGTCCCGGCGCGGAATCCGGTCTCCGCCGGCGACCGCGCGGTTGTCATCGACACCACCGGGCGCGAAGTGGGCCTCGCTCCGCTGCCTGTCGGGACGGTTGCTGAATACGACCACCCCATCGACAGCGCCCTGGTGTGGGTGGGCATCGCCGATAACCGGCGCTTGGAGATCCGCGCGCTCGACGGATCGGCGCCGCGTCGCATTGCTACGCCCATGCCCGCCGAGTCGCCGATCTGGTCGCCCGACGGAAAGCGCATCGCGTTTCAGGTGCGAGAGGATGGCCACAACCGGCTGGCCCTCATGAATCCCGACGGCTCCGGCGTCGAAGTTCTGCACACGACCGACGTCCGCCCGGACCAGTGGGGTGCGCGTTGGTCGCCCGATTCGAAGTCGATCGCGTACGAGAGCGCCGATTGGCGCTCCTTGATGCTCCTTGACGTCGCCTCGCGAAAAGTGCGGCCGATCGCCACCGACACGACGAGTCGTTTCGGTCTGTGGATCTGGCGTGCCGACGGCCAATCGATCACGTCAACCATGCCTCAATCGTCACCGCCGCGCGGCAGGGTCGACGAGATTCGGTTGGATGGTTCGCGCCGGACCCTGCTCGATCTAACGCCAACGATCCCAACAAACACCGGCTTTCAGTTCATTGACGCGAACAACGCCGTTCAACGGGAGGATTCAGCCGTATTCATCGCGTCACTGGGCGCTGGCACACGTAAGCGGGTCGCTTCGGGCGTCCCCGGCACGCGCACGACTTTCTCGGCGATATCGCACGACGGACGAACCTTCGCCGGCCTGATGTACGATCCGAAGCACCCCGAGTTCAACCAGATTGAAATCTTGACGCTCGACAACGGACAGCGTCGTATCCTCGAATTGCCCTTCCAATTCGCCGGCCAATCTCAGCCAAAATTCACGCCCGATAATCGCACGGTGCTCGTGGTGGGCCGAGGCTCCGGTGACACGACAAGCGCGGCCATTTACGCCGTACCGATCAATGGCGACCCGCCGCGCGAGCTAGCTGTCATCGGTGGCGCCGCCGGAGCCGCAGTCTCCGTGTCGCCGGACGGAAAATCGGTGGTGTACTCGGTTCAGGATGTTCGAACGACCTCTCTCCTCCTAGTCGATCTCCGCGCCGTCATGAAAGGCGCGGCGGTTCAAACCGGCAGCGCGCGCAAACCCTGATGGAAAAACGCGTTCTCCTCGTCGACGACGATTCCGCTGTTCGCACGGCGCTCTCCGAAGCGCTGGGCACCGCCGGTTTCGTCGTCGAAGTTGCGGACAGCGGCACTGCGGCGCTCGCGACGATCGGCAAGTCGGGCGCGGGCGTCGTGGTCACCGACGTCCGCATGCCGGACATGAGCGGCTTGGAAGTACTGCGCGAGCTCCGCGAACGCGCGCCCGATGTCGACGTCATCCTCATGACCGCGTTCGACGACATGCCGACCGTCGTCGAGGCGATGCGGCACGGCGCCGCCGAGTTCCTGGTCAAGCCGCTCGACCTCGACGAGCTGCAGCGAACGCTGGACAAGGTATTCACCGATCGCTCGCTGCGCCGTCGCGCAAAGCCGTCGCAGCCACCGTTCGACGCCGCCAACGAGCTCGTAGGACGCACGCCCCGGATGATCGACATCTATAAGATGGTCGGCCAGGCCGCGGCAACGCGCGCGACTGTCCTCATTCGCGGCGAGAGCGGAACCGGAAAGGAGCTCGTCGCGCGTGCGATTCATGCTCACTCCAGCGCGTCCAAAGAGCCGTTCGTCACGGTCAACTGCGCCGCGCTCCCGTCGACACTGCTCGAGTCTGAGCTTTTCGGCCATGTCCGCGGAGCGTTCACCGGCGCGATCGCAAGTCGACGCGGACGCTTCGCGCTCGCCGGCCGGGGAACGATCTTCCTCGACGAGATCGGTGATACGTCCCTGGAATTCCAGACCAAGCTTTTGCGCGTGTTGCAGAACGGCGACTTCCAACCGGTTGGCTCCGAGGAGACGGAACACACGGAGGCGCGCGTTGTCGCCGCGACGCATCAGCCACTCGAGTCGATGATTGCCGAGCGGCGCTTCCGCGAGGATCTGTACTACCGGTTGCGCGTAGTGGAGATCGTCATTCCCGCGCTCCGCGAACGCGTCGCCGACATTCCGCTGCTCGCCGAGCACATGTTGCGACGCGCGGCGACCGCGCTGTCGGCGCGCCCGGCGCTCCTCGCGCCAGATGGAATCGCCAGGCTGATGGAGCACGAGTGGCCGGGCAACGTGCGCGAGCTCGAGAATTGTCTAATGCGCGCGCTCGTCGTCGCCTCGGGCGGCGTCATTCACGCCGAACACCTGTCGATCGCGTCGCCGGGAGCGATCCGCGATGAGCGTGTGGCGTCACTCGAGGAGCTGGAGCGCACTCACGTGACGCGCGTGCTGGAGCTCGCCGCAGGTCACAAGGGTAGGGCAGCCGATCTGCTCGGAGTGTCGCGGCCGCGACTCAATCGGCTCATCGAGAAATACGGGCTGCAATGAGACCGCGCACCCTCGCCGGGCGATTTCTGTCGATCGTCGTGCTCGGCGCGCTGTTGCCGCTCGCTCTCGTTGGTCTGTGGCTCACGCGGTCCGCTGAACGATCCGGCATCGAGCTGCTGCGAGGCCAGCTCGATCACGCCGCGGATGCTATTGCCGCGACGATCGAACAGCGGTGGACGCTCCGTGAGGGCGAGCTTCGGCTTTTGGCAAGCAACACGGCCGCCATTTCCGTGCTCCGCGGCGACGCTCTCGCTGCAGATGAACGCGCGTACCTGCAGCAAACAGCGATGTCGCTCGCGTCGTCCATTCCCGTTTTCGAATACAGGGACCTTGGCGGAGGCACGCGGTGGCGCTTCGAGCGGCCGCGGTCGACGGACAGCCGGTCGGAGGTGATCGTCGCGCAAGCCTCGGTGAGAGCGTTCGACGTCGAGCTTCCCGTCGAGTCGGACGGCAAGACGATCGGGACGCTGCGGGCTCGCGTGTCGGTGTCGAGCGTGCTCGCGCCGGTAATTGGTCAGGCGCTCATCCCCGGCGCATCCTTGGCCATTGCCGACACATCAGGTGCGGCGCTCGTGAACAACGGCGACTCCGCGGGTGCACCGTCGCCGGCCGTGGCGCCGCCGGTCAGGATCGAGCGCGTGTCGCGCTCCGTTCGCGGAGCGCCGCTCCGCATCATCGTTGCCGCGCCGGTCGCGCCGTACGTCCAACCGTTCGAGCGCGCGGCCCGCAGTGGACTCGGCGTATTGATGGCTGTCGCTCTCATCGCGCTGCTGACGAGCTGGTTCGTGACGTCGCGCGTGACCCAGTCGCTCGAGGAGCTGTCCAACGCGGCAACCGCGGTGGCGGCCGGAGATCTCGATCGAACGGTTCACGAGCCCGAGGAACACGAGGTCGGCCGTTTGGCGCGAGCGTTCAACCACATGACGGAGAGTTTGCGCCGCACGCTCGCCGAATTGTCGAAGCAGCGATCGCTGGCCGCGGTCGGCGAGTTCGCGGCGTCGCTCTCGCACGAAGTGAGAAACTCGCTGACCGCGGTCCGTGTCGACCTTCAACACGCGCGCCGCCATCTCCCCGAGGGCGAGCCAGGGTCACAACTCGTCGCGCGCGCGCTCGAGTCCGTGCGCCGCCTCGATGCAACCGTAAGCGGTGCGCTCCGGGTCGCCCGGAGTGGGCAGGTCACCAAGTCGCGCGTCGACCTGAACGAGGTTCTGCACCGGGCCATGCGCAGCGCCGAGCCGTCGTTCGTCGAGCGAGCGGCTCTGCTCGAACCGCTGGCCGCAGAACCGCGCATCGCGGTGGATGGAGACGCGGCGGCGCTCGAGCAGCTCTTTTTGAATCTCCTCATCAACGCGGCCCAGGCGTCGCCGCCGGGAAGTCACGCGCGAATCGAGCTCGATTCGTCACCGAAGGACGCGACAATTCGCATCGTCGACGCCGGCCGCGGTGTGGACGACGCCGTGCTTGCCACCGTCGGCGCGCCTTTTCAGACCACCAAGGAAAATGGGACCGGCCTTGGCCTCCCGATCGCCCGCCGCATCGCGCTCGCCCACGGCGGCGACCTCACCCTCGAGAGCGGGGGAGGGAGAGGGGGAGGGGGAGGGGGGACAGTCGCCGTGGTCCGTCTCCCCCTTGATGCGAGTCCCTGAAATAGGGTCAGACCCTATTTGCAGGACTCTAAATGGGGTCTGACCCTATTTGCCTGGCCAGCCGACAAAAGAATTTTCCTTGACTAATTGCCTTTGTCGGCGCAGATTGGCCCCATGGCTGGTGCTGCCGTGCTGCTCCGACCCCTTCGAACGCGTATCCTCGGAATGCTCGCCGAGCCACAGTCCGCGGCTGGCATTGCGCGCACGCTCGACGTGGCGCGGCAAAAGGTCGGCTACCATCTGAAGGAGCTCGAGAAGGAAGGGTTCGTCGAGCTCGTCGAAGAGAAAAAGGTCGGCAACTGCGTCGAACGCATCGTTCGCGCGACCGGGCGCGCCTATCTCGTGTCGGCCGAAGCGCTCGGATCCCTCGCGCAGGGCGCCGCGGAGGCGACGGATCGATTCTCGGCCGCGTATGTCATCGCGGTCGCGGCGCGGGCGCTTCGCGAAGTGACGCGCCTGCGCCAAGGGGCGGACGATGCGGGCAAGCGTCTCGCCACTCTCACACTCGACACCGAAGTCCGTTTCGCGAACGCGGCGGATCGTGCCGCGTTTGCCGAGGAGCTTGCGCGCGAGGTCGCGCGGCTCACCGCCAAGTACCACGACGAGTCCGCGCCGCGCGGACGTGTGCATCGCCTGGTTTGCTTCGCGTACCCAAAGCCGGCAGACACCGCTCAACAATCACCGTGAGCACCACCGAGGTCACCCCGATGGAAAACAAAACCACCCGCGACATCGACCTCTCCGTCGAGCTCGACGGCTCTCCCGAAGAAGTCTTCCGCGCCGTCGCCGATGGGACCGAGCTCGCGAAATGGCTCGCGCCCGGCGCGCGCGTCACGCCACCAGAGGGCGAGAAAAAAGGCACCATTTGGATCTCGTGGGGCGAAGGCATGAGCGTCGAACACGAGATCGAGATCTTCGACCCACCGAAGCGGGTGCGTCATCCGTCCGGCAAAAACCGCGAAACGAAGGCGCCGCTCTACGCTGATTGGTTGATCGAAGCGCGCAAAGGCGGCAAAGCGACGCTCCGCCTGGTTCACTCCGGGTTCAGCGTCGGCGCCGACTGGGACGCCGAGTACGAGGCGCACGCGCGCGGTTGGAGATTGATGCTCCAGAATCTTCGCCAGTACTTCGAGCGCCATCCGCACGAGCCCGCGGCGCACCTTCCGTTCATGTCGCAGGTCGAGTCCCCGAACCGGTCGGTCTGGAAAACGCTGCTCGGCAAGTTCGGCCTTTCGCCCGCGCCGAAGGCGGGCGACGAGTTCCGCTTCGCGACGCCGAACGGGAACACGCTCACCGGTGTGGTCGATTTCGTGGTCGAGGCACGCGCTCTCGGACTCGTCGTCCGCGAGTATGACGACGCGCTGCTCCGCTTCACCCTGGAGGGCAAAGCGGATGGGCCGTCCACTTTTGTGTATGGCTACGCGATCGCGTACGGAACTGAAGGCGATCGCGCCAACGAGCTTGTCGCGGCCGGGAACAGCGCGGTCTCGAGCGGCTGACTATCCCGGCATTTCTCCTTCCTCGTACATCGCCCGAATCTCCGTCTCGCCGTTCCACTGCGGCCAGTGGATCCGGTGCAGCTCCATGAACTTCCGCCCCTCCTCGATCGCCTCTTCTTTCGACTTGAGGTTCATGATCGAGAAGCCGCCGATGACTTCCTTCGTCTCGGTGAACGGCCCGTCGGTGATCGTCAGCTTTCCGTTTGACAGCCGTATCCGTGCGCCGTCCGCCGTGCGGCGAAGCCCGCCGAACGACACCATCTTGCCCGCCTTCGCTGCTTCCTCACCGAGCTTGCCGATCGCTTCCATCAACGCCTGAGGCGGCGGACCGGAACGGTCGAGGTTCTCGTCGCCCTTGACGATCATCATGTAACGCATCGCGTGTCTCCTTGCCGTTAGTTCGATCGATGGTGGAATCTTCACACCCTAACGTCGAACGGTATCGGCCAAAATCGACACGAGCCGCCGATTCGTCAGGACCGAGCCGGTGCGATCCGCATCGCGGGCGCGTGACCGTAAGTAAGCGTCCGCCAGACCCATTCGACCGGGCCGAACCGATAACGC
>DATMHK010000093.1:0-3186 GCA_035554995.1 Gemmatimonadaceae bacterium
CGGAGGAACAGGCCGCGCGCCGCCCTGTTGCCGAAATGGCCGCGGGGCACGCTTGGACGAATCGTATACAGCCCACTCGGCTCGAACCCCAGATTGGCGCGCTGCAGGTTGACCACGCTGCGTACGAGCATCGAGGCGCCGACGACGAGCGTGGCCGAAAGCGCCATCTCCGTGACGACGAGAACTTGTCGCACCCGTCCGCGGCCGGTCGCCGAACGTTGCGTGCCGCTCTTCAGGGCCTCGTTGGTCGATTCGCGCCCGGCTTGCATCGCGCCGAGGACGCCGAACACCACGCTCGTCACGATCGTGATCGCGAGCGCGGCGCCGAGCGTCGTGTAATCGACGTGCGCGAGCGTGAGCGCGGGAAGGCTGGTCGGGCTCGCCGCGAGAATCGCGCGCAACCCCAGCCAACCGGCGAACACGCCGAGCGCGCCACCCGCGAACGCGAGCAAGACACTTTCGGTGAGCAGCTGTCGAAAGACGCGGGACCGGCCGGCCCCAAGCGCCGTGCGAATGGCGAGCTCCCGCCTGCGGGTGCTCGCGCGTGCCAACATCAAATGGGCGACATTCGCGCACGCGACGAGGAGCACGAGGGCGACCGCATACCCGAGCAGCATCAGGGAGTCGCGAAAGCTCACCTGGCGTCCCGGGGGCGCCACGAACGCGTGCAGGGTCGCCTTCTCTCCGAGGGCGGCGGTGACTCGCGCGTACACGCTATCCAACTCGGCCGTCGCGTGAGTCGCGTCGATGCCCGGGCGCAGCCGCGCCACGACCGAGGCTCCGATATGATCGTTGCGCAGATCGAGCGGCAGCCATACGTCCGTCGTCGATGCCCCGACGCGCGGCAAGCGTAGTGTCGCCGGTAAAACACCGAGGATCCTGTACGTCGAGTCGTCGAGGGTGATGCTACGGCCGACGACACCGGGGTCCGCACCGAGGCGCGTGCGCCATAATCCCTCGCTGAGGAGCACACCACGTTTGTCCGTCGCGAGCTCGGCCGCCGTGAAAATACGTCCGACGATCGGGCGAACGCCGGCGAATGATGCGAAGTCCGGCCCAATGCGCGTGGCGTGCACGTCGACCCAGTCGCTCGTCGTGCGCATCTGCATGTCGCTCTGCCCGAACGCTTCGACAGCCTCGAACGCATGCGCGTCCGTCTTCCACGCTCGAATGATCGGCGCCGACGGGCTGATGGTGACGTTGATTCCCGTGTTGTTGCCTTTCGCGGGCTGTTGATACACGAGCACCACGCGGTCGGCATCGGGGTAGGCGACCGGGTGAAGCAGTACGCTGCTCACGGCGCTGAACACCGCGGTTGCCGCGCCGATGCCGAGCGTGAGCGTCAGGATCGTGACGGTGGTCCATCCCTTGTCGCGACGGAGCGTACGGATCGCGAAGGACAGGTCCTGCCGCAGATCGCTCAGGTACTCGGTGCGTTGCATGTGGGCCTCTCGGTGACGCGCGGCGTCGATGAGCCGCGCGCGGGATTCGGCAAGCGTGCCGAAGCGACGGACCGCCTCGTCGAATGCCTCGTTCGGACTCGCGCCTTGCGCGGTCAACTGCTCGGCGCGGAGCGTCAGGTGCAGCTTGATCTCATCTTCGACCTCACGCTCCCACTGGTCGCGCCGACGCAGCGCGAGATGAAACCAACGCCGGATGCCGCGGCGAATCACGGAATGCTCTTGGCGGTGAGTATCGTCGTGACTGTGTCGGCATACTCGACCCAGTTCTTCGTTTCGGCGCGCAGATGCGCGCGTCCGGCGGTGGTGATCTTGTAGTAGCGCGCGCGTCGGTTGTTCTCGGTCACGCCCCATTCGGCTTGCAGCAGCCCGCGCTCCTCGAGCCGGTAGACGGCCTGGTACAGGGCCGAATCCTCGAGCTCGAGCGATCCGCCCCCGGCGCGTTCGAGCCAGCTGACGATCTCGAAGCCGTGCATCGGCGTCCAGCTGAGGGCGCGCAGGACGAGGAGGTCGAGGGTGCCTTTGACGACGGGGAGGCGCGTCATGGGTTCTCCGAGAGACTCTATTGAGAGTCTGTAAGGAAGCGTCGGTATGATGATCTGGTGCGCCACATTCCGTCAAGCCTCTTGTGCGATTCCGGACCGGACGCGATTGTATACAGTCCTTCCCGCTGTCCTCCTTACGCCCGAGCCATGATGCGCTCACTCGCCGCCGCGGCGTTCACCCTCGCGGCGCTCACGATCGCGACACCTTCCGACGGCGGCGCGCAAACCGCCGACACGGTTCCCCCTCGCGCCGGATTCGTGGGCAAGGTCTGGAACCCCCTCGACAGCACCGGCGTTCGATCGGCGGACATCCGGCTCATGTTCGTCGACAGTGTGCGCAAGATCGCCACACGGAGCGGTGGTGATTCGCTCGAGATCTTCGTCGATACACTTCGGTCGAGAGTCGGTATCACCGATTCCGTCGGCAACTTCACGATCCGCCAGCTGCGCGCCGGCCGGTACCTCATGGAGGTGCGCCGGATCGGGTTCGCGCCGCTCAATGGCGTCGTCGTCGTCGATACGACGGTGCTGTCGACCGTGCTCAGTATGGACGTCGTGTCCCGGCTGCTGGCCACGGTCAAAGTCACCGCGGTCTCCAACGATCGCGTCAAGGAACGCCTCGATCGCGTCGGCTTCTTGAACCGCTACCGATCAGGAGGGTCGGGAACGTTCGTCAACCGAGCGGACATCCTGCGGCGGAAACCGCTCACGGTAGCGGACATCCTCGGCACGTACGGAATCCATGATCGGGCGGAATTCATCATGGATCGGATGCCGGTGGACTACGAACTTCTGCGCGACTATCCGGCCGACCTGGTAATCGGAATCGAGATCTACCGCCACAATCGCCCAACCGAGTTCAATGGGACGCGGCGAGGCGCGACGATCATGTCGTCCGGCGGGATGGCGAACTTGATGACGCCGCAGGTGGTGATCTGGACGTTCATCCCCTGAGCGGGCGATGGGCGATGCGCGATAAAGACGATTAGCTTCCAAGCATGGCTGATTCATCTCGTACCGCTGTCATCGTTTCCGCCGCTCGGACGCCGATCGGCAAGTTTCTCGGCGGCCTCTCGACGCTGACCGCGCCCGAGCTTGGCGCACAGGCGATCCGCGCCGCGGTGCAGCGCGCCGGTGTCGCGCTCGACGACATCGAAGAAGTGATCATGGGCAACGTCATC
>DATMHK010000094.1:0-11353 GCA_035554995.1 Gemmatimonadaceae bacterium
ACGCCTCCCGCGGCGAGTGCGCACGTATGACGGAATCCCGTCGTCAACGCGACGAAGCGAAACCCGGAAATTGCCGTCGGTCCCGATTCGTACCCCAGCCCCCAGCAGACCGCCTCGCCGGCGAGGGACAATCCACACGTATGGTGCGCTTTCGAGGCCAACGCGGAGAACGTGAGGTTTGTCGCCACGCGCACGGGCGTCTTCGACAGACCACCAATGAGGGTAGATCCGCCCCCTAGCTGATCGCTGTAGTTGGCTCCCCAGCAGTAGGCACGTCCGCCGTTCGCGAGGGCGCAGACCTGTTCGGCGCCAGGGGCGAGGCTCATCACTTGGAATGGCGCCGCGGCGTCAGCCGTCACTGTCGCGGATGCAGTGTCGGAGGTGACCACCAACGTGTTCGCGCCGACGTCGGGACCAAGCGTCCAGATCGCACGGGCGACGCCGTCGCCGAACGTCACGTCGTCGAGCGGTGCCACCGATCCTCGGCCAGATGTCACCGTCCACTTGACCGGTCTCCCGTCGCGTCGACTGCCGAATTGATCCGTGACGCGGACGATGACCGTATCGGCCTGACTTGCGGGGCTCAGGCGCGCGCCGTCGCCCTGCAGGATCGTGATGACCGTCTGCGGCTCGTACACCGGTGCCGCGACCGGTGAGTCCTTCGTGCATGCAACCGCGACGATCAGGACGCCGCGGCGCAGGACCATCGCGGTTCGTATCACGGCCCGTACTCGGCGCGAATGAATCAACCTCATCGCGACCAAGCAGGCTCGAGGACCAAACCTATCGTCGCGGGGATTCCGATGAAGTGACTGGAACCGGACGCGAAGTCGTAGATCCCCAGGAAGTTCGTTGGCGGAGCTACGGCCAGGAATAACAGATTCTTGCCGTCCGCTGACCATGCAGGGCTCAACTCTGGGTAATTGCTGACGACCTGTTGCTGACCGGCCGATCCGTCGGCCCTGATCACGAACACTCCGCCAAGCTGCTTGGAAAAAGCGACAAACTGGCCATCCGGCGACCATGCGGGCTCGGCGTCCCAAGAATCCCATAAGCCGACCGGCCGCAGCCGCCGGACGTCCGTTCCGTCCGCGTTCATGACATAGACATTCGGTATTCGGCCGTATCCATCGAGGCCGCAGTCGAAGCCGCCGAAGTCGTCGGTGTTGAAGTCCCGCTCGAAGAGAATTCTCTTACCGTCGGGCGACCAGTCGGGGTTAAAGTCGCTCGCACTCGCTCCCACGCTGCACTGGTCGAAATTGTTGGGAGAGGTGAGCCGCCGGATGCCGCTGCCATCCGCATTCATCACGTAAATGCCCCACGCCGACCCGAGTGGAGCTCCGCCGGTCGACGTGAAGACGATCTTCGTTCCGTCGGGCGACCAGGCCGGATCAGCTCCTTCAGCCAATCGGACAGTTCCGCCCTTCCCGTCGACGTCGATGACAAGGATTTCACTCCGAAGATCCTCAGCCATCCGACTGAAGGCGATTCGGCGGCGATCCGGGGACCACCGCGGCCTCGTGTAATACGCCGCTCCTCCCGCGAGCTTGCGGAATCCGGACCCGTCGCTGTTGACGATGTACAGGGCGCCGTTGAAGGCCGACACCTCGGTGACAAAGGCGATCCTTCCCGGCGGGCTGACGATCTCCGGAGGACTACCGTCAGACGAGGGGCCCGTGACGGGGGCGCTGGCACTCCCGCACTGAACGCTGACGACGAAGATCGCCGCGGCGCACATGCATTTTAGTTTTCTCATATCACTTTATCGTTTCGCTTCGTGTGTACGCGACATGCTTCCCGTCCGGCGCAACAACCAGGTCGTAGGCGTCGAGGATGAAGAGCCGCAGGGCGGACGTCTGGAGGGTCAACGCGACCGTCGATCGTGCCAGCTGCGTGGTGCTGTAGCGAAAGCTGCCAAAAAAGAGGCTGGCGCCGTCCGGCGACCACGCCGGCTTCGTCCCGTACGCCACCAGGGGAAAGTCGCTGAAGACCGGTTGCGGCGATCCGCCGTCGGCGTCAGTGATCACGATGCCGTAGCCGTAGCTCCAGTACGCGAGAGACTTCCCGTCGGGCGACCAGGCGGGATCGGATTCGGCGTAATGAATCTGTCCAGGATTCACGGATACGCGGTGCAGGTTCGAGCCGTCCGCGTTCATCACGAAGACCTGCGCCGGCTGCGTGTCGCCGTCGCCGAGGTGCTCGAAGGCGATGCGCTTGCCGTCGGGAGACCAGACCGGTTTTGCCGGACCCATGTCCCACGCCTGGTAGGTGTCGTCGCGAAAGTCGTGGCGCAGGAGCAACGTCTTGTTCGATCCGTCAGCGTCCATCATCTCGAGGCCGGCGCTGTCGGAAAAGGCGATCCTCTGGCCGTTCGGTGACCAGGAAGGCGCGAACCCCGGCAGCAGCTTCGTTTCATTCGAGCCGTCGGCATTTATGACACGGATGGCACCGTCGCGATGAAAGGCGAGGCGTCGGCCGTCCGGCGACCATGCCGCTCGACCACCAGCCGCGACCTTGGTTTCGCCACTGCCGTCGGCGTTCGCCACGTATACGTATTCGACTTGCGGCGGCGGACCGGTAGGGAAGTTCGGAGGAGAGGGTGGGTTGGGCTTCGCCGGGGCCGTGACGACGGTCGGCAGTCCCGTCGGCGGCGAATCCGAAGAGGCACCGCATGCGAGCGATAGGGCAGCGGCCGCGATGCCGAATGAGAGTACGCGTCCTTGAATCACGGGACCTCGTGCTGTTTCAGATAGTAGCCCGATAGGACGTAGCCGCTCGTTGCGTCGTCGTACTCCCATGGGATGTCGCCGTAGTACACGAAAAGGCGGTCTCCGGAGAGGATTCCCGTCGCTTTCGACGCGCTGATCCCCGCGTCGTTGAAGTGAAACGCGAACAGCGTGTCGTCGCGTGTGTACCGGCCGGGGTACTCGTAGAAGCCGTGCTCGTCGTCGAGGAACTGCAGGCTGAACGAGCTGTCCTTTCGCAGGACATAGCGCGACGTAACCCACGTATGCCGCGCCGTCGAGTAGCGGAGGTTTAAGGCAGCGTCGTTGAGGAAGACATCGGCTCCCGCCGCCTTGGGGAACTGGAGCATCGGCGGCGCCGGAACGGCCGGTTCGCCGGGCGACGAGCCGCAGCCGGAGACCAGAGTCATCTGGACGATCGCGACGGCGGCGACGAGTGCGACGCGGCGCGCTCGCGGGTTTAAACTTCTCTCAATCATGGGTTACTCCGTGGCGCCCAGGCCGGTCTCGACTCACCTGCGCCGGCGAGACAAAGCTTCTTCCGGTCGCTGCCATCGGCGTTCATGATCATCAGCCAGCGGACGCGGAGTGCGTCGCTGCCGTGGTAGGCCAACTGCTTGCCGTCCGGCGACCAAGCTGGGGCGGTGGCGCACGACGGGTCGTGCGTGAGCTGCACGAGCGACGAGCCATCGACCGTGGCCGAGATGATCTGACATTCGAACGCACCGGACGGGAGGACGCGCGATCGCGCGAAGGCGATCCTGGTTCCATCCGGCGACCAGGCGGGCAGGTCATCGGTAGCGGAGCCGTCGGTGATGCTTCGTGGTTGCGAGCCGTCGGCATTGACGATCTGAATCGCGCGTCGGCCGTTATACCGGTTCGTGGAAAATGCAATTCGGTCGCCATCCGGGGACCACGACACTCCACGCCCTTCGAGTCCAGCGAGCTCGCGGACGCTCGAGCCGTCGGCATTCATCACGTAGATGTGGTCTCCGTCCAAGTTCGGTCGGGCCGAAAAGGCAATGCGGCCGCCGCGGGGGGACCAAGCGGGAAGCTCGACGCCGTAGAATTCACCGTGTGTCACGCACAGCTCGTTCTGCGATGCCGGCGGGCCGGACCCGTCGATGATGCAAACGTCCGAGCCACAATGGGCGACGTCCGCGCGACAAGTGTCGGAGTTGTCGGTGACGGCACTGACGATGAATTTCGCGTCCGGCGACCAGGCCGGATCCGAGTGGAACCGCCAGGGTGAATCCACCTCGACGGGGCGATCGCCGGTCGGCCCGGTGATGACAATTCCCCCGCTGACGCAGCCATTGTCGTTCAGGCCGATACCGCCAAAGCACATGCCGTAGGCGATAGTGGGCGCCGCCAACACATCGAACGGCGTACTCGTGGCAACGAGCTGGCCGGCTGTCGCTCGAAGCGAGAGCCGCTGCGCGGGATTGTAGAGGTAGACGGACAACCTTGCCGTGCCGTCGACGGCGCGGCCGGTCCCGGGGTCGGGGAGATACGCGACGCTACTATCGGCGAGCGAGAGAGTGATCTGCCCGTCGAAGTCCCGCGCTGCGGCGCCGGCCGCGTTTATCGCGCTGACTTGGACCGGATAGATCCAGCGACCCGTATACGTGTCGGTGGGCTGCCCCGTAAAGACGAGCGCAGTGACGGGTGAAGCAATCGGTGGTCTGACCGGCTCCACCGCATTGCTCGAGTTCGAGCACGCCGGTGCCAAGAGCTGAAGAGCGGCCGCGACTGCTGCCCAGCGTACTGCTCTCGATGCGGTGGTCTGCGTCATGTCCGGCACGCTAGTCGGCGGTGCGCACGCGCCGCTCACTGGTCGCTCACGCCTATCTCAAAGTTTTTTCATTCTCTTGTCGATGGGTGCGCGCCGGGATACGTTCGGCGCGTGACGACGGGAATGACCGACACGCCGAAGTCCGCCGCACGCTTTCACTTGCGAACGCTTGGAACGCTCACGCTCACGAATTCTGCGGGCGAATCCGTTCTCGGTGGGCATGGCCACCACAAGCGCCGGCTCGCGCTGCTCAGCGTGTTGGCGTCGGCGGGCGACCGTGGGCGGAGCCGCGATCAGCTCATGCTGCTTTTCTGGCCGGAGGCGACCCAGACTCGCGCCCGGCATTCGCTCGACCAGCTGCTCTACACGCTCCGCAACCTGGTGAGCGACGACGTCTTCGCCGGCGTCAATCCGGTGCGGCTCAACGACGCGGTGATCACCAGCGACGTCGGCGACTTCCTTTCCGCCCTCGAGCGCAACGATTCGGCGGCGGCCGCCGAGGCCTATGGTGGCGCGTTCCTCGACGGTTTTTACCTCGGCGACTCGCCGGAGTTCGAGGGATGGGTCGATGCCGAGCGCGCTCGTTTGACCACCAGGTACACCGAAACGCTCGCCGAGCTGGCACTTGCTGCCACGGCGTCAAACGATCGCGCGGGCGCCACGCGCTGGCGGCGCGCCCTCACCGAAACCGACCCACTGAGCAGCCACTACGCCGCCGGCTACATGCGGGCGCTGGCGAACGCGGGAGACACGGAGGCGGCCCTTCGCCACGCGGAGCGCTACGCTGCCCGGGTTTCGCGGGAGCTTGGGGTCGAGGCGGGACCGGAGGTCACGAATGTTGCTGCCGAGCTTCGCACGGCCACGGCGCCCGTGGCACTCCACCATCAGCGGATCGACGCCGCGAACGCCGGCGACGCGATCACGGCAACCAACGGCACGCTCGTTCCACGCGGCGCGCCAAGGCTCGAGCGACACGTTCGTTGGCGCTTCTATGCGATCCTGAGCGTGTCGATCGTCGCGCTCTCCGTCGCCACGACAGAGTGGGTGCGGTCGCGCGCGAAACCAACAGTAGCCCCCGCTGATCGCTCGATCGTCGTGCTTCCGCTCACGAACGTCGGCGGCAATCCGCGCGACGCGGCGATCGTCGACGGTTTGACCGAAGAGCTCATTGCGGCGCTGGCGAAGCTCGCACAGCTCAAGGTCATCGATCGCACCTCGGCCTTCGCGTTCAAGAGCAGCAACCTCGATGTCCGCCGCATCGCCGATAGCCTCGGCGTGGCGTACGTCCTCACCGGCAGCGTTCAAAAGGACAGTTTGCGCCTTCGCTTGCACGTGGAGCTCGTCAACGCGCGCGACGGGTCGACGCGCTGGGCGGAGTCCTACGAGAGTGAGCTCCGCGACATTTTCCGCGTCCAGAGCCAGATCGCCGGCGCGGTGGCCGGTCAGCTCGACGTTCGCCTCGGCGCGAGCGAGCTGGCGAGGATCAGGCACGGGTCGACGGCGAACCCTGCCGCGCACGAGGCGTATCTCAAAGGCAACGATCAGACGATGCTGCGCAGCCAAAGCAGCGTGCAGGCCGCGCTCGGCTACCTGGACGAAGCCATCCGCCTCGATCCGAATTACGCCGCAGCCTATGCCGCGCGCTCCCGATTGCTCGTCCGCTCGACTCTGGGAGACGATACGTCGAAGTCGCGCCTCGAGCGGCTTGCGCTCGCCGAGCAATCGGCATTGAAGGCGCTGGCGCTCGACGACAGTCTGGCCGACGCGCACGCCGCGTTCGGGCTCATGCGGCGCAACCAGCTCGATTTCGCGACCGCGGAGACGGAGTTGAAGCGCGCGGTCGCGCTGGAGCCGACGACGGCGATCTTTCATGAGTGGCTGTTGCAGTTCTACATCGTGACGGCGCGACCGACGGAAGCGTTGGCTGAGGGTCGGCGCGCCGTCGAGCTGGACCCGCTCTCGCCGACGGCGAACGCCGAACTTGCGCACGCACTCGTGGCCAACCACCGGCCGGACGAGGCACTCGCCGTCTTGGCGCCGCTCAAATCGCTGCGGACGCCGCTGCTCCGCGTCGGCATGATCGCGGCGCAGGCGTACTCGCAAAAGCACATGTGGGCCGAAGCCATCACCGAGATGTCGCGCAGCCTATCCGACAGAGCACCGGCGGGCCGCGCATTTCTCGGCTATCTGTTCGCACGCGCGGGACGAACGAGCGAGGCGGACACCGTTCTTGCAACGATGCTCGAGCGAGCACGCCGGTCGGGCGGCGGCCAGGCCGAAGTTGCGATGGTCTACGCGGGCCTTGGTGACAAGGACCGAACGTTCGCCTGGCTCGATCGCGTGGACCCCAGTCACATCGGGCCATCCCTCTCGCACGAATGGCTCGGAATAGTATTGACGGATCTCGAACCAGACCCACGCGTGGAACGCGTGCGCCAAAGACTCCTCATTCAAAAGCGGTAACGGGCGGCGAGCTGCAGCTGGAACTTCGATTCATCGGTCACGACCGTCCACGTCGGACGTGTGGTGTCGTAACGAAAGACCGGCCGCGAACCGAGGACCGGCGCCGACGTCTGTTGAACCTGCTCGAGCAGCGCCGGCGCCGCTTCGCGTTGCGAACCCCAAGCAGCGTTCAGCAGGTTGAGCACGTTGAACACGTCGAGCTCGAGATCGAGCGCACGACCGCCGACGGGAAGTTCTTGTTTGAGCGATGCGACCGTCGTGTTCGACCAGGGTTCGCGACAGCTGTTGCGCTCCATGATGCGTCCTCGCTGCCGGCGAAGACAGGGCGTGTCGTCGATGAACCGCTGGAGCGCCTGCCGCTGCGTCGACTCGCGCGCGGATAGCGTGGTCGCGGAGTTGTCGGCGCCCGCCGCGTCCGATACGCCGGTCACTCGAATCTCCGCCGAGTCGAGCGCATTGCGCGGAATGTAGATCGGGTCGTTGGAGTTGGAACCGTCGCCGTTGAGATCGCCTTTCCCTCCGGCGCCGTAGGCGATATAGGTGAACGGACGCCCCGCCTCACCGATGTAAGAGAAGGAGAAGTTAGTCGGCGACCGGAACCACGACCGCGTGTACGTGCCGACCGCGATCACACGGTGGGGGATGTCGTTGGACGACGTCGTTCGCGTGAAGTCGTCGTGGCTCCCCGACACGACGCGCGCGCTCGCCCAAAGCACCGTGCCGCGCGCGTTGACGCGAAGCGGGGTCATGACGTCGCGCGCCTGCGAGAACGTATATGAGAGCGAACCCCCGATCCCGAGCGATGGCGCTCGTTCGATGCGCGTCGACAGTTGATAGCTTCGCGCGCCCGGCGCGTTCACGACGTCGATCGCCTCAGAGAAGTCTGGTTGCCGGGCCGCCCGCACGAGGCCGTTCGGGGCGATCGAGTCGTAGATCACGCGACCGTATGGGTCTCGTCCCCGTGGCGACGGCAGATTGAGGTTCCGAACGGCAACATCGGACAACCCGTGAGTGATTAACGCTTCGCTCGTCAGCACCGCCCCGCCAAACGCGTCACGCGCGAAGGCGAGCGAGGCGCGCAACGATCGGAGAGGCCTCAGGTTCGGATCGACGAGATCGAGATCGCCATGCAGGTTCGGCGTGGCTGGGGCTCCGCCGGCACACGTGCTCGGCGGGGGAACTGGGCTGGCGCTAAACGGAGGTGGATAGTTCGCGGCGCTTCCCAGCACGGTGCACGTGAGCTGGCGATTGCCCTGGCCGTTTGCCACCTGGGCTGACTGCACCCACGCGAGCGGATACCGCCCGGTGAACGTACCCAACCCGCCGCTCAGTCGATCGTGACGGCTGCTGGAGAGATCCCACGTGAAGCCCACTCGGGGCGACAGCTCGATGCGAGGCCCCGGCATTCGATCGGTGCGAATGCCGAAGACGGAATCGACGGCCTGATTGTAGGCCGGCCGGCTGTCGAACACGAGCTGGTCGCCGCGAAGACCGGCCGTCACCGCCAGGTGGTCGGAGGCTTGCCATCGGTCGCTGGCGTACGCGGCGTAGTGCGAGCCGGCGAGCGTTGCCGTCGCGTTTCCAAAGTCGATGCCGACGTCGTACCGCGCGGCGCGACCAGCGGCGAAATCGTCGAGACTGGCGAAGTTCCACACACCGAGCGTGTTCGTCACCCCGCCGCGGCTAACGCGAAATCGCTCCGCCTCGGCCCCGACGGTGAGCGCATGTGTCGCGTTCAACGTCAGCGTCACATTATCCTTGACGTCGAACGATGAGTTGGGCGGTGCGACATTGCCTTGCGCGCTTTCGTGTGTGCCCGAATTCAGCGTGACAGAGCCACCGGTCATCGGTGAGACGACCGCGACGCGGACGATTGGCTGTTCGACCGCGCCGACGACGTCCCCGCCCTCCGACCGTGCCGATACGAGGAGCTCGTTATAGGCGACGCCGGAGAGGATTGTGTGAAGGTGCGCGGCGGTCATCCGCGTCTGGGCGAACCGCGTTACCTGGTAGCTCGACAGCGAGAACGTATCGCGGCTGGCGCGGGAGAATTGCTCGTTCTCGCTGCCGGTGTAGTTGTTCCACACAGCAAGGCGACTATTCCACGACGGCAGCGCGACGTCGACGCGTGTGAAGAGGTTTCGGAGTGGGTTTCCGTTCCTCACCGCGCCGGCATCACCCGCGACGAGACCGTAACGACTCATGATCGCGCTGAATCGATCGAGGTCGGCCGCGGCGATCGGCGGGGGGGCAGCGGACGAATTGCGTCCGCTCGCGTCGATGGCGGGACCGATCGCCGGATAGGTGAAGCTCTGCACTTCCGATGCGATAAGAAAGTGCACGCGGTCGCGCACGATCGGCCCGCTCAGGACGAGACCGTACTGCGCGCGCTCATATGACGCGGTCGAGTCGACGTCAACATGCCGCGCCAGCCGATCGTTCCGTCCGTAACCGAACGCCGACGCGTGAAAAGTGTTCGTCCCCGACTTGGTCACTGCGTTGACGAACGCTCCGGTGAAATCGCCGAAGCGCACGTCGAACGGCGAGAGCATGACCTGGTACTCCTGGACGGCATCGAGCGGCACCGACCGATTGCCGGCGAAGGCAGTGGACACGCCGCCGCTCAGCGTCCGTTCGGAGACGCCGTTGACCGAGAAGTTGTTATATCGAAACCCGGTTCCCGCCGCCGACAGTCCGGGACTCGACAGGCTGATCTTCGATGAGATCTGCGGGACGAGCGGCACGAAATCATGAAGATCGCGATTGCTCGCCGGAACTCCCTCGAGCAGCGCGGCGCCGAGCGTCGTGCCCGCTCCGCCATCGGCCCGCGTGGCCGGCTCGGAACCAGCCCGTGTTTCGACGAAGACGGTATCCAAGTCCGACGCGAGCCGCTGAAGCGCGAAGTCGACGTCCTGGATTGTTCCCGCGCCGACGTACTCGACGCGTCGTTGTTGTGGACGATATCCCAGCGCTCGCACGGTGACGGTGTACGGCCCACCGGCCTCGAGGCCTAGGGCGCGGAATCGTCCACCAGCGGCGTTCGGCTCGAGGGAAACGCCGGTGGAATCGTGGCTGACGCGCACTCGCGCGGCAATGGGTGCGCCGAGTGAGTCACGTACGGTGCCACGGATACCGCCGGTCGTGACTCCTTGCCCCGCCACACCGTTCACTTTGGCGACGCAGAAAGCCAGCACTAGGGTGGTGCGCCGCGCAATGTGCATTCCAGTGACGATGCTGTCTCGACCGCGTAGTCGCAATTGGCGACTCGACATTTCACCGATTCACGCGCCGAGCCGGCCCGGGATCCGCCGGTCTTCACGCTCCGACGAGTCGCCGAGCCGCCTATTTCGAAACACCCTCCACCGCGAAAATCCGCGACGTTGCCGCCCGCTGACGGATGGGCATCTCCCGGCTGATTCTGCCCGTTGTGAAATAGCTACTACCAGTCGCATCACTGAACTGCACAGCTGCTCGACGACGCGGTCAGGGCGATGCGCCGACGTGTAGCGAGACCAAACGCCAGCCTACCGGCCCGCCGCGGACGTATGTGGCGGTGTAGCGGCGGCGCGTTTGTGGGGCGTTCGGGCCGTCGGCCCACTCCAGTCGCCCCGTGACGACAACTGCCGGGGCGAAGTCGTGGACCTTTACGTCGGCCGATCGAAAATACGCCGGCCCCGGTGAACCCGGCGTGCCGGCGACGTCGCGCAACTCGATTTCTCGTGTTTTCGTGGTGCCGTTCGTCGACGTCATTACGAACGCGCTGTCCATCAGCTTTCGAGCGAACGTAGTGTCGTGGATTTGATAGGCGTGGGCCCAGGTGCTGTCGAGTCGACGAACCGACTCGACGGCACTCGTTTGCGTCTGGGTAGTCGCGAGCGTGACAGGAAAACTCAACCTGGCGCCGAAAGGGGCTGCCGGAGTGGGATAACTGGTGGCGAGACCAATGAGCTGCGGCCCTCGGCCGTACAGCTCGATGTACACGTCGTAGGGGCCGGGGCCGATGTCTTCGGGAGTCGCGAGATCGCCGGTGATTCGTCCGGAGAGGTATGCGACACCATTGGTGAGAGTGTTGAAACGAAGGGATCTGAGCGCGGTATCGGGCCCAGTTCCAAGCCGTGCCCGCGCGCGGCCGGACGCGTCGACGACGAGGTTGATTGCGATTGGGCCGTGAGGGGTGACGACGCTGCCTTGCCAAGCACCGACGAGCGATGGAGATGCGTTCGGGGGTGAAGCGACTTGCCGAGTGCGGGTGGCGTTGGCGCTGTCGGCAAGGCGGCGGTTCCGATAGCCGGGCAACAGCTCATCGAGCACGTCATCGATGATGGCGCCGACAGCCGTGGTCCCGGTGTTG
>DATMHK010000095.1:0-4192 GCA_035554995.1 Gemmatimonadaceae bacterium
CGAACATCGCGCGCTACGATTTCTCCAGCGGCGAGATGAAAAACATCAAACCGACGTTAGGCGGGGGAAGGGGGGCGGCGGGCGGTGGTGCGGAAGGCGGCGAAGGGTTTGGGTCCGCGCCGGCGCGCGCGAACATCATCAACCCGATTGCCGGCGCGACGATTCAGTTCAACTGGAACTCGCCGGTCGTCATCTCCCCACACAATCCGCGCACGCTCCTCCTCGGCGGCCGCTCGCTCTTCATCTCGCGCGACCGCGGCGATTCCTGGTTCATGACCAAGGAATTGGGAAAGGCCGTCGACCTCTCGAAGCGCACGCTCATGGGCGTGTCGTATGCGCTGCCGAGTTGCTCGGGTCGCGGCGGCGGAGCGGGCAACGGCGTCGCGTGCATCCTGTCAAAGGGCGACGGCTACGGCGCGAACGAATTCGGCACGATGACCGAAGTCGCCGAGTCGCCGGTGCTGCCCGGCGTCATCTGGGCGGGCACCGATGATGGCAACGTTCAAGTGAGCAAGGACGGCGGAGCGACGTGGGAGGAAGTCGGCAAGAACGTACCGGCCGTGAACCACGAGTATTACGTCTCGGGGCTCGAGGCGTCGTGGTATGACGCGGGCACGGCCTATCTCGCGCTCGACGGCCATCGCAATGATGATCTCAAACCGTATGTCTATAAGACGACCGACTACGGCAAGACATGGGTCTCCCTTGCGGCCAATCTGCCGGCGTTCGGTAACGTGAACGCCATTCGACAGGACCCGGTGAACCGCAACCTGCTCTATGCGCCGACGGAGATGGGTTTCTTCGTCTCGCTCGACGACGGCAAAACGTGGGACAAGTTCATGCCGAATCTTCCGATCGGCCGCGTCGACGAAGTGCTCGTGCATCCGCGCGACCACGATCTCATTCTTTCCACGCACTCGCGCAGCGTGTGGGTTCTCGACGACGCGACGGCGCTCGAGGCGCTCACGCCCGACGTGCGCGCGAAGGATGCGGTACTGTTGCCGACGCGCGACGCGGTCGCATGGAAGTCGGATCGGCGACTCAGTCCGGCGATCACGGCGGACAAAGTATGGAAGGGCGAGAACGCACCGCGCGGAACCGCGATCTCGTGGTATCTAAAATCGGTCGGCGGCCCGACGACGATCACAATCTCTGACGCCGTCACGCAGGAGACGATTCGCACGCAGAGTGTCTCGAGCTCGTCGGGCCTCAACCGGTGGCAGTGGGATCTCTGCGGCACGCCCACTCGGCCGGCAACCCCGCCGCCGGATTTCCGTAACGGCTCGATCGGCGGTGGGTTCACGTGCACGGGCGCTGGACGAAGCGCGGGACCGGGAACGTATCGAGTCACCGTGTCGGTGGGCGGGCGTGAAGTCGGAAGTCAGACCTTTCGTGTGCTCGAGGACATATGGCTCGGCGATCGGTAGTCGTCATTTAGCCGACCGCGTCGCCATACGGGATCGGACCACCGACGTCCAATTCGTTACGACGATCATGCTTCCTTCGCTCGCCGCCTTGAGAAAGACGAAGTGGGAACCGTCGGCCATCACGTCGTAGTTCGCGTGCGGGTTACCGGCGAACTGGTACGTGTCGGCGAACAACGTATCGCGGGCGACGACGGCGAATCCCTCCGTGGTGTTGAGCCGCGCCGCCAGTAGCCGTCCGTCGCCACGATAGAACAACCGCTTCCCGTCGGGTGACCACACCGGCTCGCTGCCTCCGCGTGTCGATACCTGGACGCGCCCGCCCGGTGTGGGGAATGGCTGAACGACGACTTCCTGCCGTCCGGATTCGTCAGTCGTAAACGCGATCCACCGTCCGTCGGGAGAGACACGTGGCATTGTCTCGATCGCCTTTGGCGCGTTGGAGACGACGTGCGGAGTCGTGTCGCCACTGACGCTCCGGTAATAGATGTCCGCTCCGGTCGTATCGAGCTGATAGACGATGTTGCGGGCATCGGGCGATATCACCGCCTCCCACACGTCGATCTTGTCGCCGCCGATCAACTGAATCGCATCGGCGCTCAGGTCGGCGTGGCGCCACCAGATCGCCGAGCGTGCCCCGCGATCGGTGCGATACAGAACTCGCTTGCTGTCCGGACTCCACTCGGGCCGATCGTTTGCGGCGCCCTCGCTCGTCAATCGCGAGAAAGTCTGCGAGCTCAGCTCGAAACGCCAGATGTCGCGACGGCCCGATTCACCGACAGCGACGGCCAAATGTCGTCCGTCGGGCGACATCCGAGGAAAGGCGTACTCCCGCGGCTCGGCCATCAGTGTGTGCGCGCTTCCGTCGGCGCCCACCGACATGACCTGCGACGACTGCGTTCCGCTCTGATAGAACAGCGTGCCGTTGAGGGCGAGCGCGGCTCGCGCAAGTCCCGTGGTACTGTTGATCGCGACGTCGCTCGCGAGCTGCACGGGCGTTCCCGCAAGCTTCTTTGCTCGCACGTCGATCGGGACACCCATGATGAGACCACCGAGCGTGACATAGGTGAGCACACCGTTCTCGATACCGAGCGGCTGCGGACCGACGGCGTCGAGCACGACATGCTCTCCGGTCTTGAGCGACGCCATCGCGATCTTGGCGCTCGCCATCGAGGTGTTCGACTGCATCGAGTAGAGAACCACTCCCTCGGCGTCGACGACCACCGGTGCGCCTACAGTGAAGTCTCCGGCCGCCCGGTTCGGCTTGACGAGATCGCGGGGCGGCCCGCCCGCCTCAGGGATGGTGTACAGCTCTGTGTTTCCGGAAACGACGATGACGCCGGTCGACGACCAACTCATTCCTCCGAACAGCCCCGGCGCCGGCCCGAGCAACTGTGGCCGACTACCATCAGTCGCGACCTTGAAGATTTGATTGCTCCTTAGGAACGCGACCCATCGTCCGTCGGGTGAGAAAATCGGGTTGGTCGCGTCGGCCGTTTCGGGGAGGAGGTGCGCCGCGATTTCGTCGAGCGATCGCAGCATCAGATGCTGCTGTCCGTCGGTGCCGAGACCGACGTAGACGAGCGTTCGCCCGTCCGGGGCGATGGTAAGCATACCCACACCGAGCGAATTCGCCCGCTCGCTGAGGGGCGCGGGAATCGTGAACCGGACGACGTCCGCCGTCTCACGCGGCGCGTTTCGGCGCGTCCAGGCGGCGAGCGTCAGGCTCGCGAACGCGAGACCAGCGAGCGTGATCACGACCGGATCCCTCAGCCGTGCTTTCCATGTGGTTTCGGTAAGTCCCGCAGTTCGATGCCGCGATGCGGCCGAACCGTGTGATGACGAGCCGGGTGCTCCACCGTCGAGCGCCGCCGCGAAATCGCGCGCCGAGCTCCAGCGATCGGCGGGGAGCTTCTCGAGCGCGCGCATCACGGCATGTTCCACGTTGTCCGGAATCGCCTTGCGTTGCGTGGCGAGCTGGCGTGGCTCTTCGGTCATCACGCGCGCCAGGATCGTCTGCACCGACGGCCCGGTAAACGGCGCCTCGCCGACGAGCATCTCGTAGGTAACCGCGGCGAGCGCCCACAGATCGCTTCGCGCGTCGATCGAGCGTTCTCCCATCGCTTGCTCGGGCGACATGTACTGCGGCGTGCCGAGCGAGAGGCCGGTCTGCGTCATGCGCTGTCCGCCCGCCTGTTGCACGGCGAGCGCGATGCCGAAGTCCATGACCATCGGTCGGCCTTCGTGAAGCATCACGTTCTCGGGCTTGATGTCGCGATGGATCACGCCCTGCCGGTGAGCGTAGTCGAGTGCGTCGGCGATCTCGCGCGAGATACGGATTGCGTCGTCTATTGGAAGCTGACGTTCACGCGCCAGCCTTGCGCGCAGTGTCTCCCCGGTGACGAGCGGCATGACGTAGTAGAGCAGAGCGCCGGCGTTTCCGGAGTCGAGGAGCGGCAGGATGTGCGGATGTTGCAGCCGCGCGGTCGTGCGGATCTCCGCGAGAAAACGTTCGGCGCCGAGCGCCGCGCCCAGGTCGGGGTGCAGAACCTTGATGGCGACGTCGCGGTCGTGCCGGAGGTCGTGGGCGAGGAAGACCGTGGCCATGCCGCCCTGGCCGAGCTCGCGCTCGATGCGATAGCGATCGGCGAGGGACGTGGTCAATCGCGCGAGAACGTCGTCGTTCGACACGATGCGGTTCGTCGGGAGAGGAGGGGGGGAGTGCGAGCACATCAACTTGGCCCTCTCATTCACTGGAACGTAAGTGC
>DATMHK010000096.1:0-26910 GCA_035554995.1 Gemmatimonadaceae bacterium
ACCGATGTCCGTCGCCTGCGTATTCCGGAGGCTGCGTGCGAGCATCGTCGCGCCGACGAGGAGCACGACCGACAGCGTCACCTGCGACGCGATCAGTACCTTGCCGAGCGGCGCGCGCTGGCCGCCCCCTCGGCCGCCGAGTGAGCCGGAGAGCGACTGTGCTCCAGAACGAATCGACGACGCCAGATCGAGCCGCGACGCGCGCAACGCCGGCAACAACCCGAACAGCGCGACCGCCGCGAGCGACACGCCCAGCGTGAAGGCGAGCACAGTGAGGTTCATTCCAATGTCGAGCTGTCCCGCCGACGCGAGGCGGAGGAGCGTTCGGCTTCCCCACCAGGCGAACAGCAGACCGGCGGCAGCGCTGATGAACGCCAGGACCGCGCTTTCCGTCAGCAGTTGCCTGACAAGGCGCGAGCGCCCGGCGCCGAGCGCCTGACGAACCGAGAGCTCGCGTCCACGCGCGATCGATCGAGCCAGCATGAGATTGGCGACGTTCGCGCAAATGATGCACAGCAGCAGCGCCACGCCGATCATCAACGTCAGCAGCGGCGCCTGGAAGTTGACGCGAACTCGTGAAAGCCCTTTCGCGCCCGACTCGACGTAGTAAACCGGCTTGACGTCGAGAAATGCCTTGGCGTCCGACGGCGTCGCGTTACTGACGATCGCGCGCTGAAGAATGGTCGGCACCTGCTGCTTCGCCTGGCCGAGCGTCGCGCCGGGCTTGAGCCGGCCGAGCGCCAACAGCCAGGCGGCACTACGGTCGTCGAGCGTGCGCCGATTCGGATTCAGCGCGTCGGAGATCGCGACCGGAAGCCAGATGTCCGTGTAGATCCCGACGACTTCGCCGGTGAACCGCGGCGCGGCGACGCCGACGATCGTGATCCTGAGATTGTTGACCAGGATAGTCTTGCCGATGATGCCGGGATCATTGTGAAAGCGACGCGTCCAATAACCGTAGCTGATCGTCGCAACCGGCGCCGCGTCGGCGCCGCGCTCGACTTCCGTACCGAACGTTCGGCCGGCCGACGCGGGAACCCCGAGGACCGAGAAGTAATTTCCCGTGACGAAACGGCCGCGCGGATGTTCCAGCTCCTGATGCGCGCTGTCGATGCGCACGTCGAGCCGGCCGCTGCGCCCCGTGGCGACGACGTCGCTGAAGACGGTGTTCTCGCGCGCCAGATCCTTGTAGAGCTGGTACGAGAGCAGGTCCGAGCGCGGCGAGCCGATCGACATTCCGCCGGTGCGCCGCGGGTCGCCGATCGCGACCAGCGCATCCG
Organism: Gemmatimonadaceae bacterium; assembly: GCA_035554995.1. Taxonomy (GTDB): domain Bacteria; phylum Gemmatimonadota; class Gemmatimonadetes; order Gemmatimonadales; family Gemmatimonadaceae; genus JAQBQB01. The sequence goes on from DATMHK010000096.1 coordinate 1,281, forward strand.
GGTTCTTCACCGGCAATGTCGTAACGAGCAGCGCGTCGACGAGGGTGAAGATCGCCGTGTTCGCGCCGATCCCGATCGCCAGCGCGATGACGATGACTGCCGCGTACCCGATGTTGTGGCGAAGTGTTCGCAGCGCGAACGTCGTATCCTGCACGAGCTCCGTTATCAGATTCACACGTCGCATGGAGCGCTCCCGTTGCTGATCCATCGCGACGCACGAGTCGCGAACGGTGTTCAAGTCGCCGAACTGGCGGAGCGCTTCCTCGCGCGCGGCTTCGCGCGACCAACCGGCGTCGACGAGACGCCGAACGCGCATGTCCAGGTGAAAGGCGAGCTCGTCGTCCACGTCGCGATCGACGTGGGGTTTGAACGGAACTCGAAAAACGCGCCGCATGACAACCTTCCGCGTTACGCCACCGACGGCGAGGCGGCCGCCAACGCTTTTCCAACGGCCCGCGCATACCGTTCCCACGAGGAGACTTCGGCGCGCAGCTGCTGGCGGCCGGCGCGGCTCAGCTCATAGTACTTGGCGCGCCGGTTGTTATCGGAGTAGCCCCACTCGCTCGTGAGCAGGCCGTTTTTCTCGAGGCGATGCAGCGCCGTGTACAACGGTCCTTCCTCGACGAGCAACTCGCCTTCGGTCACCACCTGGACCCACTCGGCCACCGCGTACCCGTGGCGCGGTCCCCAACTCAACGCCTTGAGGATGAGCACGTCGAGCGTGCCGCGGAGCAATCCGCCGTCGGGATTGAGCATCTTGTGTGCGCCCCCTCTGAACTAGAGGGGAAGTTGGATAACGGTCGTCAGAAACGCAAGGCCATCCGTCACCTGGCGCGGATCGAGCTTTCCATTACGATTCTCGTAACCTTCACGCGGACGGCTTCTTCATGCGAATGAGATGCATCGGTATCGCTGGATTGTGCGCCTTGTCGCTCGCTGGATCCGCCTCGGCCCAAAGCGGGCTTCCGATGCCGCCGCGCCGCTTCGGCATCACGCTCGGTGCGAACGAGGCCACCTTTAGCGGGAATGACATTGGTGACGTCAGCCGGCGAACCGGAGTGCTCGCCGGCGTGCTCGCCGTATTGCCGTTCTCGCCCACGATCGCATTCGAGCCGGAGATCGCGTACTCGATGAAGGGCGCAAACGCGAGCGACGCGTCGCAGCCCGGGTTCTCCGGGAGTGTGACGGTGGGCTATGTGCAGATCCCCGCATTGATGCGCTTCGAGCTTGCCGCGGCGACTGTCGGACCCAAACCATTCATCTACGCCGGGCCCGCGCTCGCGTTCAAGACGAGCTGCAAATTCGAAGTTCACGGGCAGGGGGTCTCGGAAAGCACGAGCTGCGACGACGCCGACTCGAACGTGAACTCGACGGACTTCAGCCTGATTGGCGGCGCCGGAATCGCGTTCAACATGGGTGGGCGAACGATCGGGCTTGCTGCGCGCTACGATTATGGCTTGTCCAAAGTCTCGACGGCCACGAACCTCAAAAACCGCGTGCTCTCGATTCTCGCCACACTCGAGTTTCCGAGCGGTCGCTGATCGCCTCGACGAACCGTCAGTACTTCCAGCTTTTCACGTCCGCGCCTCCTGGCGCGGACTTGTCGATCTGGGCTGCCATCTTCGGGATCAGCTCACGGAGGCTCGGCCCCCAGCAGTGCGGCGCCATCGGTTGGAAAACGACCTCCCCCGTCCACGCCGGATTCTTGGCGGACTTTAGAAAATTCTCGAGCATGTGCACGCCCATGTTCAAGAAATACGTGTCCGCGTCGCCGACATAGACGTTGATCTTGTTCGCCACCTTCGGCCCGAGCGTCGGCCAGTTCGTCTCGAGGATGTTCCGCAGGTCGTAGTGCTCCTTCCAGTACGCGGCGACATGGGTGTCGATCACGCCCGTGCGCTTGTCCCAGATCGGCGCCGGATAGCCGTCGGCGCCGACGGGACCGTACGTCGCTTCCCAGATATCCCACTGACCGCTCGATCGTGAGTGGTCGCCCTGGACGAGCTCGTACCAGTTCTCGTCCTTCATCATCGTCTGGATGTTGCCGTCCGGCCGACGACTGTCGGGCCGATCGATTTTCGTCCAGCCCTTGTCGATCCAATACGCGTTGGCGTCGTCGTAGACGTTGACGATCTGGTGATAACGGAAATCGACGCCGTCCGGGCAGAGCGCCCATGTCCCGCCGTAGAAATCGGGATAGAAGACCTGATGCGCCAGCGCGATCCAGCCGCCCGTCGATCCGCCGGTGAGCAAGCGGGCCCACGGCTCGCGGATCGCGCGGAATTTCGTCTCGATCTCGGGAATCAACTCCTGGATGATCGCGTCGCCGAACGGCCCGTTGTTCGCCGAATTCACGCCGTACGAGTCGTCGTAGTAGGGCGACGGATGCTGCAACGTGACGAGAATCATTCGCGGAGTCCCGTCGGCGTCCCAGTACGACGTGAAGTCGCCGCCGCGTTGACCGCCGCGCCCGCCCGTTTGTCCGTAACCGCCCGGCGCGCCGAGCGAGAAGTGTCCCTGATCGTAGATGATCGGATACTTGGCGTCGGGATGTCGGTCGTAATCCTTGGGCAGGAGGACAGTGGCGCCGAGGAAGATGGGATGGCCCCACCATTTGGTGAGGATCTGGCTCTGGATCTTGATGCGCTTCACGTGCTCGTTATCGGCGGGAAGCGCCAGCGCGGGGACAACCTTGTCGGCGACGAGTCTGACCGGTTTGGATAGTTTCGGGTCAAACGTGATCTTGATCGGATCGCCGTAGAGATTGCCCGGCGAGCGCTGCCAATGTTGTCCTTCCCACTGGTCCATGTGCAGCCAGACCGTGTGGCCGTCCGCGCGGGCGAACTTCGTGTAGATGTTCACGAACGGCTGAACCCAATACTCTCCGGCCGGGATATCGCGCAGGTTCTGCACGGGGTGCCCGAACGTCTTCGCGTCGATCGTCGCGACCGCGCCTGGCGCCAGTTGGTCGATGTTCACGGCGAACAGCGGCACTCCCGTTTCGCCGGCTTGCTGAATCGGCGTCCGATTGGCGTCGCTCGTCTTGCTGATGGCAACGTACACGCGACCCGTGATCGCCTCGGCGTGCGCGGCTTTGGCGAATGTGATCTCGATGCGCGGAGACGCGACGGGAGTTTGCGCGACGGCGAGCGCCGGCGCGGCAAGAAGAATCGCGATTTTACGCATGGTCGTTCAGTAGCCGATGCCGAGAGTGAGTTGTCGTGCGCGCTCGTCGCTCGGGCCGAACGGTCCGAGTCCTATGCTGTCCGGGAAGCCGGTCGGGTCCTGATACATGCGGGAGAAGACGCGGTGTCGCCGCTCATCGGCTTCCGGTCCGGGCGTCCAGAAAAGCTCGCGCATCCACGAATGTATCCTGTGGAGCGCGCCGTAGTACTCGTCGTGCTGCCGCGCGTAGTCGCTGATTGCGGCGTTCCAATCCGCGTTGCCCTTGAGCTGATTCGCGAGGTGTTCGACGTCGGCCAGCGTCAGCGACAGTCCGGAGCCCCACGACGGGTCCGACGACGCCGCGGCGTCTCCAATGAGCACCACGCCGTTCTTCGCCGGCGAATCGACCCAGCGATCGGCTCCGTCGAATTCGGCGAGGGGACCGATCGCGCGCGCGCCGTCTGTCCACGATGCTGGTGTGCCGACCGATTGTAACGCTTGGAGAAAGTCGTCCAGCTTGTCTTTTCCGGTGAGCCGGCGTTTCCCGGCCGCGGTCGGGTACACGAAATACGTTCTCGACTTGCGCTGCCCAAGCGGAGCCCAGAAGCTCGCGAACCCCGGACCCATGCAGAGGTAGGCGCCGTCTTCCGGGACGTCGGTGTTTTCGACGATGGATCCGGCGATCGTGAGGAACTTGGGGTCTCGCTGCACCTCGAATCCGCCCCAGATACGCATATTCGAGCTACGACCGTCTGCTCCGACGACGATGCGCGCGGTCTCCGCGAGGAGCTTGCCTTCGAATTCGTAGGTTACCGACGGAGATTTATTCGGACCGGCGTCGAGCGAGAGGACCGTCGCACCGCGCATGACCGTCGCGCCGGCGTCAATGGCGCGCTTCATCACAACGCCCTGCATGTCGGGATGAAAGATGTTCAGCATCGTGTCGCGACCGGGCGTCGTCGCACGCAAATCGCGCGGTGGCGACGGACGCCCCATGGCGTAGGGCATCCAGGTGTTGGCCTGGTTGCCGCCGGCGGCGATCAAGTCGTCTAGTATGCCCAGCCTTCTGGCTGCCGCGACGCCCCATGGGAGCATGTTCTCGCCGCGCACGCGATCCTTGAACTCGGTCTCGCGCTCGAAGACCACCACGTCGTGGCCCGCCTTCGCCAACTGCTCGGCCAATGCCGACCCGCCGAGTCCTCCACCGATGATGATCGCATCCACCGCCATCTTCGAGCCTCACAAATGGGTTGCGGCACCAGAATGTCGGATCGTAAACGAAAGTTCCAGTAGGAAAAACGAGGCTACCCGACCGATCACCGTCGGACGCGCGAAAGGCCGGGTCAGGGAAAGAGCGGCGGCGGAATCCGTTTCTTGGTCGCCTGCTCGAACGCGTACGCCAGCTCGATGAGCTTCGGCTCGGAACAAGCGGTCCCGGTGAAGCTCACGTTGTACGGAGAAGGCTTTGGTTCGAAGCCTGCGGGGAATGCTGCGGCTCCGGTGCCGGCGGGGACGGGAACGAATCCGAACGGCACGGTCACAGTCGGGTACCCGGGCCGAGCCGCGATGCCGGCGCTGCTTACGCCGGGGAAGAGCAGGGCGTCGAGGCGGTGGGTCTTGAGCGCCGCGTCGATGCCATTGGTGCCGCCGAGGAGAATGTCCTTTCGACGATCGGCGTCGTACCGCGCGCGGTCGCCCTGGACGTCCATCTCGTCGGAGATGTCGAGATTCGCTTGGGCGTATTTGATCGACCCGGCGCGTTGGTGCGCGATGTTCCACTGACGGAGCTCGGTCAGGGTTTTGACCGGTGCCTTGTCGCCGAGCGACTTGAGCCAGGTGTTGAAGTCGCGCTTCATACCGTACTTGAGGACGACCGAGCAGTTGGCGTCGAGCCCTTTGGCGTTCTCGGGACCACTGCACGTGTTCCAATTCAGGAAATTGTTCGCGGCGTTGGTATCCGCGACGCTCGGGATGTCGGCGGGATCGACGATGACAGCGCCTTGCGCCTTGAGCACGGCGATCGCGTCGTCCATCACCTTGCGTTGCGGGTCGGTCAAACCGCCGCGCGGCGTGGTGCTGCCGGCCGACGTGCGCTCGTAGAAGAAGACCCGCGGAATGCCGATGCGCGCGCCTTTGAGGCCGGCGGCGTTGAGAAATCTCGTATAGTCACGGCCGGCCGGTGGCGGGCAGCGACGGGTCAGTGAGTCGTGCGGGTCGGGCTGCGCGCCTTCGAGCGCGCCGAAGAAGATCGCGGCGTCGCTGACCGAGCGGGCCATCGGGCCGGGCGTGTCCTGGTCGGCGGTGATTGGAATGACGCCATACCGGCTCACTCGACCAACCGTCGGCTTGATACCGACGAGCATGTTTTGATTGGACGGACTGAGAATGGAGCCGGACGTCTCCGTCCCGACGTTCGCTGCCCAGAAGCTCACGTTCGTGCCCGCCCCGGAGCTCGAGCCGCCCGTGCCGAGCACGGGGCGTCCGTCGAAGAATTGATCGCGCGGGTCGCGGCGGGGGTCCCACGGATTCATGCCGTAGCCATTGAGGCCGTTGTAATTCCCCGGCATTCCGCTGGCGACCCAGTTGGCGAGCTCGGTCAGCTGCGTCTTGGCGATGATGATCGCGCCGGCGTCCTCGAGATTCCTCGTGAGCGTCGCCTCGTACGGAGGCACCAGACCGGCGAAGGCCAGTGCGCCGCCCGTCGTCGGCATGTCGGTCGTGTGGACGTTGTCCTTGAGCGCGACGGGGATTCCGTGCAGCGGGCCGAGGATCCGTCCCTGCGCGCGGAGCCGGTCGAGCGAGTCGGCAATGGCGAGCGCGCGCGGATTGACCGTGATCACCGCGTGCAGCTTGTCCTCGTACGTCGCGATGCGGTTCAAGTACTGCGTGACGATTTCGCGCGACGTCGTGCGCTTCTGCTGCAGCGCGGTGCGCATGTCGGTGATGCTGGTTTCGACCACCGAGAATGGTTTGGTCTGCGCGGGAAGCTGCGCAGCCGCGAGGAGGGCGATCGCCGGAACGAGCTTGTGCATTGGACAGAGGGCCGAAGAGGGTGCTCAATCATGAGCCCGGCCCGCCTTCGAAAAAAGCCCTTGACCTCCGCCGGGCAGCGTTGTATATAACCGATAGGTTATGAAACTATCCGGTTATGAAATGGGAGGCACTGGCCTCCTCGACGCCACCTTCGCCGCGCTCGCCGACCCTACACGACGCGCGATTCTTGCCCGCCTCGCCCTTGGCGAAGCATCGGTCACCGAGCTGGCTGAACCGTTCGCGATGAGCCAGCCGGCCATCTCCAAGCATCTCAAGGTGCTGGAGAAGGCTGGTCTCATCTCACGCGGACGCGACGCACAAAAGCGTCCGTGTCGGATCGAGGCCAAGCCGCTCGGGCAAGCGACGGAGTGGCTGGAAAAGTATCGAAAGATCTGGGAGGCGCAGTTCGCGCGGCTCGACGACCTCCTCGAAGAGCTGAAGGCCCACGAGAAAGCACGACCGAAACGCAAACCAACCAAACGATGAGGAGAGCGACCATGTCGAAGACCGGAACACTTACCGTCACCGCTCAGGGCGACCGCGAAATCGTCATGACTCGAACCTTCAACGCCCCGCGACGGCTCGTGTGGGAAGCGTACACCAAGCCGGACCTACTCAAACGCTGGCTCCTCGGTCCGGACGGCTGGTACTTCATTCAATGTGACGTCGACCTGCGAGTCGGCGGGAAATACCGCTACGTCTGGAAGAACGACGAAAAGGGTGAGACGCTCGGAATGGGCGGCGAGTACCGCGAGATCAACGCGCCGGGGAAACTCGTCTGCACCGAAGCGTTCGACGACTTCCCCGGCGAGGCGGTCTCGACGCTCGAGCTGGCGGAGCACAACGGCGTTACGACGCTGATCAACACCGTGCACAGCCCGTCGAAGGAGGCGCGCGACGGCATGTTGGCGACCGGAATGGAGAAGGGCGTCGGCCGGAGCTACGACCGTCTCGACGACGTACTCGAGTCGATGGCCAAACCGGCGGGCAGCGTTGCGTGACCGCGCGGCGCGGCGTTCACCGAATGGTGAACGCCGCCGTCGCTACGGAGTCACCCCACGCCAAATCGATAGCCCCACGATTCGCGCCTGTGGCGCGAATCGTAATGGTGAAGTCCTCGACGTGTTCGGGGGTCTTCGCCATCTCCATTTTCAGGCGGCCAATGTCCTGCGCCGCAGTGTACTCCGTGCCCCACTGGCCGACCTGCTTGTTGACGATGAGGTAGGTCCCGCCGTGGGTGTGCTGCGTCCACAGCGTATACAATCCCGGCGCGAGCGTCATGTCACCGAGGACCATCGTCTTTGACGTCGCGAGGTGCGTGGCCTCGTTGGCGCCGGTGCGCCAGACTGAATCGAACGGGATGAGCGTGCCGCCCCAGACGGTGCGCTCGCGCACCGCCGGACGCCCGTAGCTGATGAAGATCGGTCCACGATTGAAGCCGGCGTACGCGGTGGCGCGCGGCGACAGCACACCCGTCGGCTTCATCGACGACGCGAGCTTCGCGATGTCGACCGTGCCGGCGACGCGCGTACCGATCGCCTTGTTCGTGGTCAGTATGCCGTCTGTCCACTGGACGCGGCCGTCGCGGTCGAAACGGATGAGCATCTGGTACGTTCCGCCGCGCATGCGCAACGTATCGCCGCCGACTTTCTGCAAACCAATCGCGCTCACCGCCGTCCCACCGAGGTTGACCGCGGGGACGGAGTCGCGTCCGGCGCCGCGAGCGTAGATCAACTCGAACGGTGCGTACGAGTAAACCGGGAGAACAACGAACGCGTTCGACGCGGCGAAGCCCTGCGTCTGTGTGCTGTCCTTCCATACGACATCTCGTTTGACCGAGTCGGGTCGAAACGCGAAGCGATACTCGAGCGGATTGTTGGGGATCGGCGTGCCGTCCGCCTGGCGACGACGGAGCACCATGGCCGTTGGCTTACCGCCGGCGAGAGTGATGTCGTACTGCGTTCGCGTGACGGCCGGCCCGCTGCGGATCACCGTTTCGCCGCTGAACTTTGTCGCGGACCGGGTGAACTGCTCGACGGCAACGGTATCGCGGCCGAGGCGATAGATGAGCGTCGCGTCCTGCGCGGAGAGCCGCGCCGCGCAGGTCAGCGCGGCGGCGGCGATCATCAATGATTTCATGGAGAATTCGGCTGGCGGTTGGACAGCCGAATCCTAGATGGCGAGTGGCGGCCGCGCTACAGTCACGGGTCGGTCGAAGGGTCGTCGAGGAACTCCAGGGCAGTGGCCGAGAGTCCCTCGTCACTGAAAATCGTGTAGTGCGTGAAGCCCGTACGAATGGCGAGACGCGACTTTGGCCTTCCGGCGCCGTCCCACCCGCCGTCGCGCTGACCGCCGCCGAGGAGTGTGAACAACTCCACGGCGTGCGACGGTGGAAAGATGTCGCAATCGCCGGCGACAACGAGTGTGGGCGCCGTGATCCCGCGGATCTGTTCCGTGAAATCGAACGGCTGCTTCATGGCGTCGCCGATCTTGTCGAGCAATCGCGGCCAGTCCTCAGGTTGCGGAGCGATCGCCGAATACAGCTCGTACATCGGCGTCTGCTTCATGTATTCCGCGGCCGCCGCATTGACGTGCGCCTGCTGCGCGAGAATTTCGGGGTAATAGCCGTCCCGCCGGAACACGGCCGAGACAACGACCAGCTTCCCGACCAACTCGGGATGACGGATGGCGAGTTGCAGCGCGACGCCGCCGCCCATCGAGTACCCAACGACGTCTACCCTATCGAGCTCGAGATACCGAACGAGCGCCGCGACGTCGTCGGCCATGAACTCCACACTGAGCGGCCGGTCGATGTCGGCCGTGCGCCCGTGACCCTGGAGATCCACGGCCACGACCTGCCGTTTCGACGCGAACGCCGGAAGATTCCAGCCGAACATCTCGATGGCGCCGAGTCCGCCGTGGAGCAGAACGAGGGGACGGCCCTCGCCATGGATCTCGTAGTAGAGTTTGATGCCGTTGACCTCGGCGTATTCGCCGGTGGTCCTGGTCGCCACTGAAGTCATTGTCTCGCCTCCATTTGTCGGATCTCCGGACGTCGCTCCGTCGTCCCTTCACCTTCACGACGAATGGCGGTGGCAGAAATCGACAATGTCGCGGTGTTCGACGAAGAAGCCATGGCCGCAGCCGGCGCGTGCTCGCGGTAGCGAACGACTCTCTACGCACCGGCAGTCCTCATTCCAAATTTGGAATGAGCGGCGCCGAGGATCGGGGCCTGAAGCGGCCCTTGAAATCGGCTCGAAATCGGCTCGAAATCCGCTCGAATGCGGCTCGAATGCGAGAAACGTCAGTCGGCGGCGACTTCGGGCCGGTCATCGACCGGTGTTGCTGTACGACGCAAACGGTTGCGAGCGAGTCGTTGCTGACGCCAAGCGCGGCCGGCGTCGCCGAGAACCACTTGGATCGTCACAGAGCCACCCATCCGATACACGCGGCGCACCAGCCAGTCGATGGTGCATCGCGCCACGATACCGTGCTCGAGCTCGGACATGCGCGGTTGTGCGATTCCGAAATACGAGGCGACGACGTGTTGACTCTTCGGCCCGAGTGCCTTGGAGATTGCCGCGGCTAGCGTACGGCGGAGGATGAGTACGGGGTCGTCGGGCGCCATGGGCGTCAACCATACTGCATCGGGGCGAGGAGATTGCGTGATCCAATCGCCTCGCCCCGAAACCAACTATTGCATCGACCGCTCTACTCGAAGCTTTTGCTTGACCGTCTTCCCACCAACGGTCAACACGACGGCGTAGTCGCCGGATGAGACGCTCGAGCCGCCGCCGCCGGCAAACGCGGTGGCCATCGCGTTGCCGAAGCCGAGGCGCTGGAGGAATTCCATCCCGAAACCGCCACCAGACGGTTTGCCCGGCAGGTCGAACAACGGAGTGATCTGCTGGAACGCGCTCGGATCGAACGCCGGCATTGCCGGAGTAGCCGGCGCGGCGCCTGGTGCAGCTCCAGCTCCGCCAGCCTGTGCGACGGCGGCTCCGCCCGCGCCGCGTCCGCCACCGGCACCACCGGTTCGCTGCTCACCCGGGCGCGGATTGAATGGCGGCGGTGCACCGAACCCGGGCGCCGCACCACGGCCCTGGAACATCGCCATCAACGGGCTGAAATCGCCCGTCCGCGCGAGCTGGCGCATCATGCCGGTCATCATCGGGTTCGCGCCTGCCTTGTCGAGCGAATCGAGGACGAAGATGATGCGATTCATCTGCAGTGCGGAATCGCGCTTCTGGACCGCGCCGAGCGCCGGACGCGCGGCCGGCTTGCCGTTGAAGCTCCACGCCACGCGGTTGATCCCCGGTGCACCTGGGCCGGTGAGTGTTTGGATCGTATCGCCCGTCGCGTCGAGCACAGCGATGCGAACCTGCGGCTGACGCGTCGCGAGCCGATACGTGATCACTGCTCCGTACGGCGGGCTCGGTGCCTCGAAGAGTTGATGTCCCTGCGACTGTCCCTCGACCGGTTTGTCGCCGAACTGAACCGCCGTGGGCGACGAGAAAAGGTGTACGTCCTCGGCGACGACCTTGTCGTCGATCTGCTGGAGCGCCGAGACGTCGGCGATCCAGATCCCGCGGCCGTGCGTCGCCGCGATGAGCTCGTGGTCGCGCGGATGAACGCGCAGGTCGTGCACCGGAACCGTCGGCAGCCCGGTCATGAAGCGCTGCCAACTCCGGCCGCGATTCATCGAGATGTACGCGCCGACGTCGGTACCGAGGTAGAGCAGATCCTTGTTGACCGGATCCTGACGAATCACATGGACGTAATCCGGTCCGCCCACCGGGAGGTTCGCTGCGATCGACGAGAACGTCTTGCCAAAATCCGTCGTCATGAAGACGTACGGTTTGTAGTCGCCGTTCCGGTGATTGTCGTACGTGACGAAGAAGGTCATCGAATCGTGCGGTGACGGCTCGATGCGCGTGATGTACGTGCCCGCCGGTACACCGCTGACGCGCGACGTCAGCTCTTCCCACGTGCCGCCGTCGTTTCTGGAGATCCAGAGGCGGCCGTCGTCCGTGCCGGCGTACAAGATGCCGGCGCGGATCGGCGATTCGTTGAGCGACACGATCGTGCAGTACGTCTCGGCGCCCGTGGCGTCGTTGGTGATGCCGCCCGTCGTCTTCATCGACACGCGAATCTTCATCGTGTCGGCGGTCGAGAGGTCGGGCGAGATCGGGAAGAGATCGTCGCCGCGCTTGGTCGACTTGAGCACACGGTTGCCGCCCACGTAGATCGTCGACGGGTTGTGCGGCGAGATGAAGTACGGCGTGTTCCAGTTGAAGCGCAGGTCCAGCGCCGTCGAGTCGGTGTGCTGGCGCGTGCGGATCGCCGCGATGCGCTGCTTTTGTTGCGGCGTCTCCGGCTTGGTCGTGTCGCCGCGCTCGACCAACACCGAGTCCTCGTACATGTCGTAGCGCGGACGGTACTGTGGCTTGATCAGGAAGGTGCTCTGACCCGTCGCGTAGTTGAGGCGCGTGATCGCACCGCCCTGCGACTCGGCGTAGATGGTGTTCGGATCGGTCGGATCCTGCTGCGTGACGAAACCGTCGCCGCCGCCGACAGTGAACCACATCGAGTTCGTGATCGGGCCGGAGCGGCGTCGGCTTGGTCCGCACCAGGAACCGTTGTCCTGCAGGCCGCCGCAGACGCGATACGGAACGCCAAAGTCATAGCTGATGTTGTACAGCTGCCCGATGGCGAAGACGTTCGGAAAGAGGTACGTGCCGCCCTGGTCGAACGAGATCGAGACGCCGCCGTCGTCGCCGACGATCATGCGATCGGGATCGACTGGATCGATCCACATTGCGTGGTGGTCGACGTGAATGCCCTGCGTCGCGTTCATGACCGTCTTGCCGCCGTCGTTCGAGACGAGCACCGGCGTCGACGACCAGTACACGCGCTCCGGATTCTTCGGATGAACGCGGACCTGCGAGTAGTAGAAGGGCCGCGTGTTCTGCTCGCTCGTGCGCGTCCAGGTGGCGCCGCCGTCGTTGGAGCGATAGAGGCCGTTCGGCGACTTCGCCTTCGGCTTCGTTTTGTCGGGCTTCGGGTTTGGCAGCGTGTCCGCTTCCACCATCGTGTATATGGTGCGCGGATTGGAGAGCGAGAGGGCGATGCCGATGCGGCCCTTCACCGTCTCGGGAAAGCCGCCGCCCTTCACTTCGGTCCAGGTCTTTCCGGCGTCGGTGGATTTCCAAAGCGCCGAGCCCGGGCCGCCGGAATTGAGGAAGTACGGACCGCGCACGCGCTGCCAGCTCGACGCCCACACGGTGTTCGGGTTCGACGGATCGAGCGCGACGTCGACGAAGCCGGCTTTGTCCGAGATGAACTTGACGAGCTGCCACGTCGCGCCGCCGTCTTCGGTCTTGTAGAGACCGCGCTCCGGATTCGCGTTCCACGGCGCACCGAGCGCGGCGACGTAGACGATGTTCGGGTTGGTGGGGTGCACGACGATGCGTCCGATCGCCTGGGTCTTCTCCAAGCCCATCAGCTTCCACGTCAGGCCACCGTCGGTCGACTTATAGACGCCCCCGCCCGGCGAGATCGTGTTGCGCGAGTTGGGCTCACCGGTGCCGGCCCACACCTGCGTCGTGTCGCTCGGCGCGATGGCGAGCATGCCCATCGAGATGACGCGCTGGTTGTCGAACACCGGACGCCAGGTGACGCCGTTGTTGGTGGACTTCCAGATTCCGCCCCCCGCGGCGGCGGCGAAGAAGGTCTTCGAGGGCGACGGAATGCCGGTGACATCCGACACGCGGCCCATCGTGTTCGCCGGCCCAACGTTGCGCCAGCGGAAGCCGGCAATGGTCGTGGAATCGAGCTCGAACGGCTTGACGGCTGGAGCTTGTGCCTGCGCGGCGACGGCGAGAAGCGTAGCCGCGATCGGCCAGAGATACGGGCGGGTCATGGCGGACGGTGGGTAAAGGCGTGGACAACTGGGGGACTGAAAACGTACTACTTGGCACGCGGCTCGGACACCGTCGAACTGTCTATTGACGTCTCGGGTCAGTTCGCTTCACGAGATCGGCGACTTCCCAGATTCGTGTGCCGATCAGCACACCGGCGCCGCCGAAAAACATCGCCGCGGCTGGAACGTCCCCGCCGCCTCCAATACCCACCATGAGCCCGAGGAGGGCTACGCTGCCGCTGGCCGTCTCTCATCCGAGGAAGCGACCACCGCCGGGAACGCCGGCCATGGCGTGTCCGGTCCCAAAGCCTATCATCATGCTCGACGTCACCGCCGTCGCGCGCAATCCGTCCGAGATGGCTGGCCGCCAAACGCCGGCCGACAGCCCATCGGGTCGCGGTCGAATCGTATCGCGGGGAAGGTTGTACGCCGCGCCGTTCTTGAAGTCGTTGATCGCCGGCGCGAAGTAGAGGAGAAAATCGGCATATACCCATGGCGAGATGCTTCGCTGAAGGGGTATGCGGTCGATCGTGACGCTGTCGACGACGAACGACACGACGTGCGGTTCCTTTCTCGTGACCTTGGCGACCATCGGCGTTACGCCGGCGGGAACGTCGTCGATCAGAACACGCGCACCGGGCGGTGACGATGCGATCGGAATCTCTTGCGTGGTTCCATGGGCCATGGTGGCGCAGCCGGCCATCGTCGCCGCGAACGCGAGCGACGATGCGAAGAACGCAATCGAGCGCATGGAGGGGGGAACCCTGATTGGCGGGACGGGAAATGTCGCCGTCGCCAACACCCGGCGCCAGCGCACCGGGTTGCACCGGCCTGGGACGACGAGTGTTTCGCGACCGTCCCAGGCACCGAGTACAACGACCAGGCGCTACGGCAGCGGTCTGCTCGACACGATGGTCAGGTCGACATTCATAGCGTAGAGCTGCCCCGTGTTCTTGCACGAGGCGAGGTTGTCCGGCGCCGCTTTGGAATAGGCGTGCCAGGTGCTCGCGTCGACGCGCGTTACCCAGATGCTGTCGCTTCCCGCGCCAACGTTGGCGGCGACGCCATAACCGAAGACGAGACCGCCGCAGCGCGAATGGTCGCTCGGCGTTTGATCCGTCCCGACATGCAGTTGTCGTTCGACGGTGGCGCCGATAGGAATCGCGTACATCGTGTTCTCGATTTCGCGCAGGTTCATGAAGGTCCCGACACTCTCGGAGAAGCCGTCCGGGAAGACGACGGTGATGTGGCGGCTGCAACGACCGCCACCGGTTCCGGTATTGAGCGTCGCGTCACCGGAATTCGATTTCTGAGCCGTTGCGAAGATCGTCGTGGCGACGTTGCACACGCCGTTCGCGTACACCGAGCTCGTGCCGTCGCCGTTGAGATGGTCGGACTGAACGGACAATGCGGCGTCATCGAGTGGGATGTACCACGTCGCCGTCGGGTCGGTCGGCCCGGACACCTTGCCGGCGTCGGCGACGTCAGGGGCGAGCGCGCGAGAAGGCGCAGACGCCGTCGGGTCGCTGCAGGCGACCAGCGACGCAATGACGAGCGGACACACGAAATGACCGGCCACGCGACGTGACATGAGAATCTCCAGAAGGAGGGGAAGAGGAAGCGACGTGGGTTTCTTCTTTTCTAATAGCACGGACATCGACGCCGCAATTCACGTTTGCTCATGCGAAAAACGCCCCACCTTGCGGCGGGGCGTTTTTTTCGATCGCGACATCCTCAGGGCAATGGCCGGTTCGCGATGATCGTGAGATCGACGGTCATCGGAAAGAGCTGGCCGGTGTTCTTGCACCAGGCCAGGTTATTCGGCGGCGCTTTTGAGTATGCGTGCCAGGTCCGAGCGTCGATGCGGGTTACCCAGACGCTGTCGCTCCCGGCCCCGACGTCGTTGGCGACTCCGTAACCGAAGACGAATCCCCCGCACCGTGAATGGTCGCTCGGCGTTTGGTCAGTGCCGATATGGAGCTGTCGGGCGACCGTCGCGCCGATCGGAATCGCGTAGGACGTGTTTTCGATTGCCCGAAGATTCATGAAGGTTCCGTCGACCTCGATGGAGCCATCAGGAAAGACGACCCGGATGCGGCGCCCGCACTTGCCGCCGCCGCCGTTCGTCGTGCCCGTATTGAGAATCGCGTCGCCGGAATTCGACTGCTCGGTCGTGGCAAAGATCTTCGAGGCGATGTTGCATGTGCCGTTCGTGTACAGCGAGCTGGTGCCATCGGAGAACAATCCATCGGAGCGAATCGACAGCCCGGCGTCGTTCAGCGGGATCGCGAACGTGGCGGTTGGGTCGAGCACCTGGAACGACTGCTTGAGAACGCCCAGCTCACTGCCGATACCGGTTTTTCCGCCGGAATAGATCGCGACGTCCCACTTGGCCGCGGTTGCCGTGCCCGAGATCGTGATGTTGGCAATCAGCTGCTTGTTGCTCACGAATCGCGTGCTGTTGGTCTTGACCTGCGTCGGATCGGCGACGCCGCTTAACTGCCACGAGGCGACCATGCCATCGACGAACCCGCTGCCGGAGATCTGTACGTCGAGCGTCGTCGAAAGGCTTGCGGTATCGGGTGTGACCGACGAGAGGGAGAAACCCGTCGCCGGTTTGGCATAGGACGGCTCGCCGTCGGAGCGAATCGTGCGAGGGGCGGCAACGTCGCGCCCGCATGCCGAGGCGGCAGCGATCAACGATGCAACAAGCCAGCGGGCGAGAGGTCGCGAAGCTACGCCGAGAGACATCGTCATCTCCGTACGGTTCGTGGGGGGTGAGCGGGTTGCTAATCGAGGAGACTGCGGCGCTATCTAGTCATTACACGGACACGGTCGATCTGACTTGCGTGATCCGGTGAAAGTCCATCGCCCGTAACGACGTACGCCGCCCAGTAATACGGAGAGCCGAACTGGGGGTCCGTCGCCATGCGACGCTGCGCCATCGCGAGCGCTTCAACCGGATCGTGGCCCGAAGCACTGGCGTAAAACGCCGTCGCGAAAGCGGCGGCGCCGCGATCCTCGATTCGCCAAAACGTAGAGACCACATTGCGCGCGCCGGCGAACATGAACGCTTCGGCGAGGGTGGCGTAATCGTCGCCTCGCGCGAACGAAGTGGACCAGGCAGGTCCGACGCCCGTCTCACAGCCGGAAAGAAAGACGAGCGGGCTACGGATCGTGAGGTCGAGCAACTCGTGGACTTCCAATCTGCCATCGTCGTCGGCGGGCGCCGAGGCGTCGCGCTTCACTGCCGGCCGCGCGACCTCGAGTCGTGTGAACATCGGGCTTGCCGGGTTGAGAATGCCGTGCGTCGCAATGTGCACACGCCCTTCTTCGGCCAGAGCCGCACGCAACGTACGTTCGGTCGCGCGGCCGCCGACGAGGACACGAGATGCCGGCACCGCGAGCCGCACCGCGTTGGCTTCCGTCTGCGATCCAGGAAGGTCTTCGGGAAACGGCGCAAAGATGCTCATCGACACCGCGCTGCTCACGGCGTTCCTGGCCGATCGCACCGCGACGAGCGAGGCCGCCGAGGGCTCGTCGAGCAGGTTGAATCGTTGAACGAGGTATTGATTGCTGGCCGGATCGACGAGCGCGGCGAAGGACAAGTACGTCAGGTCCGCATGCGGCACAACGACGAGCGTGCGCACGCCGCGGAGCAGACCTGCGTCGACGATGGGTTGCATCAACGTCTGGTACAAGCCGCGAAGCACCGGGCTTCGCGTCGCTGATCCTTGATCGCGCTGCGCGAGCAACCCTCTCGCCAAACGTACACGCGACGAGAGCGCTTCCTCGCCGACGGGCGCCTCCAACGCGCGGACGAAGTCCGGCGTGACGACGAACGTTACGAGGCGCGAGTCGGTGACCAGAAACTCGATGAGCGCCTCGTCGGGCCGTAGCGCGCGACGAATGTCCGCGTCACCCGGTAAGCCCTTACCGGTGATCGTCGGGACCCACCGGTCTTCGACCCCGGCTCTTCGCATGAGCGTTTCGTATTCCTGCTGCGCGTCGGTCAGTTCTTGCGCAAGGAATCCGGCCTCGTTGTTGGCGACCCGAGTGCGGCGCCGCGGCGACGTCGTGTCGGCCAGCCGAAGCTGTTCAACCAGCCTGTCGATTCGCCGCAGCAACTGTTCGGCGGTCAGCAGATCGGATGCGGACTGTCGTCGGGTCGAGTCCCGACCGGCCGCGCCAAGGTGCTCGAGCAGCGCCCGGCTCCGTCCCGCGTCGGCGACGGAAAGCGCCTCGCCGGTCTTTCCCAGGCGAAGGAGCGTGAGAACGAGGTCACCGTAGATTCCGGCGCGCGCGGCGGTAAACGAGGCGCGCATCGTTCCCGACGCCAGGCCGCCGCGAACTCGCTCGAGTGCGTGGATGGCGTCGCGTCCGGAGACCTCCGCCTCCCGCAGTCGACCGAGTCGGGCATAAGCGCGCGCCGCAAGCGCGGGACTCTCCCAATCGGGTCCAGCCGTGGAAACGAGGTCGAATCGAACGCGCGCCATCGTCCGGAGCACGTCGGCCGGCCGGCCCCGCAACTCGGCGACCCGGGCTTCGCCAAGCGCGAGCTCGACGCGCGACACCCGACTTTCGATGGACGACGCAATCGAGTGTGCCGCGGCGAGCGCGGCATCGGCATCGCGCGGCAGATGATTTCTCTCCGACAGTTCGGCGAGCAGCAACTCGTCCTCGAGCTGCTCGAGCGAGGCTCCCGCGTCGGCGTGAAACCGCTTCGCTGACGTCGCACGAGCACGGGCCTCCGTGATGTTGGACAAGCCAACCAACGCGCGGGCCTGCGCGCGCGCGATGTCGCCCTGGATCTTGCGCATGCCCATCGAATCGGCGAGCGGCGCCGCGCGTGCGAGAAAATCGAGCGACCGGGCATAATCACCTGCTTCCTCATACAGCTCGGCGATGAGCTGGAGGTCGTCCGACTCCTGTTGCCGAAATCCATGCGCCCGGGCGATGGACAGCGCGCTGTCGAGGTAGATGAGCGCGAGCTGTGGTTCGCCAAGCGCTCCGTAGGCGGTCCCGATCTGTCCCAACACGTTCTCCTCGCCGTCGGCCTGTGCGTTCGCACGGAAATACCTGCGAGCGACGGACAGAGGACCAAGCGCCGCGCGTGCGTCGCCGGCGCGGATCTCGACCATTCCGAGGTTATCGAGGGCGTTCGCCTCGAGCACGGTATCGGCGCGTGCATGGGCAAAGCGGCGAAGGAACTCGAACTCTGCCCGTGCCAAGGGGAAATCGCCGATGTCGGAGTGCACGAGACCGCGGTTACCGCGTGCTTTGGCAACGCCGGCCGAATCGCCCATCTCTCTGGCGGCGTCCTCGGCGCGGCTGAATTGGGCGATTGCGTCGGCGAAGCGTCCTTGATTGTGTGCCAGCAGTCCGAGCGCGTTGTACGACTTCGCGAGCTCCCTGGTGAGGCCGGCCTTCACCTTGAGCGTCAGCGCGAGCTCACCTGCCTCCCGCGCGGCGGCGTAATTACCGAGGCGCCTCGAGGCCAAGCCGAGCTGCGTCAGGGCCTTCGCCTGTGTGAGCGTGTCGCCGGATTGGGCGGCGCGATCGGCGGCGCGCCGAAAAAGGTCGCTCGCGCTGTCGAACGCCTGGCGGCTGTACGTCGAGTCGGCCCGGGCCAGCAGGGCGCGCGCTTCGGCCGCTGTCGCTTTGCCCGCGTTGGACTTCGCCGAATCGACGCGAGATCCCCGCTCGAGACAGGCACCCGCTGCCGCGAGGAGAACGCACGCCGCGCGACGAATCCCCGCGATCATCTCCGCCTTATCGAGAAACTGCTCGGCGTGGTGATCGCGGATGAACCGTCCGGACGCAGTGCCTCGACGTACCAGAAATACCACGCGCCAGGGACGAGCCGGAGTTTGGGCGGCGGGACAACGACCGTGTCGGAGGTCGAGGTTGTGAAGACAGTCACTCCGGTCGAATCGGTTACAGTCACCCGGTAGGAGGCCCCGTGCTCAGCGCGCCAGGTCAATCGAACCGAATCGCCGTCGAGGGCAACGTTTGGCGCCGGGTCGACGATCGCAACGGTATTCGCGCTCGGTCCGCGGCGAGTGAGCTCGGTCGGCGGCGCATCCGCGCCGCGACGTGCAACGCGCGGCACGAACAGAATGGCCAACACCGCCGCGGCGGCGAGCATGCCCCGGGCAACCCACGGAGTGCGCGACGTCGGCCGAGCTCGCGGGGCCGATCCGACGATCGCCGACGCCGAAACCAGTTCGGCGCGACACGCGGCGCATACCGCGAGGTGCCCCTCGACGACCGAACGGTGGGCGTCGGGAAGGCCACCGTCGACCATTCCGGACAGTTCGTCGGCTGACAGATGCGCATTCATCGGGGCGACATCCCCTCCCCGGATTGAAGCCACAGGCGTCTGTTCCATACACGAATGTCACGGACAGCGCGGGCAAATCTTGCGGGAACCAAGGTGGCCAACACTTAGGGAGTCGGGCTCTCGACGCCTCGAGCGACGAGATTGGCGCGCAGCGCACGGATTGCCGCGTCGAGGCGACGATAGACGTGAAAGGAGGTCGGTAAGTGCATCACACGAGCGATCTCGGGAGCGGACAATCCGTCCTCGAATCGGAGCGTGACGAGCAGGTGATCGCTCGGGGACAGCGTGCCGACGGCATGCGCGAGGAGTTGCCGGAGCTCGTTCGCGGCGAGTTGCTCGCTGGGATCGCTCGTCGATTCCACGATCGTCGCAAGGTCGATATCGTCGCCGGCGAGGTCGCACAGGCGTCGGCGGAGTCCCTGTGCCACGCGGGCCGATTCGGACTGCACTTCGCGTACGCGGCCAAATTGCTTCCGCCGGTGGTCGAGGCAGAGACGCTGGGCGACGACGACGAGCCAGGTGGAAAACTTGGATGGTCCGTTGGCCGAGAAGGCCCGAAGGCGGAAAAACTCGTTCGCGCGCAATTCCTGCAGCACATGCGCGTACGCATCCATCGCCTCGTCGTGACCGCGAGAGACCGAGCGAGCGACGTGAAGCAGTAGGGGAGAGTACGCGTCGAGAAAGGACTTCCACGCTCCGTCCTGCTCGGAGCTCGTGGAGGCATCGAGGAGATGCCGCAGCTCGGGAGCCGCCTCGGTCATGGTCGGGACCACCCGTAGAGTCGCAGCGCGTTGTCGCGCATCACCCCGCGCGCGATCTCCAGGGCGCGCGAACGCGTGATCTCGCCGTCGTTCATCATCCCGGTGAGCGCGATCGCCAGTGCATCGCGGGCCGAGGTGGTCGTTTGCCACCCGATCTCTTCCCAGTCGATCGTCGGAGTGCCCGGCGCGAGGTCGGTCCCGAACAGCACCTTTTCGGGATACCACTCCAGCAGGTAGCGGATCGATGCCGCGAGCTCGCGCGTCGGGAGCAGCCAGGTCTGCTCCGAGAAATCGGTGTAGACGTTGGGCTTCATGAGGAGCGCGGCGATCTGCTTCGTGTATGGGCCGGCGCCGCCATGCAGCAGCACGAACGTCGTCTTTCGCAGCGACGGGTCGTCGAGAACGGGCTCGAGGAGCAACGGATCGGCGTCGCGCAGCTCGAAGTACCCACCGCAACCGTACCCCGTATGGATATGAATGGGCAGGCCGAGCCGGCCTGCCTCGACGGCGATGTGGTGGAAAATGACATCCTGAATCGCCGTGTACTCGGCCTCGTTGGGAATCTCCGAGCCCGTCTGTCGCGAGTACGCGCGATCAGCGGCGGCCTTGTCGCCGCGGGTGAAATTGAGCGGCCGCAGGTACGCCACTTCGTATTTGAACGCGACGGCGCCCTCGCGCTTGAGCGCCTCGAGTGCGGGCGTCACCACCTGGGAGAGATACGCGTCGAGCGTGGCCGGCCGCGCGGCGACTTTGACCGCGCGCATGTAATACCGAAGCAGCGTGTCCTCGCGCGCGAAGAAAAACTTGCGATCCGGCGAGTACGCGGCGAGGCCGCGGTTGTCGAGCGGGAATAGCAGCGGATCGACGAACGGAACCCAGCGAAAGCGCGGACTCGCCAGCGCGCGGCCCGGTGTGACGCGATTCGCGAGCTCCGTCTCGATGCCCAGTTTGTCGAGCACCCACGCCGGATAGCGTTCGCCTTGCGCCGCTTTTACCCGCTCCTTCGCCGCGAGGAGCTCCCGCAGATGCGTGGAGTCGGCGTCATTGTACCGGTAGCCGTAGAGCGCCTTCCACGCCGCGAGGTACCGCGGATTGTCCGGCCGCGTGGTGAGCGCCGGGTTCGTCGGCTCCAGGGGATCGCAGGGAAGGGCGTCGAACTCGTCATCCTTTTGGCCTCGGGCCGACAATGCTGGCGGGTGGGAATGGTTGTCGATCGCGCGAATTGCGCGAATGGCCGAAAGGAGCGCGGGATCGGGCTGCTGCGCGCTCGCGATCGACGCACTGACGACGCCAAGGACGACTACTGACGAGATCGTTCGCAATGGGTCTCCTCCTTCCGCCGCGAATCTACGACCGGCAGGCGCCGCGGCAAACATGGGGATGCATTTGCGAAGGTCGAGGAAGCGGACCATCCTTCAGGACGCGCAGGCAGACCGAGAAGGCGAAGGGGAGGTTCCGTCCCATGAAGCTGTCGCAGCTCTTCTCATCCACGCGGACGCCCCGTTCCGCGCCGGCGGTACAACCGGGTGTGCAAACGGTCGAGTCGCCTGGGGCGACAGACGAACATGGTCTGCGGCCGACGGACAGCGCGCTAGACCTCTTCGGCATCACGCATCCCGGGAAGGTCCGTTCCGAAAATCAGGATCATTTTTTCGTCGGCACGGTGAATCCGCAGGTGCAGGTGCACGGAACAAGTCTCCCCGACGTAGAACGCTTGCCGTTGCGCGGTCAACGGCTGGCGACGGTGCTCCTCGTGGCCGATGGCGTCGGCGGCCAACAAGCGGGAAGTGAAGCGAGCCGGTTGGCGGCCGAGGCCGTGACGACCTACATCTCGTCGACGCTTCGTTGCTATCACGCCGCCGGCGCGAAGGACGACAAGCTCTTCCTCGATGCACTCCGCGCCGCCGCCGTCAGCGCGCACGAAACAGTCTCCGTGGAGTCGGTCGTTCGCGGCGACATCCGCATGGCGACCACGCTGACTTTCGCCATTGTCGTCTGGCCGTGGCTCTATGTGCTGCAACTCGGCGACAGCCGCGCCTATTTCTTCAACAACGGTACCCTGCGCCAGATCACCCGCGATCAAACGATGGCGCAGGATCTCGTCGATCAAGGCTTGCTGCCGGCGGAGCGTATTTCGACGTCGCCGTATACGCACGTGCTGTCGAGCGCGATCGGCGGTTCGTCGGCGGTCCCGGTGGTGACGCGCATCGACGTCCGCGGCGACCGCCCGCTCGTTCTGCTTTGCAGCGACGGCCTCACCAAGCATGTCAGCGACCGCGAGATCGAGCAGCACGTGCTCGGTCTCCAATCGTCGGAGCAACTGTGCCGGGCGCTGCTGGAGTTGGCGCTCGAGCGCGGGGGAACGGACAACATCACGATCGTCGTCGGCCGCGTGAGAACGACACCGTCGGCAAACTAGGCGCCCTCGAACGCTATGAGTACGCGATGACGATTGCCCCGTATGCTTCGCGACTGATCAACCTGATCCGGCCGGAGTCGCAGCGACTATGGTCGCTGAGCGAGCCCGAAGCTCGCGCGCGACTACTCGCCTCTCCCCCCGATCCAGCGGCCGTGCTGGACATCGACGGCTCGTTCGCGCTCGTAGCGCAGGATGGAGAGCGAGTTCTACTCGCGCGCAGCCTGGATCGCCCGCTCCGTTATTTCCTGGCCAAAGCAGTCGAAGGTCCGGCGCTGATCGTCGCCGAGCGTATCGATGAGATCGCGGCGGAGCTCGCGCGCCACGGGTGGAGTGACCAGTTCCATCCGAGCTACACGCGCATGGTGCCGGCGCATCACGTCACGACGCTGCGGCTCATCGGCTGCCCCGATCCGAATCCGATTCATAAACGCTTCTTCGATCCGCCGCGCGGCACGTTGCCGCCGGACCTCGACGTCATTGGACGGCACTATGTCGAGGCGCTCTACGCCGAGCTGCGACGGTGGCTGCTCGCGCAGGACGGCGGCGCGCCGATCGGCGTCCCATTCTCCGGCGGTATCGATAGCGGCGCCGTGCTGCTGTGCCTCGAGAAACTTCTGCTCAACGAAGATCGGTCGCCCGCGCGCCTCAAGGCATTTACGCTGTCGGTGGACGGCGACGGAGACGACGCCGTTCAGGCGCGCGACTTCCTGCGACGAACGAATCTCGAGATGCTCGGCGAGACGATCGACGTCCGGAGCGCGGATCTCGATCCGCTGCGTGCCGTCGCCGTCATCGAGGACTACAAGCCGCTCGACGTCGAATGCGCCGCGGTGAACCTCGCGCTGCTCGCCGGCATCCGCGCGCGGTATCCGAAGTGGCGGCTGCTCGTCGACGGCGACGGGGGTGACGAGAATCTCAAGGACTATCCGATCGAAGAGAACAGCGAGCTGACGATCCGCAGCGTCGTGAACAATCGCATGCTCTACCAGGAAGGCTGGGGCGTCGAATCGATCAAGCACTCACTCACGTACTCGGGCGGCTACAGTCGTGGGTGTGTGCGCAGCTACGCGTGCGCGCGCGAGCAGGGCTTCGAGTCGTTCAGCCCGTATACGCGGCCGTCCGTCATCGCCGTCGCGGAAGCGATTCCGTTCGCCGCGCTCACGGAAGGGTCGACGGAGCGGCTGTACGCGCTCAAGGGCGAGATCGTCACCCGCGGGATTCGCGCGGTGCTCGGCGTCGAGATGCCCGTGTTCACGAAGCGGAGGTTTCAGCACGGCTCTGTGTCGCGCGACGCGGTGTCTCGGCTTTTTCCGCAGAACGAAGCCCGCTACCGCCGACATTTTCAAACGTTGCACGCCGCGCTGGTGTGATTTCGGCTGCGACGCCGGACGGGCGGATTCGTAGCCTGCGGCCGCCGAAGCCGGCCGTCGATCCGTGGAAGGCCCACGGGGTTCTGGTCGAGGATGAGCGGCGTCCTCATGGAGTCGTCGAGCGGACGGCGACGATCTTTCTCGCCGGCGCGGAGTGCGCGTTCACCTGTTCGTTCTGCGACCTGTGGCGATACACGATCGACGGCCCGACGCCGCGTGGCGCACTTCCCGCGCAGATCGAGGCGTCCCTCGCCGGCGTGGGGTCCGGATCGGTTCAGCGCATCAAACTCTACAACGCGAGCAACTTCTTCGATCGTCGTGCCGTGCCGCGCGAAGATCTGCCGCGGATCGCTGAGCTGTGCGCGCCGTTCAGCGGCGTGACCGTGGAATCGCACGCGAAGACCGTGGAGACGGGCGCAGTGGAGTTCGCGCGACGATTGTCCGGGCGCCTCGAGATCGCGATGGGGCTCGAGACGATTCATCCGTCCGCGGCCGCGCAGCTCAACAAGCGGCTCGAGCTCGAGCGATTCGATCGAGCGGTCGAGTTTCTCGCCGACAACGAGATCGACGTTCGCGTCTTCGTGCTTTTGGGCGCGCCCGGCATTCCGGCGGATGAATCCGTGGACTGGGCCGTGCGCAGCGTCGAGCACGCGGCCAGTTACGGGGCCGGGATCGTGTCGATCATTCCGGTGCGCGGGGGGAACGGCGAGATGGAACGGCTCGCGTCGCTCGGTCAGTTCGCGCCGCCCAGGCTCCGTGAGCTGGAGCAAGCGCTCGACGCCGCGCTCGATCAGCCGCGGACCGCGGTGACGGCGGACCTGTGGGACGTCGAGCGGCTGGCATCGTGCGTGTCGTGCCGTGACCAGCGCATCGAGCGATTGCGCCGGATCAATCTCTGCGGGGTCCGCGAGCCGCCGATCTCCTGCGCCGAGTGTGATTCAGAATGACCGAGCGACACGAGATCGTGGTCGTGGGGAGCGGCTTCGCCGGCTCGCTCATGGCGCGCGTGCTCGCTGTGTTGGGCTACGACGTGTTGCTCCTCGAGCGCGGCACGCATCCACGATTCGCCATCGGTGAATCGTCGACGCCGTTGGCGAATCTCTCGCTCGAGCGGCTGGCGGAGCGATACGGACTCGACGACTGCTACCAGCTCGCGGCGCACGGCCGCTGGACGGAGACGCATCCGAATGTTCGTCGCGGATTGAAGCGCGGATTCACGTTCTATCGGCATCATCCCGGCGAGAAGCCCGGCGACGCGCGGTTGGCCGACGAGCGGCTTCTCGTCGCCGCGAGTCCAACCGACTACGTCGCCGATTCCCACTGGCTGCGCGCCGACGTAGATCATCACTTCGTTCGCCAAGCGATCGATGCCGGCGTCGATTACCGCGATCGCGTCGAGGTGACTGACGCCGACATCGGCGACGACGGCATCGAACTTCGGGCGCGTCGTGACGGCGCGGAGCTCTCAGTCCAGGCCGACTTCGTGATCGACGCCTCTGGTCCGGGTGGCTTCCTCGCGCGCCAGCTGTCGATTCCCTCCGGCTTGGGACGAACCCGGACACGGGCGGGGATCGTGTTCAGTCATTTCGAGGGGGTTCGACTGGCGAGCGAAGTGGC
>DATMHK010000097.1:0-28644 GCA_035554995.1 Gemmatimonadaceae bacterium
GAGCCGGTCGCCGCGGGCGGCGAACTGGCGCGGCATGTAGCGGTCGGCGGCGAGAATGCTGGAAAGCTGAGGGAAACCGGCGAAGGCGGTGTTCGCCGCCAACACCAACAGCACGAACGTCGAGTACTGAAGCAGATAGTAGAGCGCGCCACCGCCGAAGATGTGCCGGCCGAGCTGCGACGTTACGGTTTCCGCATCGGTCGGCATCACGCCGTAGTGACGCGCCAGGTAGCTCGTCGAGAGAAAAAAGACGGCGAGGATCGTCGCCATCCAACCAAGCGTGGTCGCGGCGTTCTTCGAGCTCGGCGCCTTGAATGCGCCGACGCCGTTCGAGATGGCTTCCGTCCCCGTCATCGCGACGCAACCTTCGGCGAAGCCGCGCAAGATGAGCAGTGTGAGCGCGAAGCCAGCCGGCGTCGTCAGTCCGTTGTGGGCCGCCGAGACGGCGTCGACGCGCGCGGGCGACGTGGTCACTGCCGCCTCGAGTCCGAGCAACCCGCGCGTCACGCCGACGCCGATGAGCGCGAGCATCATCACGATGAAGACGTAGGTGGGAACGCTGAAGGCAATTCCCGAGTCGCGCACGCCTCGCAGGTTGATCGCCATCAGTATCGCGATGACGAAAACGCAGACCGTTACGGTGTGCGGCCGGAGAACCGGATACGCCGAGGCGATCTGCGCCACGCCGCCCGAGACCGACACCGAGACGGTGAGGCTGTAATCGGTGAGCAGCGACGCCGCGGCGATCAGTCCCGGCATCTGGCCGAGATTGTCCTTTGCGACCGTGTACGAGCCGCCTCCTTGCGGGTAGGCGAACACCGTTTGCCGGTACGACATCGCGACCAGCACCAACAGCATCGCGATAACCGTGGAGATCGGCACGACATACGACAGGGCCGCGCTGCCGAGGACGGCGAGCACGAGTAAGATCTGATCGGTGGCGTACGCGACGGACGAGATCGCGTCAGACGAGAGAACGGCGAGCGCCGTTTTCTTGTTCAGCTTTTCTTGCTCGAGTCGGTCGGACGCCAGTGGACGTCCGAACAAGACTCGTTTGAAACGCTTGTAGCGCGTGGACATAGGAACGTTGACCCCCCGTTCGAAATAGAGCGAACGAGACGTAAAGATTCCGTGAAGATTTGACGGTTGAGCAGCCCGAATCGTGCGGTGGACGAAGTCGTCGAGCCGCCTGCTAGGCGGCGACGCGCAGGATGATGTAGCCGGACGCGAGGTGTGTACCGCGTCGCACGAGGAGACGGCGCGCCGTGACGATCGGCGACGGCGTCTGACCGCCGTCGTCGATCGTAGCCATGCCTTCGACCACGACGCCGTCCGCGGGCACGACATCGCCCGCGGTGCACAGGACCAGATCCCCCGGTTTGAGCCGCGTCGCGAGCACGATCTCAAACGCGAGCTTGTCGATCGGGCCTTCGTGGTCCGGTTCCTGGGCATCCAACAGACGAACGTGCGTGGACAGCGGC
The DNA here is from genome assembly GCA_035554995.1 of Gemmatimonadaceae bacterium. Taxonomy (GTDB): domain Bacteria; phylum Gemmatimonadota; class Gemmatimonadetes; order Gemmatimonadales; family Gemmatimonadaceae; genus JAQBQB01. The sequence goes on from DATMHK010000097.1 coordinate 1,482, forward strand.
ATCATCAACGTGGCGTCTCCGGCGACATGCCGAATGACGCACTCGCGAAGTGTAGAACCGAGTGCGTTGGCAGCGCGTAAATACGAGGCCGCGCGACGTGAAGTTTTCATAAACGCTCGGCCGTTGCACGGCGAGTCCAACGGGCCTCGGCACGAGGTCGAGCTCTGACGGCCAGCTACTCGGCGCGCTCGTCGATCGATAGACCGCCACTGGTGAGATCGATCGCCGGCACGGCGAGCGTGAAAACGCTGCCGCCGCCGTCGCGCGCGGTGAAGGTCAGCGCGCCGCCCTGGGCTTCGGCGATCCCTTTGGCGATAGCCAGGCCGAGGCCCGTGCCTGCGATGTCGACGTTCCCATCGCGGCGGCGGTAAAACGGCTCGAATATCCGATCGCGGTCCTCATCGCCGATCCCCGCGCCGCGGTCGGCGACCCAGAAGTGCAGCTCGTCACCCACGCGCCGCGCGCCGACGTCGATCGTCGTTCCCTGAGGCGAGTACTTCGCGGCGTTGTCGATCAGGTTCACCAGGACGCGAAGGGACTGAACAAAGTCGAACCGGCCGAACAGCATCGTGTCCGACGGCTCGACGTGGAGGGCGAGCTCCCGTCCGAATCCCTGTGCCTGCTGCGACGCCGCGCCGAGAAGGTCCTCCGCCTCGTTGGGTTGAATGTCGAGAGCCGCTGTGCCCATCGTCACCCGCGACAAGTCGAGGAGCTTTCCTACGAACGCATTCAGCCGGTCGGCTTCCTCCTCGATCACTTCCGCGCGTTCATCGCCGCTGTCGGCGATCTCGTGCGCAAGACCTTTGATGGTCGTGAGCGGCGTCCGAAGGTCGTGCGACACCATGGCGAGCGTTTCGTCCTTCATCCGGTTGGACAGCTCGAGCGAATCCGCGCGCCGAGCCGCCGCCGAGAGACGTTCGCGTTCGGCGCCGAGCGCGCGCGCCCGGTAGAGCAGTTGCGCCGAGACGACGCTCGTGATGAGGAACGCGACGAGAACGAGCCAATCGAGGGGATCCGCGACGCTGAGCGTTCCGTACGACGGCAGAAAGAAAAAATTGACGGCGAGAAAGGACAACACCGCGAGCGTGACGCCGACGGCGCGACCGACTTGCGCGCTCGCCAGCTGCACGACGAGCAGGTAGACCAGGGTCACATAGATCCGGTCGAGCTGGTCGCGAATCGCCACCATGCCGGCGGTGACGGCAACGAACACCGTCAACCACAGGATCGCACGCGCGGCCTTCGAGGGGCTCTTCAATTCACGGCTCCATCTGAAAGCGATACCCGACGCCCGGCTCGGTGACGATCAGCCGCGGCCGCACGGGGTCTCGCTCGATCTTTCGGCGGATGCTCCGGACGTGGACGCGCAGATACTGTTGGGCGTCGCCGTACGAATTGCCCCACACCGCCGCGAAGAGTTGGCGGTGCGTCATCGTGCGTCCGGCGTTTTGCATGAGGGTCCGAAGCAGCTGCCACTCCGTCTTTGTCAAACGCACGACGGTCCCGCCGCGCCGGATCGCCGGTGTCGCGAGATCGATCGTCGCGCCGTCGACCTCGACCACATGCGTCTGGCTGGCGGCCGGCGCCAACCGCGCTCGGCGCAGCTGCGCTCGCACGCGCGCCTGCAGCTCGATCGTGCTGAACGGCTTGGCGATGTAGTCGTCGGCTCCCGCGTCGAGGAGCGCCGCTTTCTCCTGCACCGAGCCGCGCGCCGAGAGCACGATGATCGGCACCGCCGACCAGGACCGGATCGCCCGACACACCTCGGCGCCCTCCATGTCCGGCAGTCCGAGGTCCAGGACGACCAGGGACGGACGCTCCGCCGCCGCGGCGTCAATCCCGGCGCGGCCGTTGCTCGCCTCGATGACGCGCGCAATCCCGCCCCCCGCGTTCATCGCGTTGCGGACGACGCGCCGGATCTGTGGTTCGTCGTCGATGACGAGGACGACGTCGTCGGAGGAAGGATTCACGGAACGTTGGTGGCGGCGCCACCGGGTCGATCACTGGTACTGAATGTACAGCGGCCGCGGACGAAGCCAGAGCAACTCGGCCGGCGTCAACAGTCGATCTCCGCGTTTGACGTCGTTGTGGAAGAACAGCTTGAATCCGGTGAACTCGACCGGATCGAGGTCGATGTAGTCGCGATAGGACTCGAACTTCATCCACGGCGGACCCCAGCCGTCCATGTCCATCACGATCTGCACGCGCGGGTCGAGTGAGATCTGCGGCGCGTGCGATACCATCTCGGTTCGGAAGCGGTGAATGACGAGCACTTTCGGCGGGATATTCTTCTCACTGACGAGCTGTTGGAGCTGTTCCGACACCCAGTTGATGTCCTTTGCGTCGAACTGGCCGATCTTCTTGCCCGGCACCACGCCTTCCTTCGAGTAGTGCATGGAGAACTCCGGGTCCATCCCGAGATGAACGTCCGGGCGCGAGAGGAAGGGGATGAGCCGCGGCAGCTCCTTCTGCATCGTGCTGTGGCCGACCTGGATATCGAGAAAGAGCAGGGCATTTCGCTGCTTCGCCCAGCCGTACACCTTCTCGATCAGCGCCGTATCCATCCGCAATCGATACATACCGTCCTTCCCGGGCGCGCCCTGCGCCGTGACGGCGATCAGTTGCAGTGCCGGTTGCACCGGCGTCGTCGGGTCGGCTTCCTGCCACTGTCGCACGGCTTCGTCGAGCTTCGCGAGCATCGTGTCGACTGGATACTCACCGAGCACGCCCATTCGCTTCGAGAGTGGATTACCGTAGAAGGCGACGATCCGCCGGTTCGGCAAAATGGACCCCGGGAGCGGGGTGGGGATCGTCGGCCACTTGGCGGCCATTTGTCGCCCGAAGGCGACCGTCGAAGCAAACGAAGCCGAGTCGTGTTTCTTGCGGCCGCTGATGAGGACCGGGGCCGCGGTATCAGCGCCGGATGGCGGAGCGGCGGCAGAAGGTACCGCGACGGGCACCGGCGATGCTCGACCGGTGGAATCCACGACGGTACGACCAGCCGCCGAATCGGGGCTTGTCGTTCCCCTGGGGGTGACGGCAGGCGTCGCTTCCCGCGCGGCGCCACAGGCGGTTGCGAAGAAAACCAGTGATAGCGCGACAAGGCGGATGGGATGGCAATTCATTCGAACATCATGTTGCAACGTTCACACCGTCCGATGCCGTGATTCACGCTACGAAAGCAATCGCGCGATGGCGTGGACAAGTCGACCTTGCAGATCCACATGAATGTGGCGAGGAGCGCGACGGTGATCGCGACCCAGGTATTCAGCCGTGTGTGCTCGCGGTTTGCGGGCTCCGATGCGTCGGCGTCGACGGGATCGATTTCCATGCCCGCGAACTTAGTCGCTCCGGCAGCACACGCAACGCTGAACCCTCCCAACTGCAGACACGCGACACGGGCGCGTCCCCCGTGCTGGCAGCATTAGTATTCCTTAATGGCCTTGCACGACGCTAAGAACCCGTAAAGAGCGAGAGTGGCCGCTTAACGGGCTTCGAACGCGAACGTCCGTCCGAATGCGGCGCAGATGCCGCGTTGCCCGCGAAGCGCGGGCCGAACACGCAAACGTTCAGCGTTAGGAGTCGATGATGTTGCGGAGCACACGTAGGATCCGGCGCTTCATCGCCGGTCGTGTAGTTGGGTGTGGGCTTTCAGTGGTCGTCGCGGCGTGTAGCAAGGACACTACGGCGCCGCTCACACCGTCGCTCGTCACCGTGACGAGCGGCGCCAATCAGTCGGGGACGGTCAACGCCACCCTGACGCAGCCGATCGCCGTGCTGGTGACGGACTCGAATGGACGCCCGGTGTCCGGTGTCGCCGTGACGTTCACGCCGAATACCAACGCCGGAAGTGTCTCGAGCGCGCAGGCGACAACGGACAACGCCGGTCTCGCGCAAGTCAATTGGAAGATCGGCACGGCCGCGGGGCTGGATTCAATGACGGTCAGTATCGCTTCAGAGTCGGCGATTGTGACCGCGATCGGCACAGCTGACGTTGCCGCTCAGGTGACGGTCGTTTCGGGCAACAGTCAGGTCGCGCCCGCCGATAGCACGCTCGGCGCCCCGCTTTCCGTGAAGGTGACGGACCAGTACGGCAACCCGGTCGCTGGCGTCACGGTGAATTGGTCGAGCGACGACGGCGGTATTCTAGCGAATACCACCACGGTCACCGATGCCAACGGCCTCGCACAGGACACGCTAACGCTCGGCGAACGCGGAACGGACGACGTTTCCGTCTCCGTGATTGTCGGAACGTTGCCGCTGTCGGCGATGTTCACTGAGCAGGCTCAGTAGCAGCGATCAGACCGTCCGTTGTTCAACTCTGAACGCCGTCTCCGTGCCGATCAGCGATGCTCCGTGCAGCTCATCCGTGCCAAAGCCTTTCAGCCTGCTTTCGTAGTAGCTCGTCGGGCCACGAGAATCGTCCAGCCAAACTGCTTTGAAACGGACAACACCACGGATGTGCACTGATCGGCGCGGAGACGGCGTTTCCAGTGGAACGGTAAGAAAAAGGGGGATGCCGGAGCATCCCCCTTTTGGCATCCGTGCCTCGGGTTTCGCGAGCTACTTTGCGGCGAGGTCGCTGATCGACTGGCTCAACCAGCGCACGCGCACGACGTCCGACGATCCGGATTCGTACCCGCGCACCTGCGTCGCGAGCTTCAGCAGCGCGTCACGACGTGCCGCACCCGACGCACTCTCGGCCGCGCTCAAGCCGCTGCGCACCGCGGAGACCTGTGCGGCGGACAGTCCCTTCCACCGCTCGAGCTGATCGGTGTAGGCACGCGAGAGCGCGAACGTCGCCGGCCAGACGATCTTTGGCTGGTCCTGCACGTTCAGGAAATTCCACTCGACCGACTTCGCCGCGTCGATCTCGTTCTGCGTGATGGCACCGCTCGGCGTGAGCTCGAACACGTCGAGTCCGCGCTGCATCTCGGAGCCGACGATCTTGCCGTTGTACCAGTAGGCCGACCAGTAGCCGCCGCCCTGGGCGCGCGTCGAGTCGTTCGGGCCGCGGTCGAAGAACGCGATCTCGTGCGGATGCGCCGGATCGCTCCACTCGAACACGGAGAGACCGCCCTGATACCACGCCTGCACCATGATCGTGCGGCCCGGAATCGGGATCAGCGAGCCGTTGTGCGCCACGCAGTTCTCGAGCTGCGTCTGCGCCGCCGGCATCTTGTAGTAGCTCTGGAACACCATCTTGTTGTCGACGATGCGGAAGATCGCGTCGGCGCCCCACTCCTTCGGATCCTTCGCGCGGCAATACGGCGCGCCGCCGCCGCCCCACTCGTCGGAGAAGAGGACCATCGAGCCGTCGTTGCTGAACGTCGCCGAATGCCAGAACGAGAAGTTCGAGTCGGCGACTGCGCCGATACGCTTCGGGTTCGCGACATCCCGGATGTCGAGCAACAATCCCATGCCCGCGCACGCGCCACCGGCGATTCCGGCGTCCGGATACACGGTGATGTCGTGGCACTGGGTCAGCGTGCCGCGCGGCAGCGGCAGCGGCGGCCGAACCTGCTTGTAGACCGCGGCGAGCGAATCGGCCGACTTGTTGAACTTCGCCGTGTCGGCCTTCGGCGACGCGTCCGTCAACGGCGTGAGCGCCGCATACGCCTGCTGGAAGTTGAAGCGCGCGGAGTCCGCGGCCGTCGCGTTGTCGGGAAGCGCGCCGCGTCCGCCACGACCACCGGCACGACCACCGCCGCCACGTCCACCACGACCACCAGCGTCAGCGTCGGCCGGCGAAGCGCCGTGGCCGAGCGTGTTGCGTAACGAGCCGAGCTTGCTGTTATCGGCAAAGATCGCCGCGCCGCTCACGACGTCCGCCTTCTCCGGATGGTCGAGCGGAATCTTGATGACTTCGATGCGGAAGAGCGCCGTGTTCGACGCGCCCGGATCCGCGTTGCAACGCGGCAGCTCTTCGCTCGGCCGCACGCCCGACGTGCCCGAGATGTAGACGTACACGTTCTTCGAGTCTTTCGGATCGTGCACGACCGTGTGCGTGTGCGAGCCGCGGCAGGTCTGCACGTTCGTCAGGTATTTCGGATTGTCGATGTCGGTGATGTCGAATATGCGTAAGCCGCGAATTCGCTCTTTGCTGACGGTTTCACGCGGCGCTTGCGTGCCGCAGTCGAGGCGCGCCGTAGGCGCTTCCGCCGACACGAAGAGCAAGTTCTGATAGACCGAGACGTCGCTCTGCGACGCCGGGCAGATCTTCGACGTGCGAAGCCGCGGCGACGCCGGGTTCGAGATGTCCCAGATCTCGAACCCGTTGTAGTTCCCCTGAATCACGCTCTGCTTGTGGAACGCGAGGTCGGAGTTCGTGATCGTCGCGAAGCCCGGCGGCGACGGCACATGCGAGACCATGCGGAGATTCCAGATCGCCGAGCCGGCGTCCTGCAGACCGGCCTTGAGGCCGACGCGAGGATCGGGGTCCGGGGCGCGAACGAGCGGCGCCGACATGTCCGCGGTGGACATCGCGGCGCCGGCGGGCATGACCGAAGGTCCGCCGGAGCTCGCGGAGCAACCCGCGAGAGCCAACGCGGCGCCGATGGCGGCGGCTGTCCGCGCGAGAGGGGAGACGTGGGAGAATGTCATAAGACGGGTTGGGGGAAAGGTCATGGTACGGTCCGAAACTATTCGCTAATTAGGGTCAGACCCTATTTAGAATACTCGAAATAGGGTCTGACCCTATTTCGATATTAGAAGCCACTGAGCGCTTCGAGCATCTGCATCATGCGGTCGATCTCGGTGCTCTGATCGACCTGCACGTCATTAGCGAACTTGAATACGATCTCGTCCTGGCCGGCGCCTGGCGTGCCGAACAGCTTGTCGACCATCTGGATCGCGCCACGGTGGTGCTGGACCATGAATGTGAGGAAGAGCCGGTCGAATTCGATGCCGCGCGACGCGTCGAGCTGTTTCATCTGCTCGTCGGTGAGCATGCCCGGCATGGCCATGAAGTGCGTCGTACCGCCCATATCCATTTTCATCCCGCGTGGATCAGCGTCCGGCACCGGCTGCCGCCGTTCGGCGAGCCACTGCTGCATCAGCCCGATCTCGGCGGTTTGCGCGGTGGCAACGCGGCCGCAAAAGATCGTGACGGCCTTGCTGGCGTTGTGGGATTCCGCCCACTTGGCCATTTGTACGGCCTGGGCGTGGTGGCTGATCATGCCCGACATGAACTCGATGTCGGCGGCGGTATAGGGGCGGCGGACGCTGTCCTTACGCGCCTGCTCGATGCCGGCCTGGGTCACCTGAACCTGCGCCGAGGCGCCGGTTCCGACAGAGACGAGCCCGACGGTGAGGCCTGACAGCGTTACGAGACGGATTTTTGTGAGGATCATTGGCGGCCGGGGCCTCCCGTACAACAGGGGATCTGTGACTCGAAACTATGGCGGGGACAAGGCGGACGATAGCGGCCCGCCTACTCGTACGCGACCGGCAGATCCACCGTTGCCGCCTCCTGCCGGACAGACGCGGCAGCTGTTGCGACGATCCGGCAGGCGGTTCAGGGAAGGCCTGGCTCAGCGTCGCGCGTGGCGGCGAGCTTGACCTTCGGCTCGGCGCGGCGCAGGCTTCCCGCTGGTCCGCGCCATGCCTCTCTCTTAACCGGAACCAACCGGGAGCCCGTATGAACAAGTCCCTGATTCGCGCGATGCTCGCCATCCTGGCGGCTGGAAGCCTCGGCGCCTGCGCGTCGATTCCGAAGCGTGCCTGGGCGAACGGCGAGGCGATGAGCTCGAGCCGTGCCTACTGGGAGATCATGTCCGGCAACAACAGCTTCCGCGCGCACCGGGAGCTTCAATCCAGCCTCGATCCGCGGCGGCTCAACTACCAGGAAGTCGCGTTTCCGGCGTTCCCGAAGTCGGGCGCTTGGTGGTAGCGGCGATGGGGGATGGGCCACCGCCCACCGCCCACCGCCCACCGCCCTAGAAGCTCAAATCGAACTTCCCACTCCTCACCTGTAGCGTCCCCGACGCTGTCCCGGTCGTCGGGGCGGCGTCGAACGTGAACGTTCCGGTGATGTGATTGCTCGTGACCGCGGTGAAGGTGACGCTCCCTGAGCCGCCCGTTGGACTCGCCGCCCATCCCGCGTTGTTCGAGCTCCCGACGATGAAGTTCGAGTTCGTTGGGGTCACCAGACCGACCGAATAGGTTCCCGGCGACAGGGTGCCGCCGTTGAGCTTCGACGCGCTCATGACGATGGCATAGCCGACGTTCCCGGGAAGAAAGCCCGATCCGGCCCAGCTGATCGTGCGAAGTGTGTCCTTCGCGCTGAGGAACGAGACGTCGGTTCGTACGCTCACCTGACCGCAGGCAACCCACGCCTGGCCGTTGAGCGTCGCTGAAAACGTTCCGTTTGTGGCCGTGGTGCACGCGAAGCTCGGGTTCGTGATGCCCGAATTGTCATCGCCCCCGCCTCCTCCGCAGCCGAGTGGAACGATGACCGCCAACGCAAGCGAGACCAGCACCGATCTGCGCATCCTAGGCCTCCGTGTGTGTGATTCGACCACTACCACCCGGCAATGCGCAACAGTCACCCAAAAGCCGTCATTCGTCAAACGGACCGCCGCGGGTCGAGTCTCGCCAATCCGATAATGAGCCTTTATCGTATCTTCCCGAAACCGACTGCGGAGGCGCGACGTGACGATCGATCCAATCACGACCCTGCCCTCGATCAAACGCGAGCTCGAGGCGGGCTGGAAGCTCTTCGACGACATCTGGGCCGGATTCGACGATCGACAGTGGCGTAGGAAGTTCGGCAAGACGTGGACGTACGCCGAGCAGCCATGGCACATGGCGTACTTCGACGGTACGCTGGCCAACTACGTCGCGCTCGGACCGAACGTGCCGGAGTCCGAACGGCTCCAGATTCGCTCGATGGGAGAACTGAACGACTGGAACCGCCGCGAGCTGGCGAAGCGCGGACCGAATCACACCGTCGAAAGGTCACTCGCCGAGATGCGGAAGCAGCGCGACATCATCCGCGGCCAGCTTGCCGCGATGACCGAGGCGGACCTCGACCGCCGCGTGTGGATGCCGCTCATCTTCGGGTGGATCACCGCGCGAGAGGTTTACGGCGCGATCATCGCGCACAATGTCGCCGAGTACTGGAAGCTCTGGCTGCGCACGGGAAAACGCGGGCCCGCGCCGAGTCCGTCAGCGGTTCACTATCGCCTCGATTTCATGATGAACTTCATGCCCGTCTCGATGAATCGAGAGCTGGCGGCGAAGAAGCCGTTCACGATGGTCTGGAATTTCGAGGGAGCCGGTGGTGGGACTTGGACGTTCAACGTCGCCGACGGCAAGTGCACCGTGCGCGAGAATGCCGCGCCGCCGCGGGCCGACCTCCAAATCACCATGAAACCTGAAAACTTTCACAAGCTTGTCGCCAAGATGACGCCGCCGCCCTTGCTCATGTTGACGGGACAAATGAAGATCAAAGGGTTCGGGGCGATGGGCACATTCGCCAAGCTCTTTCCTGAGCCGAAGCCGGATCAGCAGATTGATCCCTCAGCCCTGTAGCAAAGGGAGCAGTCCCATGAAGTCGCAGCGCCGCGTTGTCGTAGCCTCCGTTGTCGCATCGACGATCGCACTTGCCGGGTGCCATTCGACTGACACGACCGGGCCATCGTCGGGCAACACGCTCGATCTTGGCCCGCTGATCGTGGAAATGGGAGTCGGCAGCGGCAACGTTGCCGGTTCACTCGGAGTCGGTGGCGCGGCAATTCCCACGATGGTGCCGCTCGTGCCGTCCTCCTGTCAGTACTCGGCGGCCGTCCAGGGGTTCACCTGCGCCACGCTCACGTCGAACGGAATCACGTTCAACGCGACGTTCTTTTTGCTCGACGCCTCCGGCCATTCGCAGTCGCAGCCCGACGCGAGCACGACGGCGGCGTTTCGAACCGTCGCCGACATGAGCGGCACGATAAAGCTCGACCAGGCCGGCAGCAGCGGTACAATGACGCTCGTCAGCCATCAGGATCAGACGCTGAGCGGCCTGCTCACCGGCGCCCACGTCCTGAACGGAACGACGACGACGCACACCGACCTCACGCTCACCGCGCCGTATGCGACCCACGCGGTGATGGACTCGAAGGCGGTATCCGCCAACGTCACGCTACCCAAGCCGGGCGATTCAGATCACTGGCCGACTTCGGGTACCATCACCACCGATGCGACGTCGACGACGCAGTTCGCCTCGCAATCCGTGACCGGCACAACGCATTCGGTGCTAACCTTCAACGGGTCGAGCACCGTGACCATCACGTCGACGATCTCCTCAGACGGGAGCTCGTTCACGACCAACTGCAAGATCAATCTCGCCGGCGCGTCGGTGCCGGTCTGCACCTGACCGCGCTACTCGTAGCGTAGCGCAGTCATCGGGTCGATTCGCGACGCGCGCAGGGCAGGGAGGTAACCCGCTCCGAGCGCCACGAGCACGAGCAACCCCGCCGCTGTCGCGAACACGATCGGGTCATATCCCTGGAGTTGGTAGAGGAGCGACTGCGCGCCTCTGCCGAGACCGACGGCCCCGGCAATGCCTATGACACCGCCGACCAGTGTCATCAGGCCGACCTGACGCAGCACCATCCGTTGGACGCGTCCGCTGTCCGCGCCGAGTGCCATGCGAACCCCGATCTCACGTGTGCGCTGCGCGACCGAGTACGCGAGCACGCCGTACAATCCGATCGCCGCGAGCAACGTCGCCAGCGCGGCGAACGACGCCGACATCGTGCTGATCATCCGATCGAGGAAGACGTTCTCGCGCACCTGCTGCGGCATCGTCTTCAGATCCTCGAGTGGGAGGTTGGGGTCGATCCGCCTGGACACGTCGCGGATGCTGCGAACGAGCTGGTCCGTGGGAAGCGCCGAGCGAACGTAGTAGACGAGCGACCCCACACGTTCCGTTTGGCGATACGGCAGCACGAAAACCGGCGGGATCGAGTCCTTCACGGCGGCGTATTTCGAGTTCTTGGCGAATCCAACAATCTCGATGTTCAACGAGTCGTTGCCGATCGACATGTGCTTGCCGACGACTTGCCGGCCGAGATTGAACTTCTTCGCGAATGCCTCGTTCACGATCGCCACTTTCGGTGCTATCGAGGCGTCACTGACGGTAAAGTCGCGGCCGGCGAGCAACGGCACACCGAACGTCTTGAAGTAGCCGGGGCCCACGGCGTTGAAGCGCGACTCGGCGTCGGTATCCGGCTCTTTCCTGAATCCCTCGACCGAGACGTCATTTCCCCAATTGTCCCCGGAGAGGATCGGCACCATCGAGGACGTTACGCCAGTCACGCCCGGCACCGACGACAGCTCGTTTTCAAAGCGTGCATAGAGCGCCTTGGCGCGCGTCGTGTCGTAGCCGCTCAAGCTGGGCGAGATGTTGAACGTCACCATGTTGTCGATCTTGATGCCCAGGTCCACTCGGCTGACGTTGCGCAGACTCTTGATGAAGAGGCCCGCTGAAATGAGCAGTGCCATCGACAGCGCGATCTGGGCGGTGACAAGGCTCGACCGGAAACGCGCCGCTCCCCGGCCGCCCGCGAGCTTCCCCGAGTTGTTGCGGAGGTCCGTCACCAGATCGGGGCGCGTCGACTGAATCGCCGGGATCAGTCCGAACACGATACCCGTGAAGAGAGACAACCCGGCGGTGAACAACACGGCCATTCTGCTCAACGTGAAGTTCATCGTCGTCGCCGCCTCGGGCGGCAGCATTTGCACGATCCCGTTGAGCGTCCAGTACGCCACGACGAGGCTCACCATGCCCCCGAGAAGTGCGAGCAGGACTGATTCCGTCAACAGCTGGGTCACGAGCTGGCGTCGCGTTGCACCGAGCGAGAGGCGCACCGCCATCTCCATCGATCGATTCGCCGCGCGCGCCAGCAACAGGTTGGCGATGTTGGCGCAGGCGATCAGCAGCACGATGCCTGTGATGGCGAAGAGCAGGAGCAGGGGCGTCTTCGCCTCCTTGTGCATCGACGATTGTCCGCGCCGGCCGTCGGCGACAGTGATGACCTTGGCGCGGAACTTCGTCATCGTCTGTTGGCTCATCCCCTTCTGGAGGGGCGCTTCGACGTCGTTGATGATCGGCTTGTAGACCGCGTTGATCGCCGCGCGCCCTTGCTCGATCGTCGCGCCCGGCTTGAGCCGCGCGAACAGGTAGGCCCAGTACGACTGCCGGTTCTTGAAGCTGCCACCGGATCCCGGACTCATCACGGCGCGCATCGTGATCGGCACGAAGATGTACGGCCGTTCGCCCAGCGTCGTCCCGTCGAATCCTCGAGGGCCCACGCCGATGATCGTCATCTGCTGGCCGTTGATCGTCATCTTCTGGCCGACAACGTTCGGGTTCGCGCCGAGCTGATTCTCCCAGTACGCGTAGCTCAGAACGACGATGTAATGACCGCCGATCGTGCGGTCATCGTCGCGGGTGAAGAGCCGGCCCAATGCGGGGCGCACGCCGAGGGTCGGGAAGTACGAGCCGGAAACCAACATCCCGCGCCCGTTGATGGGCGTCTGGCCCGTCATGGCAAGGTTGACGCTGAACGCTCGATGGGCGGCAATGCTGCTGAACGCCGTCTTCGCCGCCTCGAGATCGCGGAACATCGGGTAGCTGAAGATCTCCTCGCAGCTCCCCGCTTGGTTGCAAGAGTTCGAGCCTGGCATCGGACCGGGCGCGCCAAGATCGACGAGTTGCTCCGGATGCGACACCGGCATCGGTTGGAGCAGCATCTCGTTGAACAGCGAGAAAATCGCCGCGTTGGCGCCGATGCCGAGGGCAAGCGAGAGGATCGCGACGGTCGTCACGAAGGGCGTCTTGAACAGCGTGCGCAGCGCAAACTTGACGTTTCGCATGATCCCGATGGCTCCGGTGGACGGGGTGGGCTCGTCGCCCTACGCGTCGGTGTCGGGCTGGGTTCCATCCGTTGATTCCTAGTGGACCGCCCGCCACCCTGAACGGTTTGCTCGGGGCGTGCGCGCGACCCATCATTAGCCATGCGCTCCCACCACAACGTCCTTACAATCGCGCCGGCGTTCGTTCTAGCCGGCAGCCTCGCCGCGGCGGCGAACGCCCAGCAACCGACGGATCTCGCGCCGAAGATCGACGCCGTCTTCGCCCGGTTCACCGACAAGACGCCGGGCTGCGCCGTCGGACTGGCGAGGGACGGCCGGCCGCTCTACACCCATGGCTACGGCATGGCGAATCTCGAGTACAACGTGCCGATCACCGAATCGACCGTGCTCGAGAGCGGATCCGTCGCCAAGCAGTTCACCGCGTCGGCCATCGTGCTGCTTGCCCAAGACGGTAAGCTGTCCCTCGACGACGACATCCGACGCTATTTGCCCGAGGTCCCGAACTTCGGCGGACAGAAGATCACGATCCGCAACCTGCTCACGCACACGAGCGGCCTCCGCGACCAGTGGGGTCTCCTCGGCATCGAGGGACGCGGACCGGGGTCGCAGGTACATTCGCCGGCGACGACGCTCGACCTCGTCGTCCATCAGAAGATGCTCAATTTCCCGCCGGGGTCGGAGTATCTCTACAGCAACACGGGGTACGCGCTCGCCGGCATCATCGTCGAGCGCGTGAGCGGCAAGACGCTCGACACGTTCACGCAGGAGCGTCTCTTCCACCCGCTCGGGATGACGCACACGCGCTGGCGCGACGACTTCACGACGGTCGTCCCCAATCGCGCGACGGCGTATTCCGGTTCGCCGGCGAATGGCTTTCACACGGACATGCCGTTCACGAATATGATCGGCAACGGCGGTCTGCTCAGCACCGTGTCCGACCTGCTCAAGTGGAACGAGAACCTCGATCATCCGACCGTGGGCGGACAGCCCTATGTCGACGCGCTCCAAACCCGGATGCGCCTGACGAACGGGCGCACGATCACGTACGCATTGGGCCTCGAGGTCGGTGAGTATTCAGGAACGCGCGAAGTCAGCCACGGCGGCTCGACGGCCGGCTATCGCACTTTCCTCGCGCGCTATCCGGACCAGCACATCTCAGTCGCCGTGTGGTGCAACTACGCCGGGGCGAATCCGACACAGCTCGCGCACCAGGTCGTGGATCTGATGATTCCACGGACGATTACCGAGTTGCAGGCCCGAAAGGTCGACGTACCGGCGGCCGAGCTGCAGCAGTGGGCCGGTGTCTATCGCGATCCCCACACCGATGACGTGATAACGCTCATCTGGAGCGGCGGCGCGCTTTCCGTCGGTACCGGCCGCGGCCAGCCGACTGCGCTCACGCCCCTCGGCGGAACGCGCTTCCACGCCGCGGCCGGCGAGGCGGAATTCAAGCGCACCGCGGGTCGTCGCGGCTTCGTGTTGGTTCGCGCGAGTGGTGATTCGTCGCACTTCGAGGAAGCTCGCCCAACGGCAACCAAGATTGCACTGCAGGACTACGCGGGCACGTACACGAGCGACGAGCTGGACGTGAAGCTCGTCGTCGCCGCGAAAGGCGATAAGCTGGTGCTGCGGCGCCGGCCGGCCGACGAGATCGAGCTTCGTCCCGCCTACGCCGACGACTTCGCGGCGCCGGGTCTCGGCTCCATCCGATTTTCACGTGACGCGTCGGGTCGCGTGACCGGCTTCGCGATCTTTGCCGGCCGCGTGATCGATGTCCGCTTCACTCGCGCCGCGCGTTGATGCAACGACCTCCCCGCGCGGCCGCGGCGCTCGCATTCGCCGCGGTCGCGGCATGCCAGCCGTCACGAGCTTCGAGCCCGGCCGCCGCGACCCCGAGCGTGGGACCGTTGTCCCCCGCGGTGCCTCTCACCGAGCGACAACGTCGCTGGGTGGACAGCACGCTCGCGTCGCTCTCGCTCCGCGAGCGCGTCGGCCAAATGGTGATGGTGTGGATGCTTGGCGACTACACCAACGTGCGCGACTCCAGCTACGCCGAGGTGATTCGCTGGGTCGAACGCGATGGCATCGGCGGCGTGTCGATGTCCCTCGGCACACCGATCGAGGTCGCGGCGAAGCTCAACGACCTCCAGCGTCGCGCGCGCGTACCGTTACTGGTGAGCGCTGATCTCGAGCCGGGATTGGGCAGGCTCGAAGGCGGGCTGTTCGCGCACTACATGCTGGACGCGGGCGGCGCGACCGTTTTTCCGCCCGCGATGGCCATCGCCGCTACGGCACGCGACAGCGATGCGTACGACGTCGCGCGCGCCATCGCCGAAGAAGGGCGCGCCGTCGGCATCCATGTGAACTTCGCGCCCGTGGTGGACGTCAATAACAATCCGTCCAACCCGGTGATCAACACACGCTCGTTCGGCGAAGACCCGCGACGTGTGGCGCGATTGTCCGCCCACTTCGTGCGCGGTGCTATCGACGGTGGCCAACTCGCCACCGCCAAGCATTTCCCCGGGCACGGCGACACCGACGTCGATTCGCACGTCGGGCTGCCGGTCGTCGGCGCGAGCATGGCGAGACTCGACAGCGTGGAGCTCGTGCCCTTCAAGGCGGCGATCGCCGCCGGCGCGTCGCTCGTCATGACGGCGCACATCGCGCTTCCCGCGGTGAACGGCGACAGCAGCACTCCCGCCACGCTCGCGCCGCGCATCATCACCGGTCTGCTGCGTGACTCACTGCACTTTCGCGGTGTCGCGATCACCGACGCCATGACGATGGAAGGAATCGGCAAGGGCTACAGCGCGGAGCAGAGCAGTGTGCTCGCCGTGCAGGCGGGCGCCGAGATCCTGCTCAAGCCGTCCGACGCGACGCGCGCCATCAACGCACTGGTCGCCGCCGTCGATCGCGGCGAGATCTCGCGCTCGCGCATCGACAGCGCCGCGCGTCACATGCTCGAGCTCAAGGCGCGATCCGGCGTCGCCTTCGCGCCAATGGTTTCGCTCGAGCGCCTCCGTGAGGTTGTCGGCTCCCCGGCGCACCGGGCGATCGCGGCCAGTGTGGCGCGGCGCGCCATCACGTTGTTGCGCGACCGAGACACTCTCGTTCCGCTTCGCGGCGCGGCGCGCGTGGCGATCGTGCAGTACGCGCCGGAGACCGAGATCAAAGCCGGCCGGGCCTTCCTGGCGGAACTGCGCCGGAGCCCCACGCTTTCGGCGCGGGGCAGCGGGGCAATCGTTCAGGCTGGGAAGATTCTGCCGTCGGCGACGCCGGACGCCATCGCGGTGGTCGAACGCAGCATCGGCGAGTCCGACGCGGTCATCATGACGGCATTCGTCCGCCGCGTCGAGGGCGAGGGCAGGGTGGCCATCCCGCAGCCCGTGGCCGATTGGATCAACGGACTTGCCGGGCGACGGAAGGTGATCGTGGTCGCGTTCGGCAACCCGTACGTCATCAGGCAGTTTCCGAACATTGGCACCTACATGGTGACTTACGGGGTGACGGATGACCTCGAGCGGGCCGCCGCCCGCGCCATCCTGGGCGCCGATGCGATCTCGGGTGTCGCTCCGGTCAGCCTCCCGGGATTTTTCAAGGCCGGAGAGGGCATTCGGCGCTAAACTGGCACGGCATGGATCACGCACTCGTAGGGCCTAGAGAACCCAGTCGCCAGCCGATCCATGTCATCCGCAGCAGCCCCGAACAAGGAAACGCCAGAGCTCGGCGCCTTCGCTGAGGAGTACAACGTCGTCGGCGGCCTGCGAAGCCCTGCGTCCACTCAACGCTACCTGGCTCGACGACGCAGTGACGGACAAGACGTCGTAATCACCTTCGCGCGGGTCCTCGCCGACAACGACAACAACTCGGTGGCTCACCTCGCGACGGATGCGCAGCTGCTGAAAACGCTTTCGCATCCGAACGTCGCGCAAGTGATCGAGGGCCGTTGGATCAGCGCCGACACCTTCGCCACGGTTACCGAGCGCAACCATGGCGATACCATCCGGGAGTTGCTCGATCGCGGACGTCATCTTCCGAACACGCGCATCGCGATTCTGCTCGAGGATGTCCACGCCGCGCTCGATTGGGCGCGAGAGCAGGGGGTCATCCATCGCGGGGTCGATCCCGACGAGATGGTGTTCGAGCGCGGCACCAATCGGCTCATCGTCACGCTCACGCGGACGCCGATCCCGATCAACAGCGTGCCGGACGCGACGTCCGACGCGCGCTCGATTGGCCGTCTCGCCTGGACGTTGTTGAGCGGCGAAATATGGAGTCCCGAGACGGAACAGCGCTTGTGCGATTTCGTCCCGAACCTCGCCAAGAAGGTCTCCGACGACACGATGATGATGTCGCGCCTCAAGGATGGCGCGCCGACGCCGGACGTCATGGCCTACATCGGCGTCGTCGCTGCCGGCGACGTCCTCAAGCGCGCCGAGATCGACCTGATCGCGCTCAAGGACGAGGTCACCGAATGGCGCGACACCGAATACCGGAGATTCGAGCGCCGCAAGCGGGAGCTCGAGGAGAAAGCGCGCGACGACGCGGCCGCGCTGGCCAAGGAGCGCGAAGAGTTTAGAAAATTCGAAAGCGACGAGCGCGCCGCGATCGCCGCCGAGCGGGCCGAGGCCGAGTCGCACGTCGCGCGGCGCCAGAAACGCCTGACCGAGGTCCGCGACGAGCTGGAGGCACAGCGTCGGTTGCTGGAGCAGCGACTCGGCGAGCTCGAGACGCGTCGCGTCGAGGTCGAGCAACTGCACAGGGAGGTGCTCGAGGCGAGCCGCGCGGTGGCGGCGTCGGTTGCCATCCAGCCGCGCAAGCTTTCGCCGATCGATCATGTCGTAGCGGTCGCCGTCGGCCCCGCAAGCCAGCCCGATCGACCACGAGATTGGCGCGGCTACGCGCGATGGCTCATGCCGTCGATCAGTGTCGCGCTGCTCATGCTGGTCATGGCCCTCGGCATCGGCTTGGCGCATCACGGGCACAAAGCGCCGTCGGTGGTGCAAGTCAACGGATCGAAGATCATCGCGGCGCCCGCGGCCGGGCTGGATAGCGGACGCGCGCCCCGCGGTGGGTTCTTGTCTCAATCCGAGGGCGGCCGCGTCATTCCGCCGACCGGAGTGCCCGTCACCGTTCAGCCGGGATCGCCGCCGGCGGGCGCGACGTCGTCGGCCGTCGTGCCGCCGATCGTGTCGCCCGACAGCGCGGAGTCGGCGTTCCAGCGCGACTCGATCGCCGCGGCGCAGGCGCGGGCAGATTCCGCGGCGGCGCGTCGCCGAGCGGCTGCGAGGCGCCTCGCGGCATTGCGCCGCGACAGCATCATGCGAGACAGCATCGCTCGCCGCGACACGCTCGTGCGGCCGGATACGTCGATTCGTCGCGACACGATCGTCCCGCGCGAGCACATCATCCGTCTTCCTTCCGACACGATTACTCGGCGCGACACGATCGCGCAGCGCGATACCATCACACGACGCGATACTTCTTTGGTTCGGTCGGACACCGCGATTCGTCGCGATACAGCTACCTACGATCGGCGAGGGCTGCGAGGAGGTATGCAAGGTTTGCTGTACCGTCCATGATCGGCTCGTTCGTCGAATAGTCGCCGAGATCGTCGTGATATAGGACGAAGCCGGTATTGAACGGCGCGTAACTATCCTCGTGGCGTAGCGCGATTCCTCTCAGGCTCGAGAAGATCGATCGGTAAACGGGGCCGTCCACGAGACCGCCTGTCAACGCCTCCGGCCCGTACTGCATCGCGACCACGGAATGCGGATCATGCGGCCACCGTCCGTCGTGGGGATAGCCGATCACCATCGAGACGCCCCACGGATTCGCGCCAAACAGCCAATCGATCGCCGCTTGCTCGAGCTCGCGGTAGCGCGCGTCGCCCGACATTCGCCGATAGAGCAGCGCCTGCGACGCGAACGAAACCATGAGATCGTTCGAGCACCAGATGAACGGGATTCCGACGCGAAATCCGTTGTCGGCCCGCTTTGCGACCGCGGCGAGGCCTCGTCGGTAGTACTCCGTCATCTTCGTCCGGTCGGAGCCGCGCGTCGCACGCCAGATCGACCAGTGCCCTGCGTTGTACCACGGATACCACTCGTAGTGACGCGCCGTGTCGGCGCCGAACCACGGCGTTGCGGGCTCGCGCGCCGCAAAAGCGAGGGCGTTTCGACGCAACGAATCGCGTCGCGTGAGCGAGAAGAGCTCCGCGGCGGCGAGCTCCATGTCGTCTACCCAGTTCTCCTCTTCGTAGAAGTACGGCGAACGTCCCGGTGCGGTTTGACAGACGCCCGGATGCGCGACGCCGAGCGCATACGCGGCTTCGGCCTTGCGCCGCAGCAGCGCGGTATCGGCGCTTGGAAGGATGCGCGCCGCGAGCGCGAAGACCGACGCGAACTTTCCCGCCGTCGACGCAAGTCCCGTCGACCGATTCTTGTACGCGAAAATTCCCTGTGCGCGTCCCGTGCATGCGTAAATGGGACGCTCCTTCCCCTTGCCCCATCCGTAGTCCGACGAATCGGTAGTCGGCAGATCGAGGTAGGTGTGATCGCGATCGTCGCCGAGCTGGTTGTATAGCTCCGAGTCGCTCGGGAACATGCGCAGCAGCCACTCGATACCGTGTCGCGCTTCGTCGAGCACGTCCGGGACGCCATTCGGACCCGGCAGGCCGTTCGCCGCGAATGCGTCTCCGAATACCGACGGGTGATCGCGGTAGGCCATGAGCAAGTGGTACGTCGCGGTGGCCGACGTCGCGACGTACTGAAGGTAGTCGGAGGCGTCGGCCCATCCACCGCTCACCGGCTGAAACTTCACGATACGGCCGGAGTCGTCGATCACGTTTCCGTCGAGCCTGTGCACGGAGTCGCGGAAGAATGGATTGAACCCCGATCGCTGCTCGCGCATGTAGTACAGCGCGGTGTCCGCACCGCCGGCATACACGTCGCGCCCGATTCGAACATGCGCCGACGCGCCGGAGAGCTCGATGACGTAACGGCCCGCCGTTCGAATCGCCGTAAAATTCAACCGCCACGTCGTCTTGCACGGACCAAAGTTTCCCGCGCCGCGCACGCGCACTGGCCCCAGCACGACCCTCCCGTTCTCACCGCGGACGACGAAGCGTCGCGGCTGCGAATCGGCGTCGGCGAGCGAACAAGCGACGGCGATTTTCGGTGCGTCCGGCAGATAGCCGACCTGATTCACCCGCACGACAACGCTTGAATCGGCCGAGACAACGACCGCCGCCGCGATGGTCAGACTCAGGTTCATGCTGCCAATGATACATTGTTATTCCGTGACCATCATTCGAACCGCCGCGGACGACGAGCGCGCGACGATCCGCGAGCTCACGCTGCGTTCCTACGCCGAATACGCCGAGATCATGGATCCCGACTCGTGGCGCGGATTGAGTCAGGCGTTGCGTGACGCCTTGGCCTCCGACCAGCTCGTAGAGCGTATCGTGGCCGAGGACGACGGCCGTCTCGTTGGAAGCGCGATGCTCTACCCGGCGGAGACCGACGCCTACGGCGCACTGGCCTCGCGCGCCGGCGCGCCGGAGATCAGGCTGGTCGCCGTGGCTCCGGAGGCGCGCGGACGTGGAATCGCCAAGGCGTTGGTCGAAGAGTGCATTCGTCGCGCCCGAGCGCAGGGCGCGAGCGAAGTCGGACTGCACACGTCGCGCAGCATGCGCGCCGCGATGGCGATGTACGCGAACCTCGGATTCACGCGCGCGCCGGAGCGCGACTTTCAGCCGCCGGGCGCGGAGCTCGTTGAAGGGTATCGACTCAGACTCGGCTAGGCTCCGCGCAGCGCATTGATCGGGTTGACCCGCAGCGCCCGGCGCGCCGGCAGCCCCGACGCAATCGCGGCGACCGCGATCAGCGCCACCGCGGTCGCGATGAGGGACGGCGCATCCAGCGTCGGAACGCCGACGAGCATCGCGCGAATGAAACGAGCGACGACGATCGACGTGCCGAGCCCGATCACGAGACCCGTTCCCGCGAGCACCATGCCCTCCGCCATCACCAAGCCGAGCACGGAGCGCGTGTCCGCGCCGAGCGCGATGCGCACGCCGATCTCGAAGGTCCGCTGCGTCACGCCGTACGAGATCACACCATATGTCCCGATACCGGCGAGCAGGAGCGCCAGCGCGGCGAAGCCGGCGAGCAGCGACGTGTTGAAGCGTCTGTTCGACACCGACGTCCCCGCGACCTGCTCCAACGTGCGCACTTCGGCGACCGGCACCGTGGGATCCAGCGCGCGAACCTCACGTCGGAGGGCGGCGGCGAGCATCGCCGGATCGCCGGATGTGCGGACGAGCAGCGCCATGTTCCTCGGCATGAAGTACGCGCTTTTTGCTGCTTGAGCGAGCGGGAAGAACATCGTGGCTTCGGGTGTGTCGCCAAAGCCCCGCGCGCGGATGTCGCCCACGATGCCGACAACCGTGATGAACGGCGTGCCCTCGGCGAGGCGGAAGCGTTTGCCAAGCGCCCCTTG
Source organism: Gemmatimonadaceae bacterium (assembly GCA_035554995.1). Lineage (GTDB taxonomy): Bacteria > Gemmatimonadota > Gemmatimonadetes > Gemmatimonadales > Gemmatimonadaceae > JAQBQB01. The sequence goes on from DATMHK010000097.1 coordinate 22,851, forward strand.
CTTCGGCCACGCCAGCTCGGCGAACGCCTTGCTCACCACAGCGACGAGCGGGGAGCCGTCGACATCAGAGTTCGTGAAAACTCTTCCGGCGATCAACGGAAGACCGACTGCCGCGAAAAATCCCGGCGTCGCCTGCTGCGGCACGGCCGACGGCCAGCGGCCTTCGGGATAATTGCCGTTCTCAGGTCGAAAGCCCCACAACCCGCCGGCATCGACCACGGGCAGCCACCCGCTTGCGCCGGCGGCTTGCACGCCGGGCAATGCGCCCAACCTGGCCTCGAGCTGCGAGTAGAAGACGGCCGTTCGGCCCTCGTTGTACTCACGAGGGAGCAGCGCAACCTTGGCGGTGAGAACGCCGTGCGGATCGAATCCGAGATCTTCGCCCTGGAGATGCCACAAGCTTCGGAGAAGCATTCCCGCGCCCGACAGTGTGACCACCGCGAGCGCGACCTCGACGACGACGAGCGAGCGTCGCACGCGGCGCGTCGCACCGTGCGCCGATGCCACGCGACCCGATTCCTTGAGCGCCTCGGCCGACGCGCCGCGCGCGATGCGCCACGCCGGCACGAGACCGATCATGAGTCCCGTCGCCACAACGATCGCCGCCGTGAACAGCAGAACGCGCCAATCGATTCCAATCGCGTCGAGCCGCGGGATGGACGACGGTGCCGCGCGCAACAACAGCCGGCTGCCCAACCAGGCGAGCAAGAGACCGAGCGCTCCGCCCACAGTCGCCAGCAGCGCGCTCTCGGCGAGCAGCTGTCCGGCGAGACGTGGGCCCGACGCTCCGAGCGCGCTGCGCACGGCCATCTCCTTCTGTCTCGCTTCGCCGCGCACCAACAACAGATTCGCGACGTTCGAGCACGCGATGAGGAGCACGAAACCCGCGGCGCCGAGGAGCGCGAACAGGTACGGCTGCGTCGACCCGACCAGCGTGTCGCTGACGCGGGTGATGCGCGGGACGAGCGGAGACTTTGGATCGAAGCGGTCGGCGTACTGCGTCACGATGCGATGGGCGATCGTGGCCGCCTCCATGCGAGCACGGTCGATCGTCGCCGTCGGTTTCACTCGGCCGACCATGAACAAGTAGTGATTCGTCCGATCGCCGAGGCTGTCGGGATTGAACCGGGGAAGCGGCAGCCAGAGATCCGTCCGCGACTCGGGGAAATCGAAATGCGGCGGCATGACGCCGACGACCGTGCGCGGAACTCCGTTGATGGAGATCGTCTTCCCGAGGGCCGACTTGCTGCCGCCGAAGCGCCGCTGAAAGAGACCGTAGCTGATGATCGCCACGGTCGGCCGTTGGACGGCGAATTCATCCGCCGAAAAGAAGCGTCCGACGGTTGGACGCACGCCGAGCAGCGGAAAGAATTCGTCGCTTCCGCTGGAAACGCGGATGCGTTCGGGCTCGGCGCCCCCGCTCATCGTCGCGTCGCCGCGAATGTAGGCCGCTAATCCGTCGAGCGAGGGCATGCCCGCGTGATAGTCGATGAAATCGGGCTGCGACGTCAGCCAGTGTGGCGGCTCGTGGCCGAAGCTGAACACGCGCCCGGCGTTCGGGTACGGCAGCGGGCGGATCAGGATGCCGTTGACGACGCTGAAGATCGCCGCGTTCGCTCCGACGCCGAGCGCGATCGTGGCGAGGACGATCGCGGTGAACGCGGGCCGCCGTGCGAACCCACGGACGGCATACCTCAGGTCCTGGCCGATGGTGTCGAGCATGGAGTCTCCCGAGATGAACGGTCGAAGCCACTCTCCCGTCGCCGACACGAGGGCGTCGGCAATGGTGGCGAGCCAGAGGAGCGCCAGCGATTCGCGGGCGGTTCGCGCGGCGCGGACGCGATCGCGATGAAAGTCGAGCATCGCGCGTCCGTAGCTGTCGCGGAAATCGCGCGGATACAGCCGAAGAAGCAGCCGGTACAGCCGATCGGCGGCGGTCATGCCCGCGCCCGGCCGATGATGCGGTGTTCTTCGGCGATGCGCATCAACTCGCGCAGGCGCTCGAGCTCGGCGGCGAGGACGCGACGCCCGAAGGGAAGGAGCGTGTAGTAGATGCGGCGCTCGTCTTCGTTGCCGTCCACGGGCCGCGGTTCGGTTTCGTCGACGAGGCCGTCGGCCTGCAGCGCGCGGATGTGCCGATAAAGATTCCCGGCCTCCAGCGCGATGCGCCCGTCCGTGTGCGCGACGATGTCCTGCCGAATCCCGTAGCCGTGGCGATCGCCCGCGCTCAGCATCGTGAGCACGAGCAGCTCGATCGGCTTGAGGGGCAGCAGTTCCAGCGGATCGCGAGTGCCTCGCTTCGTCATCATTTCCCCGCCTGGGGTCAGACCCTATTTAGAAAACTCGAAATAGGGTCTGACCCTATTTCGGGTGGGGTTCGGGGCAAAAGGAAACGGCTATGCTCAAAGTGAGCATAGCCGTTTGACAACCAAAGCGGAAGAAGGGTTGCGTCAGAACACGACTGGCTTCCCGACGATGACCGGCTCGAGGCCCAACCGCCGCGCTTGGGCGTTGAAGACCGGGAGCTGCTTCGTGAGGATCTCCTGCAGGCGATCGGTCTGGACCTTCAGCTCGCCCTTGAGGTCATTGAAGATCGGGTAAGCGGCGGCGATTGGCTTGGCATCGGCGCGCGAGACCACTCCGAGGAGCGACGCCAGGCGGTTGTTGACCTTGATCGGGAAGTTGAGCGGGTCCTGGCCGCTCTGGTTGCGCACCTGATAGACCGCTTCCTCGACCGCGCTGAGATCCGTCGTCAGCTTCTTGCCCGTCCCCTGCAGCTGGACGTCCTGCGACTTGGAAAGGCGATCGGCCACCTGCCGGTTGACGTCGCGAATCTGGATCACCGCATTATTCGCCTCGCTCACCTTGTCGCGCAGCTGAATGGCGAGCGCGAACTGCGCTTGGAGGTCGGCGTCGGTCGCTTCGTGCAACGGATTGCGCTTCACGACGAGCGGCTGCGTCGCCGTCTTGCCGTCGGCGACGAGGCGGACGGTGTACCGGCCCGGGGGCGCCGACGGCCCATTCGTCGAGCCGCCCCAGAGGATCATGTTCGGGAAGGTGACGGCCGGCGCGTACTGCTGATCCCAGGTGAAGGTGTTGACGCCGGCGACGCGACCGGGGTTCTGATTTCCGCCAAAGCCGCCCCGCCCACGCCCGCCGCCACCGCCGCCACCAGCTTCAGCGGCCGCGGAATCAGCGGGAGTCCCGCGGCCACCGCGTCCGCCTCGGCCACCGGCGGCGTTCGTCGTGTCCGGATACGAACGGATCACCTGACCCTTCGCGTCGAGGATCTCGACGCGAACGTTCTGTGCCGGTGACTTGAGCAAATACTGAATCACCGCGGGTCCGCCCGAGCGATACGCCGCCGCGGGCTTGAAGAGCACGGGATCCGCGCTGGCGACCATCGTCGGCGTGTACTGCCGCAGCGGCTCGATGTTGTCGAGAATCCAGAATCCGCGGCCGTGGGTCGAGATCGCCAGGTCCTTTTCGGTGACGATCAGATCCCAGACCGGGATGTCGGCCATGTTGAGGTTGAGCGACTCCCAATGATCGCCGTCGTCGTAGGAGACGTGGACGCCATTCTGCGTCGCCGCGTAGAGCAGCCCCTTCCTCGTCGGATCTTCCCGCACCGCGTGTACGAACTCCGCGGCACCGATGCCGTTGGTGATCTTCGTCCACGTCTTTCCGAAGTCGTGCGTGCGATAGATGTAAGGCGCCTTGTCGTCGAGGAGGAAACGCTTCACGGCGACATACGCCGACGCCGAATCGAAGGCCGACGCGTCGATCTGGCTGACGCGTCCGAACTCCGGCATGTCCTTCGGGGTGACGTTCGACCACGTCTTGCCGCCGTCCTTCGTGACTTGGATGACGCCGTCATCGGAACCGGACCAGATGACGTTCGTCGTCCGCTTGGACGGCGCGAGCGAGAAGATGACGGCGTAGACCTCGGGGCCGTTCATGTCGCGCGTGATCGGCCCGCCCGACGGCCCCATGGTCTTGGGATCGTGCCGCGTGAGATCGGGGCTGATGCGCTCCCAGCTGTCGCCGCCGTTCGTCGTCTTCCAGACGTGCTGCGAGCCGGTATATAGAGTTTTCTTATCGACGGGCGAGAAGACGATCGGGTACGTCCACTGCCAGCGCTCCTTGATCACCGCCGACTCCTCGCCGGAGAACATGCGCGGATACGGGCTCACCTCGCGCACCTCGCCGGTGCGACGATTCAGCTTCGTGAGGAAGCCGCCGCCGTTGGCGTTGGTGCCGGAGTAGAAGATGTCCGGATCACGCGGGTCGGGCGCGATGTAGCCGTCTTCCGAGCCGCCGGGGCTGAAGTCCGTGGAGGCGCCGCCACGACCGCCGCCGCCGAATCCTCGTCCGCCGCCCGCTGCCGCGGTGGAGACGCATGTCTCGCTCGCGTCCTGCTGCGATCCGCACACGTAGTACGGCACGTGCGACGTGGCGACGACGTGATAGAACTGTCCGGTGCGATACGTCTTCGCCGTCCACGTCGGGTTGTCGGCGCCGGCGTTCGTCGTGATGTCGCCGCCCGGATCGGCCGCGTGCAGAACGTGATCGCTGTTGTCCGGATCGATCCACATGTCGTGCGAGTCGCCGCCGGCGAATTGCTGCTGGGCGAAGGTCTTGCCGCCGTCCTTCGAGCGGTAAGTGCCGACGTTGCCGATGTAGACGAGATCCTTGTTCTTGGGATCGGCGAAAACGTGCGTGTAGTAGAACGCGCGCTGACGGAAACGTCGCTCGTTGTTGACGAGCTGCCACGTGGCGCCGGCGTCGTCGGAGCGGAAGAGACCACCGTTCTCGTTCTCGATGAGCGCGAAGATACGGTTCGGGTCGGCCGAGATCGAGACGCCGATCTTCCCATCTATACCTATCGGGAGACCCCCGGTGTGAGTGATGTCTGTCCAGGTTTCGCCGCCGTCCGTCGACTTGTACAACCCGCTCCCCGGCCCGCCGCTCGACATCTGCCACTCTTTGCGGTAGGCCTCCCACATCGACGCGTACATCACGTTCGGATTCGTGCGATCGATCGCGATGTCGGCCGCGCCGGTTTCAGCATTCTTGAATAGGACGCGCTTCCACGTCTTGCCGCCGTCCACGCTCTTGTAGACGCCGCGCTCATCGCTCGGTGCGCCGTATTTCCCGAAGTCGGCGACGAAGACGATGTTCGAGTTCGTCGGATGAACGCGGATGCGCGAGATGGCGTCCGAATTCGAGAAGCCGACGTGCGTCCACGTCTTGCCGGCGTCCGTCGACTTGTAGACGCCATCCCCGGGCTGGATGTCGCCGCGGATGCACGACTCGCCCATGCCGATGAAGACGACGTTCGGATCGGTCTCCGACACGGCGACCGCGCCGACCGACGAGCTGTGGATCTGGCCGTCGGTGACGTTGGTCCACGTCTGGCCGCCGTCGGTGGTCTTCCACAAGCCGCCGCCTGTGGCACCCGCGTAGCCGACTTTCGGTTGACCCTTCACGCCGCTGATCGCGATCGACCGGCCCGCGTGGTCTGGGCCGATACTGCGCCAGCGAAGACCTTTCGTGATGACCGTGTCGAGTGCAAACGGAACCGGCTGCCGAAGCACGACCCGGTCGAACGGTTCGGCGCTCGCGCCGAGTCGGACCAGGCCGGCAATGCCGGCGACGGCGAGGGGGATCGATATGCCGGCTCGAACCAACTGACGAGACATTGAGGCGATGCTCCGGTGGGGATGAAAGGAGTGGCCGAACGAGTAATCTCGCGGATCGGACGGTGCCGACGCCACGCTTTGGCGACACCGCG
>DATMHK010000098.1:0-25015 GCA_035554995.1 Gemmatimonadaceae bacterium
TCGCTTCCACGTTAGCATGACCGACGTGCCTGGAGGAGACGCAAATGTGCGGAACGGACCACACCCATGATCACGAGCCCGGCCAGTTCGGATTTCTCGTCGACACGCCGGAGATTCGCGCGCTGATCGGCGAGACCGAACGCCTGATGAGCGACACCGCCGACCCGGCGATTCGCGTCGAAGCGTTGAAGCCGGCGTTTGCCAAACTGTTATCGAGCGACCATTGGCTTCCCGAGCAGTTGGCGCAGCCCGATGAGAAGAGCCGGATGGGCGACGGGATCGGTCAGTACGCGCTGTACCGCGCGGAAGACGGATCGCTGTGCCTGTTCTCACTCGTCGTCCCGCCCGGGGCGTCGACCCCGGTGCACGATCATTTGGCGTGGGGCCTGGTCGGCGTGTATCGCGGCGAGCAGGATGAGACGGTGTATCGCCGGCTCGATGACGGAAGCAATCCGGCGCAGGCTGAGCTCGAGATCGCAAAGCGTCAGGCACTGCGGCCGGGCGATCTGTACGCGTTGATTCCGCCGACCGACGACATCCACTACGTCAAGACGATTTCCCAGTCGGCGTCGATCTCGATTCACCTGCTTGCCAACGACACGGCCTGCGTCTGGCGACACAAGTACGATCCGGCGTCGGGTGTGGTGACGCCCTTCCGCTCGGGCTACGCGAACGCACCCTGTCCGTCCGAGGCTCACGCATGATCGGCCCGGGATGCGAGACTACGCACCCGCTTCACGTCCCATTCCTCGCGGCTCGACCAGCAGCACTTCGCCGCGCTCGGTGATCGTGCGGAGCGGCGTCAAAGGCAGGCGCGCCGGACCATTCACCACTTTCCCCGTGGTATCAAACGCGCTTCCGTGACACGGGCACCGAATGAGATGCTGCGTCGGGTTCCAGCCGAGCGGACAGCCTTCGTGGGTGCAGACCGCCAGGAACGTCGTGATCTTGCCGTCGACGTTTACGAGAATGAGCGGATCGTCGCCGTGCGTCGTTCGGTACGCGGATCCGCGCGGCACCTGATCAAGCCGCGCGATCGGCACGAGGCGCTCGCCGCGCAGCCGCGCGATGGCGGAGTCGCACGCCGCGAGCACGCTCAGAAAAAGAACCTTGAGCGTGTCGCGACGACTCGTCATTGCGGGCGGACCGCCGTGGCGACGGCCATCCGCTGCGGGAATTCGCCGACCTTGAGGCGCGTCACCTCTTTTCGATCGGCCATCGAGATCACCGAGAGCGTGTTGTCGCGCCGATTGCTGACGTAGACGTATTTGCCGTCGCGGCTGAACACCACCCAGTTCGGTTCTTTGCCGACGGGAATCGTGCCGACGAGCTTCAGGTCCGGCACCGAGTATATCGCCGTGAAGCCGCTGAGTGAGGCGTTGGCGACGAGGTACTTCCCGTCGCTCGTCATTCCGAGACCGTGGTTCACGACCCAGTGCGAGAGCGCGAGGCTTGGTTTTGGCGCCGGTCCACCCATCGTCGGCATCGATATGGTCTTGATGACGCTGTCGCGCGCGATGTCGATCACGACGAAGCCGTTCAACTTGGAGAGTTGAGCATAGATCAACTTCTCGTCCGGCGACAGTTGGAAAGGTCGCACGCCTTCAGGCGCGTGAATGACGCGTTTCACCGTATTGGTCGCGACGTCGACCTGCGCGAGCTGATTGCCTTCCATGAGCCCGACGTACACGTACTTGCCGCTGGGTCCGAGGATCGTGCCATGCGCGCTCGTGCCCACGGTGATCCGCTTCAAGATCGCATGTGTCTTGGTGTCGACGACCACCAGCTCGCCCTTGTCGTAGAGCGGCACGAAGAGATGGCGCTGGTCGCGCGACAGAGCGAGATGGTTCGGCGTTCCGCCGACGTCCACGTGCCAGAGCGCCTTCTCGGTGGTCGTGCTGACGGCGATCACGTCCTTCGTATCGAGGCGACTGATGTACAGAACGTCGCCCTCACGAGTCGAGATCACATCGTCAGGGCTGTTGCCAACGACGGTGGCCGGAACGGTCCCGACGACTTTGTGCTCGGGGATCGCGATGATCGAGACGTCGCCGCCGAGTGTGTTGGCGAGGTAGAGGTATTCTTTCGCCTGCGCCGCGAGCGCGGAGGGCGCGGCCAAGAGAGCGAGAGCGGCAATCGGAAACAGGCGCCGTGTAAGCATGTGCTTATCCCTTGCCTTTGCGTAGACGAGGCAGCCAGTCGGACCGGGAGAATCTACGAACTGGGTGGTATCGCGCTACTCACCATAGCCCCGGGCTCCGCCGACCCATATCTTTTTTCGCGCCCTCCCCTCCAGCCGCCCGAGCGCCGTCGCCCGTGTCCGACTTTCAGGATCAAGTCCAGCGGTCCCTTGGATCGTCGTATAGCATCGAGCGGGAGTTGGGTGGTGGAGGTATGTCGCGAGTCTTCGTGGCGCGCGACGCGACGCTGCGACGCGACGTCGTCGTCAAAGTGCTCCCACCCGACCTCGTCGCCGGCGTCAACGTCGAACGCTTTCGCCGCGAGATTCTCGTCGCCGCCGGACTCCAACATCCGCACATCGTGCCGGTGCTGTCCTCGGGTGAAACGGACGGCCTGCCGTGGTTCACGATGCCCTTCGTCCAGGGCGAATCGCTGCGCGATCGCCTCACGCGCGGGCCGCTGCCGATCGGCGAGTGTGTCAGCATCCTGCGCGAAGTGGCGAAGGCGCTCGTCTACGCGCACGAACGCGGCGTGGTGCATCGCGACATCAAGCCCGACAACGTCCTGATCACCGGCGGCACCGCGGTGGTCACCGATTTCGGAATCGCAAAAGCGCTCTCGGCGTCGCGCACCGGAGAGAGTGCCACCGCGACCCGTGGATCGCTCACGCAGATCGGGATGTCGATCGGCACGCCGGTGTACATGGCGCCCGAGCAGGCCGCGGCCGATCCGAACGCGGATGCGCGTGCCGATCTCTACTCGTTCGGCTGCATGGCGTACGAGCTGCTCGCCGGACGTCCGCCGTTTGCCGGCATGACGCCGCAGCGGCTGCTCGCCGCGCACATGGGCGATCGGCCGCAGATCGTCTCGCAGCTGCGACCGGATACGCCCCCGCTGCTCGCCGATCTCGTGATGCAATGTCTCGAGAAGGATCCGACGAAGCGCCCGCAGAGCGCGTCCGACGTCGTGCGCCTGCTCGAGCTTGCGACGACGACGAGTGGCAGCGCGGCCGCGGCGTCAGCGGTGCTCCTCGGCGGGCGCGTGCGTCTGCCGGTGGCGCTCGGAGTCTGGGCCCTCGCGTTCGGCGCGGTTTGGATGCTTGCCAAGGCCGCGATCATAACCATCGGGCTTCCCTCGTGGGTCTTACCCGGCGCGCTGGTCGTCGCGGCGCTCGGACTGCCCGCGATTCTCTTCACGGCGTTCGTGCAGCGAGCGGCACATCACGCGCTCACGCGGACGCCGACGCTCACGCCCGGTGGGACACACGCGCACGGCACGATGGCGACGATTGCCATGCGCGCGAGCCCGCACGTCAGCTGGAAGCGCACGGTGCGCGGCGGCTTCATCGCCTTTGGGGCATTCGCGGGCCTGGTGGCGATCGTGATGGTGCTGCGCGCGTTTGGCATCGGTCCGGCGGCGTCGTTGCTCGCGTCGGGACGCATCAGCGCGCGCGAGCCGATCATCATGACGGACTTCGCCGTGCGAGGCGCCGACTCGTCGCTCGCCGGCATCGTCACCGAAGCGCTGCGCTCGAGTCTCGGTCAAACGAACGCGGTGACACTCGTGCCGCCGGCATCTGTCGCCGCGGCGCTCACGCGCATGCAGCGACCAGCGACGTCGCGCATCGACCTCGCGCTGGCCCGCGACATCGCGGCGCGCGAAGGTATCAAGGGCGTCGTCGACGGCGAGATCGCGCAGCTCGGAAACGGCTTCGTCGTCTCGGTCCGACTCGTGACCGCCGACTCGGCGCGCACGCTCGCGACGGTGCAAAAAGCGGTGGACGGCCCGAAGGAGTTGATCGCGGCCGTCGACGTGATCGGCCGAGAGTTACGCGGGAAGCTCGGCGAGTCGCTCAAGTCGGTCCAGAACGCGCCGCCACTCGACCACGTCACCACGGCGTCGATCGATGCGTTGCGCGCGTACTCGGAGGGTGTGCGGGCATACGATCTCGATTCGGACTTTCCGAAGGCGATCGCGAAGCTCTCGGAGGCGGTAGCGATCGATTCCGGTTTCGCGATGGCGTGGCGCAAGCTGGGCGCGGTGTACAACGCGGCGCAATACGGGCCCGCGACTACCGACTCGGTCCTGACGAAAGCGTTCCATTTTCGCGAGCGCTTGAGTCCGAAAGAACGGCTGATGACGGAAGCAAGCTACTACTTCATCGGCCCGGGCAGGAACCGCGAGCGCGCCATTGCCGCGGCTCAACAACAGTTGGCTTTGGGCGATAGCCTGTACGCGCTCGTCAATCTCGGATTGATGTTCGAGAGCCGCCGCCAGTTTGCGCGCGCGGACTCGCTGTTCGCGGCGGGACAGCGTGTCAATCCCGGTAGTCAGACGGCGGCGGTCGACCGCGCCGACAATCTCGCAAATCTCGGTCGGCAGTCAGACGGAATCGCCATCATCGACGATTGGGGCAAGCGCAATCCGTCCGGCTCGAGCCGCGCGGTGGTCGCAATGGCGCACGCGTTCCTCCCCATGGCGACGGGCGATTACTCACGGGCGGAGCGAACGCTCGATTCACTCGTTCACGGTCAGGACCCGGCGCTCAATACCGCAGCGTACTCGCTGCTGTGGGTAACTGTGGCGGTACAGGGGCGTTTGTCGGACACGCACGCGCGACTCGCGAGCTGGTCGGCGTCCCTGCCGGCCGCGCAGCGGCGCGCGCCGCTTGTCGACTCGCTCGCGCTTTCTCTCGTCGACGTCACCGCGGCGGACAAGCCCGAGCGCGCTGTGCGACGCGTGGACGCAACTCTCGCCGCGACACCGCTGAGCAAGGTTCCGATCGCCGACCGCGATTACTTCGGCGTCGCCACTGTGTATGCGCGCGCCGGCCGCGCCGACCGCGCCAAGGCTGTTCTCGCGCAACGCGACGCCGAAGTCCGCGACACGGTCCGGCTCCGCGCCGAGCTGCCGTACGCGCATCGCGTGCTCGGGGAGGTCGCGGTGGCCGAGCGTCGGCCGCAGGACGCGCTACGTGAGTTCTGGAAGGGTGACTCGCTGTCGGACGGCCCGGTCGACGAGTGCGACGCATGTACGTTCGCGAACATCGCGCGCGCCTACGACAAGGCGAATATGGCGGATTCGGCGATCGTCTACTTCGAGAAGTTTTTCTCGTCGACCAACGATTTGCGCGGCGCCGTCGACTTCGTGATGCGCGGTCCGGCGCTGCGGCGGCTTGGTGAGCTCTACGAGGCGAAGGGCGAACGCGCGAAGGCGACGCACTACTATCAGGAATTCGTGAATCTCTGGAAGAACGCCGATCCGGAGTTCCAGCCGCAGGTGGCGGAGATCAGGAAGCGGCTGGCGAGGATGGACAAGAGCTCGGGCTGACGGCGCAGTAGAAAGAACGAGAGCACGGAAGAATTCTCACGCCCTGGGACCGGCTCGAAAAGCTCGCGCCGGTGGAGAAGCCTCGGTAGCGTGGGCGCTCCACTCAACGCCGCCAGTCGAGCGAGTTCACTCTCGCGGCGACACACTGCCCCAACGAGCGTCCGTTGAGATTGCCGGACTGGAAGTGGATTCCGGCGTACAGTCGCGAAATCCCCGCTTCCACGGCAGCGTCGAAGATCCGGGCGAACGACCGCGGAGTGAAACCGTCCGCGTCGTGCGCGTGGTCGACGAAGGGAACGTTGTTGCCGAACAAACTCTCGAGGGTCACGATCACCGCGGCCGATTGGGCCGAGTGGGCAGACACATACTCCGGAAATGGCGGCGTCGGCAACAGCGGCTTCCACGTGGGATCGATCACGTGATCGATGTATGTCACGGGCCGGAGCAAGTTGAAATGGTATTTCACCCACCAGAGCGCGGTTAGCGCGTCGGCGTCGGCGATGCCGGCGCGCGCGTATGCCTCGGTGGCCATTGCCAGGTTCGCGTGCTGCTGCATGACGATTTCGCTCACGATGGCGAGCGAGTGGCCCGGGCCCGAGATCGTTCCGGGACCGTCCGCCCAGTATTGGGCGATCGTGATCTGCTCTGGCGTGAGCGTCTTGGAAATTTGGTAAACAAGATTCGCCTCGGCGTAGAACGCGGAGCCGGGCTGCTCGGAGTACGCGGGCGGAGCGCCGGGGTTGCACTCCATCGCATTGGATAGAGCAAGGGTCGCGACCGTCGTTCCCCAGAACGGCTGCATCGCGATCTGCCCGAGCGCCGTCGGCACCCACAGGCCTGGGCCTGTCGGCGGCGTGTACGTTGTCGGGAAGTTCGTCAGGTAGCTTTGGTCGCCGCCGTCGTCGCGCGACGTCGCGAACACCGCGGCCCCGACCGCGCGGCCGAACTCACCCGACAGCTTCGCGATCCCCGGAGGCACGCCGGCAGAGTAGTGCGCGGCCAATTGTGCTTCGAGCGCGTTGAGCGCCGCGATGTTGTCGGCGGCCTTGTTCGTCTTGTCACCCCACAGCCCACGCATCACTTCCGCGAGGGCGCCGTTGGCGACGAGCGCCCAGTCGTAGGGAATGCCCTTCGGCTCCGGCAACGGCCCGATGCCGTGCAGCTGCCGCGCGACGGAACGGTTGTCCGGCATGCCGCCCACGATGGCTTCATAAAGCGCGATACCCATGTATCCATAGGCGCGCGCTTGCACCGGTGGCGTGAAGCCGGCCGTCTGCTTCGTGAAGCCGAGCGAGAGCTGATAGTACGCAATCGGAACAGCGGCGTCGAAGTCGGCGGCCATCGAGTGGACGCCCGCCGCACGATCGAGGTCCGCCGCGTTCCCCGCGGGCGCCGGCGGGGTAACACTCGTCGGGGACCGGCTATCCGAACACGCCGCGGCCAGCAGGCCGATGACGACGGCGCTCGAGATTTGGAGCTGTTTCCGCATCTTGTGCCTCCCTGATGATGATCGGCGGCACAAACGTCTCGCGGCTTGCCTTCATGTTTGCCCCCTTCGCCGACGATCGCGTGAATATGCGATGAGACGAGAGTAGACTCGCATGAGCGATTGTGAACAGCCCTAAAAATGAACCATCAATCTGTCACGGCGTAACGGCGATCCCAGCCGTGGCCAGGCGGGCGAAGCGCGTCACCCCGAGCCAGCTGGATAATGCTTTGCGGTGATGCGGCGCGCCGTGCACCTCGACGTCTCCGTCGCGTATTGCCTCGGCGAGCGGAATGTGACCGAGACAGACCCGCGCGAGCGCCTCGACCGTAGCGTCGATTTCCAGACTCACGTCGTGGCCCGGATCGAACAGGCAGAGATCGACTTCAGGCCGCTGCAGCAGGAGCCAGTATGCGCGGTCCTTGTGTCGGCGGAATCGAAACAGGAGGACGACGCGCTCCTCGGGGAGTGCATCGACCCGAACCATCCTTCGCAGCGACCACATCAGGAAGTCGGGATCGAGATCTTTGTCGGCGAGATCCTTGCTCGCCCACCGGTAGCCCCAGGTACCGAGCGCGTCGATCACGACACTCAGCTCGCGACCGGCGATGGTCAAATGATACTCATAACCGTGGCCACCCTCCGTGGGACGCTGCTCGATGACGCCGCTTCTTCGCAGCGACTGCAGGCGCTGCGTCAGAAGGTTTCTGGACATCCTCGGAACGCCGCGCTGGATATCGCTGAATCGTCGGCCGCCGATGAGCAGCTCGCGGAGGATGAGTGGCGTCCAACGCTCGGCGAAAATCTCAGCGCCGAGCGCCACGGGACAGAACTGTCCGTAGTCGGCCATGGCGCGAACTTGGATTCGCCCCCAATACAGGGCAAGTCCAATTTGTGAACCACGATGAATCTTAGCGGTCTGCGTCAGAGCCTTCGCGGCCAAGTCCTCACGCCGGCATCGCCGGAATACGACGTCGCCAGGCGGCTGTGGAACGCGATGATCGACCGAACGCCGGCGGCAATCGTGCGCTGCGCAGGGCCCGACGATGTCATGGCTGCCATCCGGTTCGCGGCGCGCGAGGAGCTCCACCCCGCGATCCGCGCCGGCGGGCACAATGTCGCCGGCCTCGCGTCCGTTGATGAAGGACTTGTCATCGATGTCTCCCGGATGAAGCGGATCGCGGTAGATCCGATCGCGCGAACCGTCACCACTGAGCCTGGACTCACGTGGGGCGAATTCGACGCCGCCACGCAGGCTCACGGCTTGGCGACGACGGGCGGAATCAACTCGACCACAGGCATCGCCGGTCTCACCCTCGGTGGTGGTGTGGGATGGCTGATGGGACGCTGCGGCCTCACCTGCGATAATACGACTGCCTACTCTCTCGTCACGGCCGACGGCGAGCTCGTGACCGCGAGTGCGGCAGAGCACTCGGACCTGTTCTGGGCGCTCAAAGGCGGTGGCGGCAACTTTGGCGTCGTGACGTCGATTACCTACCGTTTGCATCCCGTGGCCCGCGTCATCTCGGGCATGATTCTCTACCCATTCGCGCGAGCCCACGACGTGCTACGCCATTACCGTGACTTCGTGATGGCCGGTGTGCCCGATGAGCTCACGGTATTCGCAACCGCCATCACGAGTCCGGACGGTGTTCGGCTGGTCGCCGTCGTCCCCGCGTACAGCGGTCCGAACCTCGATGAAGGCGATCGAGTGCTCGCCCCACTCCGCAACTTTGGTCGGCCGGTGGCGGATCTCGTCAGTCAGATGCCGTACGTGTCGCTGCAGCAGATGTTCGACGCGGCGACGCCCTTCGGAGTTCGCAGCTACTGGAAATCGACGTACCTCCGGGGCCTTCCGGACGACGCCATCGACGCGTTCGTCCACTGCGCCGCCGATTGCCCTTCGCCTCGAACGATCATCAAGCTCGAGCATGCGCACGGCGCGGCGACCCGGATAGCGTCTGACGCCACAGCGTTCCCGGCACGCGACCACGCCTTTGACCTTGTGGTCCTCAGCCTCTGGAACGACGCGACAGACGACGTCGAGAATATTGCCTGGACGCGCGAGTTCGACCGGCGGATGCACGCCTGGTCGGCACGAATGGTCTACGTCAACGCGCTCGCGGACGACGACGCGGCTCGAGTCCGGGAGGCCTACGGCGACAACTATGCAAGGCTCTCGCAGGTAAAGACGAAGTACGACCCAGCGAATCGGTTTCGGCGAAACCACAACATCGTCCCGGCCGCCCCCGCCAAGTAGAGTCGAGGTGACAACTCCGGCGCCGCTCAGTATGATCAAGCCTCATCATCTACCCTGCGGCCATGAACGCGGCTCGACTCCTCGTCTCGATCGCACTCCTGTGTCTCGCGGCGTGCACGCGAGCGCCGGCCAACTCAACGCCGGTTGCGCTCCCGCCAGTGCCGGTCGCGGCGCCTCGTGGTAGCGCCCCCGTCGCCGCACCGGTCGCGCCACCGGATGCCCTCCCCACTCGGCTCAGTGACGCGGAGTTCTGGAAGCTGCAGGCGGACATCTCGGAGCCGGGCGGCTACTTCCAGATCGCCGACAATTTCACGTCCAACGAGATGGAAGTCGGCGCTCTGTTCACGATGCTTCGCCAAGCCAACGTCGCCGGTGACGTGTATATGGGCGTGGGGCCGGAGCAGAACTTCACCTACATCGCCTCGATCCGGCCGCGCATGGCGTTCATCGTCGATATTCGGCGGCAGGCGGTCGTGCAGCATTTGATGTTCAAGGCGTTCTTCGAGCTGGCGAAGGATCGCGCCGATTTCATCTCGCTCGCCTTCGCCAAGCCGCGGCCGCCGGGATTGGACACGTCGACGGCGATCCAGGCACTGTGGGACGCCTATCGCAACGTCCCTACCGATTCCGCGCTCGCCCGGAAGAACTACGCGCGAGTGACCGATCACCTGTTCAAGACGCACGGTTTCACGTTCACCCCGGACGAACAGCAGACCCTCAAGTACGTCTTCAACGCGTTTTACAGTTACGGCCCGTCGATCGCGACGCGCGGCTACGCGAACGGCCGCGGCGGCGACTTTGCCGAGTTGACCGGTTTCTCCGTCGATGGCACCAACCAGCCGCGCAGCTTTCTGTCGTCCGAGGAGAACTTCCGGATCATCAAGTCGCTTCACGAACGGAATCTCATCGTACCGGTGTCGGGCGACTTCGGCGGTCCGAAGGCCGTGCGCGCGATCGGCGCGTATCTGACGCAGCATCACGGGATGCTGCGTGCGTTTTACGTGTCGAACGTCGAGCAGTATCTCTTTCAGGACGGCAAGGCGTTAGCGTTTTATGAAAACGTCGCGACGATTCCGATCGATTCCGCGAGCGTCTTCATTCGACCTTACTCGATGCGTCGCGGGTTCGGCGGGTACAGCGGGCCGACGCAGTCGCTTTGTCCGATCGGGCCGTTCATCGCGGCGGCTCGCGCGGGACGAGTGCGGTACAACGAAGAAGCGTTGGCCTGTATGAGATGAAGAAGCTGTACACTCCGGTCGGCATCGTCGGAGTGATGTGCGTGGCGACCGGTCTGCTCCCATGGATCGTGCTCTTGCAGGTGGCGCATCCCGCTCTCCGCCGACAAACGGCTGGTTAGGGGTGCTGGGTTACTGCGATCGAACTGCCGCACCGTGAAGAGTGGCGTGGGCAATACGACGAGACGCCCGCTGCCCTAGCGGTGCGCCGGGGCCCGGCGGCAAGTTGGAGCGCGAGTCCACTCCTGCCCGACACGTTCGCCGTGAGCCACCCGCCGAGCACAGTGTCATCCCCCTTTGCCAGCCGATATGTGATCGAGCGCGAGCTCGGTCGCGGCGCGACAGCGATCGTGTACCTCGCTCGCGATCTCGCACAGGGACGGATGGTGGCGATCAAGATGCTGCGCCACGAGTTGGTGTCATCGGTCGGCGCCGAGCTTTTCTTGCGGGAGATCCGCCTCCTGGCCGGCCTACAGCATCCGCACATCGTGCCGGTGCTCGACTCCGGCGAGGCGAACGGCACGCTGTATTGCGTGCTGCCGTTTATGGACGGTGGGACGATGCGCGATCGCCTCAGACGGGACAAACAACTTCCGCTGGCCGATGTGATCGCAATAGGTCGAGCCATGGCCGGCGCACTCGGTGCGGCGCACGCAAAGGGACTGGTGCATCGCGACGTAAAGCCGGAGAACATTCTCTTTACGAGCGGCCAAGCTTGCCTCGCCGACTTCGGCATCGCGCGCGCGCTCGTGAAAGCATCGGGGGACTCCACGACGTCGACGGGCATCGTGCGTGGGACGCCCGCGTATATGAGCCCGGAGCAGGCGAGCGGTGAGCGCGACTACGACGGGCGGAGCGACATCTATAGTCTTGCATGTGTATTGTATGAAGCGATCGCCGGCGTCGCGGCGTTCGTCGGCGCGACGTCGCAGTCGGTGGTGGCGCAGCGGCTGAGTCACATGCCGCGTCCCCTTCATGTGTACCGGCCGAAAGTACCTGCCGGCCTCGAGCAGGTGCTCGAACACGCCCTCGCGACGGCACCGGCGGACCGATACCAGACGGCGGAAGAATTTGCGGCCGCATTGGCAAATCCAAGCGTCGCCATGCCGCGGCCACGCGCCCGAGCGCGCGCGGCCGTAGTTGGCGGTGCACTAGTACTCGCCGCGGCCGTGGCGTGGCTATGGCAAGTCATTCCATCCGAGGCGCTCGACTCGCGAAAAGTCGTCGTCTATCCGCTCCGTCAGCTCGGAGCAACTCGCGATCGGACCGAGGGCGAAGCCATCGCTCTCATGATCGGGAGTGCGCTGGAGCACACCGAGCCCCTGAAATGGATCTACGGGTGGACGTGGCTCGACTCGAGCCGCCGCGCAGACATTAGCCTGCTCGATCAGCGGTTCGCGCGGCGGCTCGCCAGGGCGCGCGGCGCCAAGTATTTCGTGGACGGCTCCGTCCTCGACCACAATGACTCGGTGTCGGTCGTCCTGCGGCTCGTGGACAGCGAAGGCGACTCCGTGATCGCGCAGGCAACCGCGGCTGGGGCCTCGGACCACGCGGCGCTCGTCGCATTGCATGCCGTGAACGAACTGCTGCCGCGGATTCTTGACCCGGGTCGAAAGGTGAACCTCGACATGCTCGCCGGCGTTCGTCCCGGCTCCGCCGCGGCTTGGCTTCAGGGCGAGCGTGAGTTCCGCCGATCGCACTTCACGACGGCGCTGGATTACTACCGCAAAGCGCTGGCCGAGGATTCGGGGATGACGCTCGCCGCGGTGAAGGGCGCCGAAGCGGCGTGGTGGGCGAATCAGGATGCCGAGGCCCGTCGGCTTGCCGACATCGCGGCTCTCGGTGAAAGCCGGCTGCCGTCCAAGTATGCGCACATGGCGCGTGGGCTGCAGGCGTTCCTCAGTGGCTCGGCTGACTTGGCGGTACACCACCTCGAGCTGGCGGTAGAGCAGGACTCTATTTGGGCTGAAGGCTGGATGATGCTCGGTGATGCCTATTACCACCTCGTGCCGGCGCGGTCCCGCCCCGACTCCGCCGCCGAAGTGGCCTTCGTTACTTCGCAGCGGCTCGATCCCGAATTCTCTCCACCACTCTTTCATCTTGCCGAGTTCGCGCTGCGCCGGCGTCAGGGCGGCATGGCTCGGCAGCTGACGGCCGAATTCCAGCACTCGGCGCCGGATTCCGCGATGCTGCAGAAGCTGGACCTCATGAACAATTGCGTGGAGCGCGGCGCACGTGCCGTTGATTGGGCGGAAGCCGCGCGGCGGCACCCCGATGTCGTGGTCCAGGCCGCGAAGGCATTTTCAGCGGGCGGAGCGAATTTCCCGTGTGCTGAAGGTGGGTTTCGCGCAGCGTATGTGTCCGATGGTGCCGCCTTGAATACGCGCTGGGGTGCCCTGCTCGGTCTGGAATACTTGCTGATCGCGGAGGGAAGAACGCGCGACGCCGGGGAGGTGCTGAACTCCGCGTCGTCGCGAGGAATGCGCCCCGCTCGGGTGCTGTATGCCGTCAGCACCGCGGCTGGCATTCCGATGGACTCTCTCGCGGCCTCCATCGCTCGAGAATGGGGAGTAGCCTACGCGGGTATGTCGGTAGCGCGTATTTGGCATCAGGGTCTCTGGGCCATTCGGGTCAAGGACACGCTCGGCCTTCGCGCCATGATCGACGCGCTTCAGCGCGGGACCGACACGTCGGTCGCCGCGCGATCCGTCGCATCAGGTTTCGAGGCTCGACTTCTTCTCGCGCGAGGAGATTCGAGCGGAGCGATTGCGCGGCTCGAGCAACTACGCCCGTTCGGACCTGCGGCCGACATCACGTGGGGGCTGTGGCAGCCGCAAGCCTTCGAACGTTTGCTGCTGGCGGAGCTGCTGTTCGCGCGAAGGCGGTTTCGCGACGCCATACGCGTCGCGAGCGAATTCGACCACCCGCAACCGATTCTCTATGTCGCCTGTCTGCCTCGCAGCTTGCAGTTGCGCTATCGGGCCGCGGTGGCCCTTGGCGAAACCGCCGACGCGGACCAGTACGCGACGCGGTTACGGTCCTTGGGCCGGCGTGATTTGACGGCGACCACGCCGCCGTGAACCTGCAAAGTGAAAACAACACGCTCAGGGAACGCGCAGGGAACGGCCATTCCGTAGCGTGTCCTTCTGCTGGCAGGATCTGGCGGTGACGATGTCGTAGTGAACCCTCAACGAGGAGGCGACTATGGCGGCGAAGAAGACAAAGAAGAAGAAACGGGTGGGCGCGAACCGAGCGCTGGCCGCGCTGGTTCAAAAGCTGGATAAGATGGACAAGCAACTCAAAGCGCTTACCAGGTGGGCGAAGAGCACGCGACGGTGGCTCAAGCGCGCGGGCGGTGATCCGCCGCCGCCACCACCGCCGCCCGACTACAATTGAGCGCGGGCACACTGAGTGACGGCCTGTAGTTCGTGATGAGCAGCGCAGCGATTCCAATCGGAGGCACCATGAGAACTGATGTGATCGACGTACCCGATTCTCAGGATGGGGTGTGCTTGCCGGATAGTCCGAGCGAGGACTGGCCCTATGCTGACTATTGCGGAACGCTGCCTGCCATCGCACTGAGGCCAGAATTCGATCTGCGCGCCGGGTGTTCGGCGGTGCAGACGCAGGGGAATGATCAGAGTTGCGTCGCCCAAGCGGTTGTGAGCGCGATCGAATTCTTGCAGACCCAGGCCTCGGGAGGCCCGTGTGATCAGTTCAGTCGGTATTTCGTTTATTACAACGCGCGACGCGCCGACCAGCCCAATGGAGACTTACTTGACTTGGGTACGAGCGTGCGGTCGGCGATCAAGGGCGTCGCGAAAAAAGGGGTCTGCGCCGAGAGCCTCTGGCCGTACCACCGGGAAAACCGCAATAAGAAGCCGGCCGCAGACTGCTACGCTGCGGCCCAGCTGCACGAGCTGGTAAAGTATTACCGACTGCGGAGCGACACGATGGATGAGCTTCGTGACTGCCTCGGCCGCGGGTTTCCGTTTGTATTCGCCATGAATTACGGCAGCGATTACCCGAAAGGCGCCGAGGCAACGGGATTCGTCCGCTTGCCCACCACGCAGGAGCTCAACGCGGGAGGAAGACACGCGGTCATGGCCGTAGGATACAATGATAAAACCAGACGACTCACGTTCATGAACTCGAAAGGGTCCGCGTGGGGGAAAGCCGGATTCGGCCAGATTGACTACGACTACGTGACCAATCACGACCTGTGTAGCGACTTCTGGACCATTCGCAAGGTGGAGGACGTCGGCCCCTAAACGATGACGAACGTGTTGTCGACGGGCTGCAACATCACGAAATGCGTCCCATCGGGCGCGACGTCGAAGGTCGCGGAGGCGCTCTCACCGTGTCTCTGCGATGCGTGAAGTCAGCGACGAACGCGGTCCAGCATCAGGGTCATGCCCATGGATCTGTATTCGTCCATGGCGCGGCCCAGCAGAACCGACGCCCGATCGGCGTCGCCGGCGGTCGATCGCGCTAGGAGCATCTCCGCGTATGCCTGGCGCGCGACGGGCAGCACAAAGCGTTGGCCGATGCGCTCCGCAAGCGCGATAGCGCGCTCGAAGTGATGTTCGGCCACCGCCCAATTCCCGGCGGCCGTCGCCGCGAGGCCGGCGACGGACTCGACCATCTCGAACGCGATGCAGCGAAAGCCGCGGCCGACCAGCTCACTGAGCACCGGATACCAGCCTGCGAGCTCGGCGCGTCGGCCACGGACATGGTACGTCCTTGCCAGCACCGTCACGTACAGCGCGCGGCCGATCGTCATCGTGGACAATGTCGGAGCGGCGAACGACGCGAACTCGGCGAGTCGATCTTCCCACGCCGGACCATCATCGTAGGCAGCGCAGAGCAGCTCGGCGCCCTCGATGAAGCCCGCCCACGCATTCCGCGGAAATGCCTTGCGTGCCGCCTCGCAGGTCGCACGTCCACCGCCGATGTCGCCACGTTGCAGCTGCGCGACGCCGGCGACGCCCTGCATCAGTTGCGCCCATGGGCCAACCCCTTTCCACGTGTCGAGCGTCGCGCGGCAACGCGACTCGAGCGCCGCCCAATCGCCGGCGCGCGCGCACTCGGTCACGATTCGTCCGACGTCGATATTGAGTATTGCCCCCACATTGCCGCTCTCGCTCGCCATGGCGAACAGTTCCTCCTGCTCGGCGTCCCGAATCTCCCACGCACCCGCATAGAGCATTGCGTTGTGTCGGTGGCCGGCGACTTCGAGGTAGGCCTGTCGAGACCGCGGCGACGCAAAGATTGGCAGAGCGCGGCTCCCGGCCGCGATGGCCGCGTCGCAGCGGGCAAACTGGGCGTCGATCCAACACCGGGCGAGATCCATGTTCGCGCCGTGCGTGGCATTGTCCGCCGGGCCAATCGCGACCGCCTCGGCCATTTGGCGATCCAAGCCGGAGTCGTCGAGGCGCGCGATGGCTCCGTGACCGGCGATCTGCGCCATGATCCTCGCCCTCGTCACGGGATCGGCGCCATTTGAGTTCTCGAATGTACGCCGCGCCGTGCGCTCGCCGCTCGCGAAATCACCCATCCAACCGGTGTACCACGACGCGTTCAGGCCGGCTCTGGCGGCCAGTTCGGTGTCGCCGGCGTCGATCGCCGCTTCCAGCGCGGCGTTGTATGCCTGTAGCGCATCGGTCCAACGTGCGTTGCCGAGCAAAGCGTTCGCCCGCGTGTAGGCCAATCGGGCAAGCGCGTGCCGGTCTCCAACCTCTTCGATCGTCGCCGCACGCTCGCAGTGCGCGAGGGCTTCCGTGTACGCGGCACTGTCAATGGCCTGTTCGGCGGCGAGAATGAGAAAATGAACCGTCTTGTCGGCATCGGCCGCCGCACCGGCTTGATACAGGTGATACGCGAGATCGGCGGCGCGCGTCACGACGCGATCGCCAAACACATGCTCGATCGCCGTGGCGATCTTGAGATGGCGACGTTGACGCCGCGGCAGTGAGAGACCGGCGATCAATGTCTGTCGAATCAGCTCGTGACTGAAGGCATAGCTCACATCCCTCCCGCCGCGCTGCTCGGCGATGAGGTGGGCTTGCAGCGCCGCATCGAGCGCATCGAGCAAGTCCTCATCCTTCGCGTCTCCGACTTCCTCGAGCACTCGCAAGCTGAATCGCGGGCCGATCACCGCGGCGGAGGTCAGCACGGCACGGCACGTCTCCGACAAACGCTCGAGACGCCGGCCGATGACGAGGCGAACTCCTTCCGGGACGTCGAGATCTTCGACGCGAAGGTCCGTCCGCCATTTTCCGCTCGCGTCGAACAGCCGGCCTTCTTCCTTGAGGTGAGCGAACACCTCCTCGACGAAGAACGGATTTCCGTCCGTCTCCTCATGAATGACGCGAGCCAACGCGGCCGGCGGCGACGCGCCGCCGAGGGCGCCCAGCAGGTCGGCGACGCGTTCGGCCGGCAGTCGCTTCAGCGAGATCCGCTGCGCCAGCCGCTGGCGGGTGAGCGTCTCGAGCAGACGCGCGAACCCGCGATTGACGTCCAGGTCCACGTCGCGATAGGTGCCGAGCGCGATGATCGGCAGTCCGGCGAGATACGAAGCGCTGTTCTCGAGCAATCCAAGCGATGCCTCGTCGGCCCAATGCAGATCGTCGAACAACACGACGATCGGCGCGATGCGTGCCGAGCGTTCCGTAAACTCCCGGTACTTGGTGTAGAGATGTTGTCGTTGCCGATCGGGCGGCAGGTCGAGAGGCTCGGGAATATCCGGAAACGTCTGCCGCAACGACGGCAGAATCCGCGCGATTTCCGGCGCCGCGTCGCCAAGGACTTCACGGAAGGTGCGCGCTGGAACGAGACGAGATACGACGTCGAGCAGCTCGGCGT
Source organism: Gemmatimonadaceae bacterium (assembly GCA_035554995.1). GTDB lineage: Bacteria > Gemmatimonadota > Gemmatimonadetes > Gemmatimonadales > Gemmatimonadaceae > JAQBQB01. Next base: position 17,357 of record DATMHK010000098.1, read on the forward strand.
ACGGCGTGAACGGCGGCATGCCTTCCATCTCGTAGCAGCGGCCGACCAGGCACAACGCGCCGCGCGCGCGCGCCTCATCGAGAATCGTCTGACTCAATCGTGTTTTGCCGACGCCGGGCTCGCCGCCGATCATCAGCATGCCGCCGCGGCCATGCGCGAGCTGGGCGAGCAAGCCACGTGCTTCGTCGACCTCACGTTCGCGGCCGACCAACGGCGTGCGTTTCACCGGACCGATCGATCCGTCGCCCGCCGGCATCGCCGCCGCCGACGTCCCCGAGATTTCGGCCAACAGCGCCACGGCAAGTTCGCCGGCCGATGCGTGGCGATCGCCCGGTTCGCGCGATAGCGCCCGCGCCAATACCAAGTCGACCATCGGCGGTACGTTCGGTCTGAGCGTCGATACACGTTCGGCGTCCTGCATGATGCGCTTCGCCATGATCGACTGCGTCGACGGACCGTTGAACGGCGGCGCGCCGGAGAGCATCTCGAACAGGACGCAGCCCAGCGAGTACACATCGCTTCGGCCATCGATGCTCGGGTCGCCCATGAACTGCTCGGGGCTCATATACGCCGGCGTCCCGATTGCCATGCCCGTCATTGTCAGTCTTTCGCCGACATCCGATGCGGTGCGCGCGATGCCGAAGTCCGCCACCTTCGCATGGCCGTTGGCCAGCAGGATGTTCTCGGGTTTGATGTCTCGATGGACGACGCCGTGCTTGTGCGCGTAATCGAGCGCGTCGGCGACCTGCGCCGCGATGCGCAGCGCCTCACTCACGGGCATGCGCTGCTCGCGCGTCATGCGGTCGCGGAGCGATTCGCCGTCGACGAACGGCATGACGTAGTAGAGCAGCCCGCGTCCATCGCCGTTCCGCCGGCGTGCTTCGCCGCGCTCGGGACGACCGTCGATCAACTCGCCCGAGTCGATCAGCATGAGGATGTGGGGATGATCGAGCTTCGCGGCGATGCGGATTTCCTGAAGGAAGCGCTCGCCACCCACCACTTCCGCCACTTCGGAGCGAAGGACCTTGATCGCGACGCGCCGATCATGACGCAGATCGCTCGCGAGGAAGACCGTGCCCATCGCCCCTTCGCCGATCTGCCGAGCGATGGAATAGCGGCCAGCCAAGGCGGTGTCCAACCGATCGGCGAGACTCGTCATGAGAGACGCACAGCGGCGTGCGAGATCATGGCGCAAGCTACGGAAACCCTTGGCCCGTGCAAGGCGCGAGTGTGGTGCGATGTTCTGGGGGACATTGCGGCACCTTGATGGCCTGCCGCTAGGGTGTACCTTCGAGACCAGCTGGCTCTCTCCCCGCACGCCGGGTTCCTCGTGACATCCACCATCGGCGACGTCGCCGGCCCGCTGTCGCCTCGCTATCGGATCGAGCGCGAGCTGGGGCAGGGTGGCATGGCGACGGTGTATCTCGCGGAGGATCTCAAGCACAAACGCCGTGTCGCCGTGAAGGTCTTGAAGCCGGAGCTCGCGGCCCTGCTCGGCGCCGAGCGGTTCGTGCAGGAGATCACGACGACGGCGGCGTTACAGCACCCGCACATCCTACCCCTGTTCGACTCGGGCGAAGCGGACGGCTTGCTCTACTACGTCATGCCGTTCATCGACGGCGAGACACTCCGCGCGAAGCTCGACCGCGAGAGGCGGCTCGGGATCGACGACGCGACCGCGATCACCAAGACCGTCGCCGGCGCGCTCGACGCCGCGCATAAGCGAGGCATCGTTCACCGCGACATCAAGCCGGAGAACATCCTCCTGCAAGACGGCGTCGCGATGGTCGCGGACTTCGGCATCGCCGTGGCGCTCGCGTCAGCCGGTGGCGAGCGTTTGACCGAGCCCGGCCTGGCGATCGGAACACCGGCCTACATGAGCCCCGAGCAGATCGCCGGCGAACGCGAGCTCGATGCGCGAACCGATGTCTACGCGCTTGCGTGCGTCCTGTACGAGATGCTCGTCGGCGACCCGCCGTTCGTCGCCTCCAGTCAGCAGGCCGTGATGGCAAAGCACGTGATGGACGTCGCGCCGCCAATCGCGACGACTCGGCCCGAGATCAGCGCGTCGATGGCCAAGGCAGTCGTCAAGGCGTTGAGCAAAGCGCCGGCCGATCGCTACGCCAGCGCCGGGGCGTTTGCGGCGGCTCTGACCGCGAGCTCCTCGGGCGAGCCGGAGCGTTTGCCGTCGCTCGTCGTTCTTCCGTTCACCAATCAAAGCCCAAACGCCGACAACGAGTTCTTTGCCGACGGGTTGACCGAAGACATCATCGCGGATCTCTCCCGGCTGCGGGGACTTCGCGTGATTTCTCGCAATTCCGCCATGGTGCTCAAGGGAACGCGAAAGGACACGCCGACGATCGCGCGCGAGCTCAAGGTGAGCCACGTCGTTACCGGATCCGTGCGTCGCTCGGGCAACGCGCTGCGGGTGTCGACGGAGCTCGTGGACGCGGGGAGCGACCGTCCGGTCTGGAGCGATAAATACAGCGGCACGTTGGAAGACGTGTTCGGGATCCAGGAAGAGATCGCGCGCAAGATCGTCGACGCGCTCGAGGTGACGCTCTCGCCACGCGAATCACACGCCGTCGCGGAGCGGCCGATCGAAAATGTGATCGCGCACGACTCGTATCTGCGTGCACGTCAGGAAATGGACAGCTGGCTGCCGGGTGGGTTGGACCGCGCGGCGCGTCTGATCGATCACGCGTTGGAGATCGTCGGCGAGAATCCACTGCTCCTGGCAACGAAAGGCCAGATTCTCTGGTACTACGTGAATCTGAGGTTGCGGCCCGAGGAGCGGTATCTCGACGAGGCGGCAGCGCTGGCGGATCGGGCGTTGGCCATCGACGCCGATCATTACCTCGGCATCTTCGTGCGCGGCATCGTCGCAGGACTCCGGGGCAAAACGGAGCGCGCGCTGAAGGATCTTCGTCGCGCGCACGAGTTGCGGCCGGGCGACAGCAACATCCTCGTCAACACCAGCCGGTTCTCCCAGGCGGCAGGCCTTCGCAACCTCGAGCCGCTCGCCGCCGAACAGCTTCGTATCGACCCGCTCTGGCCGGTGAGTTGGTTTGGCCCGGCATTCAACCATCACCTGAATGGTCGCTTTGCCGAGGCGATTGCGCCGGCACGCCGGGCGATCGAGCTCGCCGGCGAGACGTCGCCGCTGCACATATACGCCGCGTGGATCCTGGCCAGCGGCGGACTGCGTGACGAAGCGATGGGCCTGCTCGAGCGCGGCAGCATCGACATGGCGGGCACGCTGAACGGCGCGTGGGCGGCGTTCCTCCTTCACGCGCTGGCCGGCGACGACAAAGGCGCGAGGGCGCACGAATCCGACGAGCAGCGTCATGCCGCCAGCTTCGTGGAATCGAGCGCACGCGTGATGGCCGGCGCCTACGGTCTGCTCGGCAGAACCGACGACGCGATCGCCTGGACCCGCATCGCGATCAACCGCGGTTTCCTCAATCATCCATTCCTGTCTCGCCACGATCCGTTTCTCGCGTCGGTTCGGTCGGACGGTCGTTTCGTGGCGCTCATGGACGAATTGCGTCCGCGATGGGAAGCACTCGTCGAGTGGGAGGCGACGCTCGCGTGACGCCTCCGCGCGAATCCCGACCCATCAGAATCGACCTCGCGAGTGTCGCGACAGTGATCGGAGCCACGGTGCAGGGCGTTTATAAAAAAAAACGAATAAGAACCTTTATAGCCCATGTACAATAGGACTAAACGCGCTACTGTCTCTACGACCTACCCTTATGTCAGGAGACACGATGCGACGCCGCATTTCGTTGTCCGCTGTGCTTTTGCTGGGGACCTCGACGCTCGCGACCACGCAGTCGCCGATGCCGGCCGGTCCAACTTCGCCGCCCCCGATCATCCAACGTTTTCGCGAGATGGTGAAGGTCGGACACGCCGATGCGCACGAGGCGAACGAACGTGCGTGGGCGGGCGCCTACGCCAAGACCAAGCTTCCGTACTACAGCATCGCCCTGACGTCGATGAGCGGGCCGAATGACGCCTGGTGGCTATCGGGCTGGCAATCGTTCAAGCAGTTCGACGACGCGAACGCGGCACTTGCCGGGAACAAGGAATTTCAGGCGGCGGTCAGCCAATACTCGGCCAAGGACGCCGAGTACATTAGCGACGGAGTCGCCTCCTTGTGGACGTTGCGTCCGGACCTGAGCTATCGAGACACGGTCGAATGGTCGAAAATGCACGCCTACGAGATGATCACCGTTCGCGCACGCCCCGGCCACGACGGCGACTTCAAACAAATCGCGCTCAAGATTCGAGCGACCCATCAGGCCGCAGGCACGGGTGCCCATTGGGCCATGTATCAGGGCATGATGGGCGTGCCGGACGGAACGTACCTCATCATCATCCCACTCAAGTCCGTCGCCGACATCGACGCCGGCATGAAGGAGGACGCGCAGTTCGCCAAGACACTCGGCGAAGCCGGCGGAAAGGAGCTCGACAAGCTCTCCAGCGATGGCATCATTTCGGTCGAGACCAATCTCTTCGCCGTGAGCGCCAAGATGAGCTACGTGAGCGAGGACTGGCACGTGGCCGACGCGGATTTTTGGAAGGGCGGCGCATCCGTGATGCAGGCGGGCAGCCCGATGGGAAGCAAGAAGACGCCGCCCAAACCGTAGCGCACGCGGCATAGCCAGACACTGAAGACGACGGCCGTCCATGCGTCCGGGCCTCTCGCGCTGACCGTAGCGCGAGGGGCCTTGGTGCAATGCGAGTGTCGCGTCGGGCAAAGACGTGCCATGTTAGTCCGAGCTGGTCTCGCGCTGCCCCCTTTTGAAAGACGGGTTCCGATCGTGTCGACGCAGGCCACGGATCCGAGATGACCGGCGTAATTGGCGAAACGGCGATCCGCCTTGGCGCCGCACTCGCCGACCGGTACCGGATCGAGCGCGAGCTGGGTGCGGGCGGCATGGCGACCGTCTATCTCGCGCACGACCTCAAGCACGAGCGCCAGGTCGCGATCAAGACCTTGAAGCCCGAACTCGCGGCCGTGCTGGGCGCCGAGCGATTCATCGTCGAGATCAAGACGACGGCGGCGCTGCAGCATCCGCACATTTTGCCGCTGTTCGACTCGGGCGAAGCGGACGGGTTTCTCTACTACGTCATGCCCTACATCCAGGGCGAGACGATTCGCGAGAAGGTGAACCGCGAGACGCAGTTCGGTGTGGATGAAGCGGTGCGCATCGCGCGGGAGATTGCCGACGCGCTGGACTATGCGCATCGGCACGGCGTGATCCATCGCGACATCAAGCCCGAGAACATTCTCCTGCACGACGGCCGCGCGATGGTGATGGACTTCGGCATTGCGCTCGCCGTCTCGGCCGCCGCCGGCGGTCGCATGACGGAGACCGGCCTCTCACTCGGCACACCGCACTACATGAGCCCCGAGCAGGCGACGGCCGAGAAGGAGATCAGCGCACGGTCCGACATCTACTCGCTCGCGTCGGTGCTCTACGAGATGCTCACCGGCAACCCGCCGCACACGGGGGCGTCGGCGCAGCAGATCATCATGAAGATCATCACCGAGCCGGCGCAGCCAGTGACGTCCCTCCGCCGGTCGGTGCCGGCGAACGTTGCCGCAGCGATCGATAAGGCGCTCGAGAAGTTGCCCGCGGATCGCTTCGCGACGGCGAATGAGTTCGCGGCGGCACTGAACAATCCGGCGTTCCGATCCGACACGGCGCCGTCTGCGCCGGGAGCGGGACCAACGCGGCGTACTTCGCTGCTGCTCGCCGGCGCGTGCGTGGTCCTGGCGCTCGCTGCCGGCGTCGCCGGCGCGCGATGGATGCCGGGGCGCGCAATCGGCGGGCCAGTAGTGAAGTTCACCCTCGCGTCCAATCCCGCCCTCAAGATTCGGGGAGACTTCACGCATCCCTTCGCGGTGTCACGGGATGGCGCGGCGGTTGTCTTCACGGCCGATACAGGAGACGGCGATCACCTGTGGGTGCGGACACTCGACGATGTGAGCCCGCGAAAGCTCGATGCCACCAGGAGCGGTCATCAAGCGTCGATATCGCCGGATGGCCAATGGGTCGCCTTTGTCCTTTCGAACCACATCATTCGAAAAGTGAAACTGAGCGGCGGCGAGGCCACGACGATACTTACGCTCGATGGTATCACCGCGTCGCTCGACTGGGCCTCGAATGACGAGATCGTGTTCGAGGCACTTGGCTCGGGCATCCGACGCATCGATGCTAACGGGGGAACGCCGCGCCCACTAACGCCTGTGGATTCGGCAGCCGGCGAGACCGGCCACCGGCGTCCCCTCGTGCTGGGTGAGCAGCGCCTGGTGCTCTTCACCAGCCTCGGCGCACGGCGTGCCTCGCAACTTGGCGTCTATTCCCTGAAGAGCGGCCGGCGCGCACAGCTCGATGTGCAGGGCGCACAAGCGCTCGGCATCATCGACGACGAGCTGATTTATACGCGCGATGATGGCGCGCTGATGGCCGTTCCATTCGATGCGCGAGACATGCGGACGCGCGGCGCGCCGCGGCAGCTACCCGAGCGCGTCGCAGCGACGCAGTTCGGCACGCCTTCGGCCTTGTCACCAAATGGTACCCTTGTCTATCAGGTGGCAGCGCCGCATCTGTCGCGACTCGTACTCGACGACGGCAGCCGTCTCACCACGCCGCTCGGTGAACGGCCGCGCGTGTTCCATCAACCGCGATTCTCGCCCGACGGCCGATCGATCGCCGTCGTCATCGGCGAGGGTGGAGAAGCGACGAATGATGTCTGGGTCATGAACCGGGCTTCGAGCGAGTTGACGCGGATCACGCGGGTTGGTGGAGCGAAGCTGATTGATTGGTCGCAAGACGGCCGCACGGTCGTGTTCCTGCGAGGCGATTCTCTGTGGGAACAACCCGTCGGCACGGGGGCGGGACCGCACCCACTCGACAGTTCCGCCCTAGGGGTGTCCGATGCGTCGGTGGTCCCCGGAGGACGGTCGATCATCGTCCAGGGCAGACGGTCGCAGTTGCTCGCAGAGTCGCTCAACGGTTCGGGGAAAGCAGACACCATCGTTCCGCCGTTCGTCAACTCCAACCAGTTGCGCGCCTTCGAGCCACGCGTGTCACCCGACGGGCGCTGGGTGGCGTTCACGGACCGGAATGGACAGCAGGTCTACGTCAGCTCGCTCGCTGCGAACAGCACGGTTCAAATTTCTGACGCCGGCGGCCGGCTGCCTGTGTGGGGTCGTGATGCCGGACACCTCTACTATCATACCACCGCCACACCACCTGCCCTGGTCTTCGTCGAGCTTCGCACCGCGCCGAATCTCGAGGTAGTGCGGCGTCAGCGACTCGCCGACCGCCAGCATGGCGCTGAGCTCAGCGATGTGGCGCGCGACGGCAGCCTGCTGATGCTCGTGCCGCTCGATGAAGGACCCGAGGTGCGCGTCGTCTCCAACTGGAGCAGCGCCGTTCGCCGCGGACGCCGGGGTATGCCGACTCCATGATTCCCGCGACCCTCGTCGACACACTGGCCGGCCGCTACCGCATCGAGCGCGAGCTCGGCGCCGGCGGGATGGCGACGGTGTATCTCGCCCGCGATCTCAAGCACGATCGCCTCGTCGCCCTCAAGGTCCTGAAGCCCGACCTCGCCGCCTCGCTCGGTCATGAGCGTTTTCTA
>DATMHK010000099.1:0-3454 GCA_035554995.1 Gemmatimonadaceae bacterium
CGTCGTGCATCGAACAAGTCGCGTGTCACGACGCCGTCCGAGCTCCCGGACGATCGATTGCGTTCGCCGATGGTATCCCTGACTCGCAATCGCTCAACGAGCTCGTCGATGCGGCGGAGCAAACGCTCCATGGTACTATCGCGCGTCGAGGCGCGCGCGGGTAACCCGCGCGCCGCGCCGCCAAGATGTTCGACGAGCGCCCGGCCTCGCGCTTCGTCCGCGACGCGAAACGCGGCGTCGGTTTGTCCGAGCGCGAGCAGCGTGATGACCAAATCGGAGTACGCGGCCGCACGGTCGGCGAGGTACGACGAGCGCAGGCTTCCCGCCCCTAATCCTCGACGGATTCGCTCGAAACCCGCGATCGCCTGCCGGCCGGTTGCCGCCGCCATCGCGTACTGCCGCAGCTGAAGCAACGCGCGGGCCCGCAGCGCGTCCGTCTCCGCCTGTTCGTCGGCGGTCAGTAACACGCGATTGGCGCGCGACGCGTCGAGAAGTCCCAAGACGTCGCGCGGACGCCGCGCGGCATCGGCGACGCGGGCCGCGCCCAACGCATAGCGAATTCTGGCGACGTTCCAGCCGAGGCGGCGCGTCAGCGAATCCGCGGTTGCCAGCGACGCCTTTGCCGCGCTGGAATCGCCCATCCGCTGGGAGAGCTCGGCGAGGAACAAGTCGGCGTCCAGCTCATCCATGCGCGCACCCGCGGAGCGCTGAAGATCGGCCGCTTCTCGCGCTCGCTGTCGCGCTATGGACTGGTTGTTGAGTGCGCGGTACGTGACCGCCTCGGTGAGCGCGACGTGACCGAGCTTCGTCGTCATCTTGAGCGATTCATCGACTGCCCGCGCTCGACCCAGCAGTGCGAGCGCCTGACGATGGTCGCCGGCGTCCTCGTACAGCTCAGCCTTCAATTGCAGATCATCGGCCTCCTCCGAGCGCATGCCGTGAGCGCGGGCAATCGCCAGCGCGCTGTCGAAGTAGGCCAGCGACTTCGACAGCTCACCGCGCTGCGAATAGGCGAATCCGAGTTGCCCCGCGGAATTCTCCAAGCCGACGGCGTTGTCGATGGCTCGGTAGTAGCGGCGGGCCTCGTTGAGCCATTGGATCGCCCGATCCGGATCACCGACGCGAGTCTCGAGGCTCCCGAGATTGTTCAGCGCGTTTCCGAGAAGCAGCGTGTCGGCGAGCGCGGCTTCCCGGTCGCGATAGGACAGCCACGAAGCGCGCGCCCGGTCGTATTCGCCGAGGTCTTGATAGACCAATCCAAGGTTGCCGCGGGCTTTTGCGATGTACTCCGTGTCGTGCGCAGCCTCGGCGATGGCGGCGGCCTCGGTGAGACGCCGGTCCGCCTCGGCGAGTTGACCGCGCTCCTGCGCGAGGAGGCCAAGCGCGTTCAGTGATTTCGCAATCTCGTGCTGATTCCCGAGGCGCCGCTTGATGCCGAGCGCTCGCTCACCGATGGATTTGGCATCGTCGAAACGACCCTGTTTCTTCGCAACAGCCGCCTGTCCGGTGAGTCCCTGGGCGAAGCGAAGGGAGTCACCCGCGGCGGCCGCGTCTCGAGCGACGCGCTCGTATTTCGCGAGGGCACTGTCGTAGGCCGCGCGGCCATATGCGAAGTTGGCGGCGGCTAGCACGTCGCCGGTATCCACGCGACCGCTCTGGCGAACCGTGTTTGCGGCGGACGAGTCGTCGCGGCGCGAGCACGCGACGACGATTGCCACCGCCAACAAGCGCGCGATGCTGTACCTACCGAGCCGCATCAGGGAGCGATGCGAAACGCGCTTGGGCCGCTCTGCGCCGTACTACCGTCGACATGGAGCGCGTCGACGTGCCACAAGTATGTCTTGGACGGCGCGAGTCGGGCAGAATCAGGAAGCGTGAAGCTCGTGTCACTGACCTCCCTTGTCCAAATCTGCGTTCCGCTCGAATCGTCCACCGTTAGAGAATAGCCCGTGGCTCGTACGTCTCGGCGCCAGACGAAATGGAGGTCCGAGCGAGCGATCGAAACGCTATCCGTCGGAAAGACGAGCCTGACGCGGCTTGTCATGGGGGAAGATCGCTCGGCCGCCACGTTTCGTTCGCCGACTAATGGCGACCCCCGATTCCAGGTCGAGCGAAGTGCCACGGCCACCATTACAACCGCGGCCATGCCGGCGACAGCGCGCCAAACGACGGGCATGCTTCTCTTCACCGGGGCGGAGGCGGCGAGTCGCGCGCATGCCGCCACTTCGTCGCGGCACCGTTCGCATGTCGCCAGATGCTCGGCCGCACGCGCACGAACCTCGTCGCCGAGCGTGTGGTCTATGAACCCCGCCATCTCAGCGGCCGAAAGGTGGTTCTGCTCCATCACCGTCCAATCACGATATCGGTGGAATGCCAATGAGCGCATGTCCCTGTTGAACGGCTGCACCTACCGCTTTTGTGCAATTCGGTCACGGCACTGCGCTTTCGATCCCCTGCGCCTCGAGCGAGCGGCGCAGGCGGGCCAGCAGAGCGTTCACGCGTCGGTACACATGAAACGCGGATGAGAACCCCAGAAGGCGCGCGATCTCCTGCGCCGACAGCTCGTCGTCGAATCGAAGGCGTAAGAGGAGGCGATCGGAGACGCCAACTTCCTCTAAAGCCCGGTCCAGCGCGTTCCGAAGCTCCATCTGTCGCATGAGCAGGTCGGCGCCGACCATGCGCGTCGCCGGCAGCTCGTGCACCTCGACGTCCTCGACGATGAGGTCTTGCAGGCGCCGGCGCATCGCGCGTTGATCCCGCGACGTTCCCCCGTGGTCCCGCCCGTAGCGGCGGCGGTAGAAATCGAGGCACAACCGCCGGCCGACGACCACCAGCCAGGTCGACAAGCGACTCCGTGGATCGGTCGCGAACTCTCGCAGCCGCCGGCAATCGTTGGCCCGCAGCTCCTCGAGGATGTACGCGTAGGCGTCCATCACCTCGTCGTGTGTCTTGAACACCGATCGCGCCACGTGAAGCAGGAGCCGCGTGTGCTCCGCGACAAAGCCGCGCCACGCCGCCTCGAGCTGGCTCGGGTCGTCGGCGGCGAGAGCAATGATGAAACGGTCCAGCGAGCGAGGCGGTTCTGTCACCGTGCCTTCGTCGGCCACACGCGGGAGAGGGTATGCGTGACGCGGCTCAAAATGCCCGTCGAATGTCACAAGTCAAGCTCGGAAGGTCGTTCTGCCGACGAAAAGACCGCCGAATCGTGCTTCTCGCCATGACTGTGTTAAACGGTCACTCCTGGAGGTTATTGCGGCACGCCGGGGCGAGCGTCCGTCATCGACGCGATTGAAGCGTGTGCGGCATAGGCGCGCAACACGTTGTCGCTCAACGCAATCCGCGCGCGCATATCCGTCTTCTAATGAGGAGACGTTCAAATCGACCGAACGCCAACCTTCTCTTCCATCCGGAGAAACAGCAAATGCGCAAGCTCGAGGCAGGGGCGCGGGCGTCA
>DATMHK010000100.1:0-3684 GCA_035554995.1 Gemmatimonadaceae bacterium
CGTTCGAACCGCAAACCCGCCTGCCTCGAGCATCCGCGCGATCGTTTGCCGCGTAGCGTCGTGATCGTCCACCACCAAGACCGTCTTGCCGGCGGCGCGTTGCGTCGCGTCGGGCATGAAATGCTCCACGTAAAGTGTCCTCGTAGTAGAATGGTGCCTCGACCGTCAAGCGCAAGGATCTCATGAACGACAGCGTGGTGACTCGCGCGGCGACCGCGCTCGCACTCGTGGTGTTGTGCGCCATCTCCGTCCTGCGAGTGACACGGCCGCCGTCGCCGGTGCCGGCCACGGCGCCGGACACGGTGTTTTCCGCCGAGCGCGCGATGCGACACATCGAGGCGATCGCCGTGCGTCCGCATCCGATGGGAACGGCGGATCACGATCGCGTGCGCGACTACATCATGGCGGAGCTGACGGCCCTCGGGATCAAGCCACAGCTTCAGGTGACTACCGCGGTAGGAACGCGCTACCAGGCGACCGGACGCGTCCAGAACATTCTCGCTTGGCTGCCTGGCAAGGAATCAAACGGAAAGGCGTTGCTGCTCGCGGTGCACTACGACGGTGTCGAAGCCGGACCGGCCGCGGGTGATGACGCGGCCGGTTGCGCCGCGTTGCTGGAGACACTGCGCGCGTTGCGAGCGCGCAAGGAACCGCTGGCGCACGACGTGATCGCGCTCTTCACCGATGGCGAAGAGGCGGGCCTGCTCGGTGCGGCGGCGTTCGTCCGAGAACATCCATGGGCCAAGGACGTCGCGTTCGTTCTCAACTTCGAGGCGCGCGGGACGAGCGGTCGGTCGTACATGTTCGAGACCGGACCCGGAAACCGTGATGCCGCGACGCTGCTGCGGTCCGCGCGCGACGTCACCGCCGGCTCGACCTTCACGACCGTCTACCGCGCGCTCCCGAACGACACGGATCTCTCGGAGTTCGCGCCGCTCGGTGTTCCGGCTCTCAATTTTGCGTTTGCCGACGGCGTCGAGCGCTATCACACCAGCCACGACGACCTCCCGCATCTCAATCCCGGTAGCGTGCAGCACCACGGGCTTCAGATGCTCGCGTTGACGAAGAAAATCGCGGATGGCCCGCTGCCGCGGCCGAAAACCGGCGACGGTGTCTTCTTCGATCTTCCGGCGCTCGGACTTGTCGTCTATCCGGTAGGCTTCGCGTTGCCACTCGCCGTCGTTGCGCTCGTGATGACGGTGATAGTGGTGCGAGGGCGATTTGGCGCCGCCGGCGTCGGCGCGGGAGCGATGCTCCTGGCGCTGCTCGTGTCGGCCGGCGTCGGACGGCTCGTCAATCTCCGTGGACCGGCGATGTGGAGCGGCCTGTCCGCGGCGGCGTTGGCCCTGATCATCGTCGCGGTCAATGCCGCCGGTTATCTCATCGCGCGCCGACGCGCCGAGGATGCGTGGTACGGTGCATTCTTCGTATGGGTCGTTCTCGTGATACTCACGAGCGCTATATCGCCGGGAGTCAGCTACCTCTTTACGTGGCCGCTCCTGTTCGCGCTGGTGGCGGCGCGTTCACGGCACCCGATCGCGATGTGGGCCGCCGCGGCGGTCACGATTCTCATTCTTGCCGGCCTTGCGTTCAGCGTCACCGCGGTGATGCTCGGGGTGAGCGGCACCGGCGCGATCTCGCTCGCGATCGTCGTCTCACTCGTCACGTGGTTGCTCGCGCCGCTCGTCGAGCAAGCGTTCGGCCCGGGGTGGCGCGGCGTTGCCACCGTGACGGCGGCGGGCGTCATCGTCGCGGCGCTTGCGGCAGTGAAGGCGAAGCCAAGCTCCGACCACCCGATTCCCACGGCACTCGCCTACGTCGAGAATCCGCAAGCGGGTCAGGCGTGGCTCGGCACGTTGGGGCCGGCGAACCAATGGACGCGACTCGCCCTCGGCGCCATGGATCAAGGAGCGCCGTGGACCGGCGCGATGATCGGCGCGGGTGGGCGGCTTCTTGGGAAGTCCGTGGGTGCGGTTGGTATTCCGGCGCCCACTGCGACGCTGCTCCGCGACACACTGATCGAGGGCGCGCGCCGGGTGGTCTTTCGCGTCAACGTGCCGAAGGGCACCACTGGTCTCACGCTGCGCGCGCTTGGCGCGCCGGTCCTGCGGACGGCGATCGACGGCAAAGTCGCGGACACGACGCGCTTCCGGAGGCACCCGCGCACCTGGTCGATGTTGTACTGGGCGGTGCCGGACAGCGGAGCGGTGTTCTCGCTCTCGATTCCGGTCGGCGCGCACATCGACGTCGAGATGGCGGCGCGAAGTCCGGGTTTGCCGGCGATTCCCGGCGTCCAGATTCCGCCGCGGCCGAACGACGTCGTGCCGATCCAGGTTGGAGACGTGAAGGTTGGGTACGCAAAGGTCAGCTTCTAAGGGCGGCCAAATCCTTACAGGATTCACGTCCGCCCCAAATAGCAGACACGCGCGTTCGGATCCATTCTTCAGGCATGAGTGGATGCCTGACATTCTGCCTCGCCGCGGCCCTTGGTGTGCCCGCGCCCTCCGCCACGTACGTTGGGCGAGAGGGTCAGCTGCAGGTTCGAGTTCCACGGCTCGAGCGCGAAGCCGCGAACGCCAGGATTGACGGCATTCTCGACGAGGGGGCGTGGGCGCAGGCCGCCCTACTGACCGGATTCTCGCAGTTCTCTCCGCAAGACGGGATCCCGGCGGCCGATTCCACTCAGGTTCTCATCTGGTATTCGCCGACGGCGCTGTACGTCGGAGTCCGGGCGTTCGAACGGCACGCCGCGGTGCACGCCACACTCGCCGACCGCGACAAGATCTCGGCCGACGACAACGTGCAAATCCTGCTCGGCACCTTCCACGACAAGCGACAAGCCTACGTCTTCGCCGTGAATGCGTTCGGCGTTCAGATGGACGGGACACTCGTGGAGTCCGGCGCGAACTTCAACAGCGGATGGACGCCGACGCTTTCCGGTCGTGCGGGGGCAGATCTCAGTCAGGATTTCGTGTTCACGTCCAAGGGACGATTGACCGAGTATGGCTACGAGGTCGAGCTTCGCATTCCGTTCAAGAGTCTGAAATTCCAATCGGGCGACCCGCAAAGCTGGGACATCAACATCCTGCGGCAGGTGCAGCACTCCGGCTATGAGGATTCGTGGGCGCCGGCGAAGCGGGCGAACGCATCGTTCCTCGCGCAGGCCGGATCGATCGAAGGATTGACCGGATTCGATCGCGGGATCGTTCTCGACTTCAACCCGGTGATCACGCAGAAGGCGAACGGAGCACCGGGGCCGTCGGGGTGGACGTACAATCGTCCGCCGGCGCAGGTCGGCGGCACGGTGCGTTGGGGGATCACGAACAACCTCACGATGACCGGTACAGCCAAGCCGGACTTCGCCGAGGTGGAATCGGACGCGGGCCAATTCATCATCGATCCCCGGCAGGCGCTCTTCTTTCCGGAAAAGCGACCGTTCTTCCTCGAGGGCCTCGAGGCGTTCAGCGTTCCCCACAATCTGGTTTACACGCGCCGGATCGTGCGGCCGGACGGCGCGACGAAGCTGACTGGAAAGGTCGCCGGAACGAGCCTTGGCTTTCTCTCCGCCGCCGATGACCCGACGTTGACGCCGCAGCGCTTTCGCACCGTGTACAACATCTTGCGGGCGCAACGCGACGTCGGTGGGCAATCGCGTCTCGGCATGGCGTACACCGACCGAATTCT
>DATMHK010000101.1:0-2341 GCA_035554995.1 Gemmatimonadaceae bacterium
GGCTCTCGGCTGGGCTCATGTTCGACGCCGCGATATCCGAGTTCAATCGCCGTCGCGTCTCTCTTCAAGAAAGCGAGTCCGGTGTGGCGATGTACACCTTCCCGCCGCCTGGACACCGCACGTCCGGATTCATGTTCGCGAACAGTCCGTCTTTGTTGTCCGTCCACGCCCACGCGTGGAGATACCAATAGTTGAAATTGTTCTCATGGTGCAGCTTCTGCCCCATGAGGACCGGAGGCGTCGAATCGCGCGACCAAAAGCGATACGGGACGATGAACTCCACGCCGTTCAACCGGTAGCTGCTGTCCGGCATCCGTTCGTAGAGCAGGAATTCGGGTTTCGTCGGATCCAGCGTCCCATCGACGTACGCGCGATTGAGGTGATGATATCCCATCGCCCCGTGATGTTCGTCGACGATGCAGTCGGCAACCGTGCGGGGATATCCGGCGGCGACCGCCGCGTCGAGGTTCTTGTACGGTGCGGTCGCCGCGCGCAGCTCGCGCAGCCCCCGGCCGACGGCCGGCGCGTCCGCGAGCGCGGACCCCATCGACTGCACGGGTCCGGGCGCCCGGTGCGTGCACGCGCTCAGCAGCGCTGCCGCGCCAATCACTCGAGAGACATCGCGTAACGTGGGTCGCAATCGATACCTCGGCGTGAGAGTGCCGACCGGTTCGGATGGGCAAAGGTCCGATCGAAGGAACTTGAACTTCCGGCTCACGCCTACGGTAGGGGGCACCTGGTTCGCGCGAACGCCTCGTCCGCTGTTTCGTACGCTTCGTCCCCGGCGAATTTGGCGATCATCAGGTTCGGCTCGGCGGTCGTCAGGCGAACGTGTGGTCATCGAGTCGGCTGATCGTACCGCCGTCGCGACCTACAGGGGGACTTACGGGACCACCGTGAGCTTGCCTGCACCGCCGTTGATCACATCGACGAATGTCCAAGTGCCTGCGACATCCGGCTTGAACACGAACGTGTCGCCGGCGTAAATGATTCCGCTGTCGAACGGTGTGCCTCCCGGCGGGACGGCTGTCGACTTGAATTGCGCCATGCAGACCGGCAAGAGGTAAGGAGCATAGAACAAGCCGACGCGTTGGCCCACGGCCGCCGACAGCGCCGTATCGCGCGTCGTGGCAGTCCAGTATGTCGTGGGGTCGTTGCCTCCCGTGCAGTCGAATTCCGGACCGGCCTCGATCAGCACCTGCGGCGGTACCAGGATTGGGTCCATCACTGCGTGGAACTGCACGGGGGTCGGCGTCGCGCCCTCGACCGCTGCCGCCACGGTGCTCGCACCCAACGACCGCGGGCGGAAGAAAACCGCCGTCACGCCGTCGGGGCCCGTGCTCGTCGCATTGTCGGCGAGTGGCGAGCCGGTTGGAAAGCTCGTGAGCTCGCCGGCGCCGACAATGCTCCACTGCACGCGAACCCCGGCAATCCCACGGGAGTCTCTGATGACGCGAACGGCGAGCGGCGATCCCAGGTGGGAAACAGTGTCGAACGCGACCTGATTGTTTCCCCCGTAGATCGTCAGGGTCCATGGAAACGGCGGTAGGGATGTGCTCGCGTCATGGCACGCGGCGGCGAGCACGAGTGGAAACAATCCTGCCGCGATCACGCGCCATGAGACTTCTCGTATCATGGGATTGCCGGCGACAGTACCTGGACTGGCAGCGGTTGATAACGCTCGCTCCTCGTTCCGTCGCCGAGCTGCCCACTCTCGTTCCTTCCCCAGCAGTATGCGATGCTCTCCTGAGCGCTCGTTCCGCAGAGGACGCCCCATCCGGCGCTCAGCGTCTTGAAGGCGATTCCGCCCGGCAGCAACTGCGGTTTCGAGGACCAGGGCGGGCCTCCTGGAAACCCCCAGCACCAAGCGCGTCCGGCGGCATCGAGACCGCACGCCAATTGGTCGTCCTTCGCGATTCCGGTCAGGTCCGTCGCGCCGGCAACCGTGTAGGGCGCGGGCGCGAGATTGCCCCAGCAGACGACGGTTTGCTCGACCGTCGATGCACACGTGCCGCTTGGCCCTGCGGCGATTTGTGTGACCCGCGCGTCGACGTTGCTCTGGATTGCGCGACGGCTGCACGAAAAAATGCGCGGCTCGATTGGATCACCGTTGTCGTCCCACTGCGGCGCCACACACGAATCCGCCGCGGTGGCTCCGAGCTCCCCGACCTCGTTCGATCCCCAACAGAAGACGCGGCCGTCGCCTGTGAGGCCGCACGTGAACCCTACTCCCGCCGAGATGCTGACGAACGGCGGCGCATCGGCGACTCTCGTCGGGACGCTTGTCGCGGAGGTTCCCGCGCCGAGTTGGGCGCTCGCATTTTCGCCCCAACAGTATGCC
>DATMHK010000102.1:0-15244 GCA_035554995.1 Gemmatimonadaceae bacterium
TCGCCTGCTCGGAGTGCGTCGCGACCGGACTCGCGGCGCAAGATACGAGTACGACACACATCTCGGACGCGCGCTGCGACTCGATCGTAGCGGCGTCGCGTGTGGACGGTGTGGCGAGCGGACTCTTTCTCGGCGTGAAGCGCGTCGACGGCGGCGAGCTGGCGACGGCGCAAATCACCGACATGTTGCTGACCACCGGCGCTGCGTTCGTTCCGCCGACTCCGTTCAGGCTGACGGTCTTCTCCGGGCCGGTGATGACTCCGAGCTTCCGGCGAATCTCGGCGAGCGCAGAGCCAGTGCTTCGTTCGCCGACGCTGACGGGAGCATATCGCGTGACGGTCGGCTCCAAAGGCGCGTTGGCGACTGTCGAGACGATCCGTGCTTCACTCATGCCCGGCTTCGACTCGGCCGCGATGACGGCGATCAGGGCGGCCGGGGACACCAAGGGATTGTTCGCGCCTCGAGACGGAACGCCCATGGCGACGATCGATTTCCGTTTCGCGACGGATTCCGTTGGTGGGCCCGGTTGGACGGTGCAACGACTCGTTTCGACGACCTTCCCACGAATGCCGGTCACGGACGCCGTGGTGCAATCCGGAAGCCCGAGCGCGGACCTGCCGCAGACGGAACGACGCGAAGGCCTTCCCACGGAGACGGTGCTCCGATTCGTCGTCGATCGGGCGGGCGAACCGATTCTCGAGACGCTGGAGATCCTGCGCGGCACGTCGGTTGAATTCGTGCGCGCGGCGCTGACGGCGCTCGGTAAGCAGCGCTTTGCTCCGGCGAGGATTCACGGATGTGCCGTGGCGCAGCTCGTGGAGTTTCCCTTCGCTCTGCCACCGTTGAGCCCGAGTGGCACGCCGCCTGATGATGCGCGCGTTCGATATTGACTGGCGGTTGCGGGCGACGTCCATTACCCGCGCTCTTTCGTTTAATTCCCTCCATCCTCATTCCAAGACATCCCCGACATGAGTCATGCACCGCTACCGCTCCTTCACCGCGGCTTCGGTGAAACACAGCGGCGCGACGCATGGTGGCTGCAGCCACTCGTCGTCTTCACGATCCTGAGCGGCTTCGTCGTCTATGCGACGTGGGCCGCGTTCCAAAACGCCCACTACACGTACGGGCCGTATCTATCGCCCTTCTACTCGCCGGAGATCTTCGGCGACTCGCCGCACGCCTGGTTCGGGCCAAAACCATCGTGGTGGCCGGCGTTCGCGCCGTTCTCACCGGCGCTGATCATCCTGCCGTTCCCCGGTCTGTTTCGATTCACCTGCTATTACTATCGGGGCGCGTACTACAAGGCGTTCTGGGCCGATCCATCGAACTGCGCCGTCGGTGAGCCGCGGAACGGCTACCTCGGCGAGCGCTATTTCCCGCTGATCCTCCAGAATGTCCACCGCTACTTCCTGTACATCGCGGTGCTGTTCCTGTTCTTCCTGTCGCACGACGTCTGGAAGGCGCTGTGGTTCAGCGACGGTGCAGGGGGAACAAAGTTCGGCATCGGCGTCGGGACGCTCGTCCTCGCGCTCAACACGACGCTGCTCGCCTGCTACACGCTCGGCTGCCACTCGATGCGCCATATCGTCGGCGGATTCCTCGACAATCTCTCGAAGCATCCGGCGCGCAAAGTCGCCTACGACTGCTCGAGCTGCCTAAATCGGTGGCACATGAAGTGGGCGTGGATGAGCCTCTTTGGCGTCGCGTTCGCCGACCTGTACGTGCGCATGTGCTCGATGGGGATCTGGCACGACTTGAGGATCCTGTGAACACAGAATACGAAACGATCGAACACGACGTGCTCGTCATCGGCGCCGGCGGCGCCGGTTTGCGCGCGGCAATCGAGGCGGCGGCGCAAGGCGTCCGCGTCGGCCTCGTCTGCAAATCGCTGCTCGGCAAGGCACACACGGTGATGGCCGAGGGCGGCATGGCGGCGGCGATGGCGAATGTCGACGACCGCGACAATTGGCGCGTCCACTTCGCCGACACCATGCGTGGTGGGCAGTACATCAACAATTGGCGCATGGCCGAGCTGCACGCCAAGGAAGCACCGGAGCGCGTGAAGGAGCTCGAGGCGTGGGGCGCGCTGTTCGATCGCACGCCCGACGGCAGGATACTCCAGCGCAACTTCGGCGGCCATCGTTATCCGCGGCTCGCCCACGTCGGCGACCGCACGGGGCTCGAGCTGATTCGCACGTTGCAGGATCACGGAATCCATCAGGGCATCGACGTGCACATGGAGTGCACGGTGACGACGCTGCTCAAGGACGGCGACCGCGTCTGCGGCGCGTTCGGCTACGAGCGTGAGCGCGGCCGATTCCGCGTCTTCAAAGCCAAGGCCGTCGTACTGGCGACGGGCGGCGTCGGCCGCGCGTTCAAGATCACATCGAACAGCTGGGAGTACACGGGCGACGGACACTCACTCGCCTATCACGCCGGTGCCGCGCTCCAGGACATGGAGTTCGTGCAATTTCACCCGACCGGAATGATTTGGCCGCCGAGTGTGCGCGGCATCCTCGTGACGGAAGGCGTGCGCGGCGAGGGCGGTGTGCTGAAGAACCGCGACGGTCAGCGGTTCATGTTCGACAACATCCCCGACAACTACAAGTCGCAAACGGCGGACAATCCCGAAGAGGGATGGCGCTATACGCAGGGCGACAAGAACGCCCGGCGTCCGCCCGAGCTGCTCACGCGCGACCACGTCGCCCGCATGATCGTGCGCGAGGTGCGCGAAGGGCGCGGGTCACCGCACGGCGGCGTCTTCCTCGACATTGCGTGGATCAAGGAGAAGCTCCCGAACGCCGAGGAGCACATCAAGCGCAAGCTGCCGAGCATGTATCACCAGTTCATGCAGTTGGCCGGCATCGACATTACGAAAGAAGCGATGGAGATCGGACCGACGACGCACTACGTCATGGGCGGGATTCGCGTCGATGGTGACACGCAGATGTCGACGGTCCCCGGTCTGTTCGCCTGCGGTGAGTGCGCGGCGGGTTTGCACGGCGCAAATCGACTGGGCGGTAATTCGCTCTCAGATCTGATCGTGTTCGGCAAGCGCGCCGGTGAGCACGCGGCGAAGTTCGCTCGATCGAACGGCAATTCCTCCGTCGGCGCCGGACAGGCGGAGGCGGCCGCGCGCGCCGCGCTCGCTCCGTTCGAGCGGAGTGCAGGCGAAGGTCCGTACCAGGTGCAGGAGGCGCTCCAGGAAACGATGCAGGATCTCGTCGGCATCGTGCGAGCGCAGGGCGAAATGGAGCAGGCGCTGTCGCGGTTGCAACAACTCAAGCAGCGGGCGGAGGTGGTCGGTGTGAGCGGGAACCGGGAGTACAATCCGGGATGGCACACCGCGCTCGATCTGACCAACCTGCTCACGGTGTCGGAAGCGATCGCGAGATCGGCGCTGGAGCGAAAGGAAAGCCGCGGCGGACATTTCCGGGACGACTATCCGGACAAGGACCCCGCATACGCCACGTTCAACTTCGTGACCTGCAAAGGTCCAAACGGTGAGATGCAGCTCGTGCGTGAGCCGATTGCGCCGATGCCCGACCATCTCAAAGCCGTCATCGAGGAGATGCAATAGTGTCGACAACCGCGCCCCCCCCTGCTACGGGAGCGAGCAAGGCAAAAGACGCATTCACCGCCGCGCAGGCGGCGCAAGACGCCGCCGCCAAGCACGACACGCGATCGTTCAAGATCTGGCGAGGCGCGGGCGGCAAGGGCGAGTATGTCGAATACAAACAGGATGTCGTGGAAGGCATGGTGGTCCTCGATGCCGTGCACGAGATCCAGGCGACTCAGGCCAACGACCTCGCCGTGCGATGGAACTGCAAAGCGGGGAAGTGCGGCTCCTGCTCGGCCGAGATCAACGGCCTGCCGAAGTTGATGTGCATGACGCGGCTCTCGGAGCTCGACGCCTCCAAGCCGGTGACGATCGAGCCGATGCGCGCCTTCCCTCACGTGCGCGATCTCGTGACCGACGTCTCGTGGAATTTCCGCGTCAAAAAGCAGATCAAGCCGTTCAAACCGCGGAAGCCGGATTTCCCCGACGGCACCTGGCAAATGGACCAGCGCGACGTGGACCGGGTCCAGGAATTCAGAAAGTGCATCGAGTGCTTCCTGTGCCAGGACGTCTGTCACGTCCTGCGCGATCATCAGAAGCACGAGGAGTTCATTGGACCACGATTCCTGGTACACGCTGCGGCGCTCGAGATGCACCCGCTGGACACCGAGGACCGCGTGCCGGAGTTGCGCCAGGCGCACGGCATCGGGTACTGCAACATCACGAAGTGCTGCACCAAGGTGTGCCCCGAGCACATCACGATCACCGACAACGCGATCATTCCGCTCAAGGAGCGCGTCGTCGACGAGTTCTTCGATCCGCTCGGTAAGCTGGTGAAGATCTTCAGTCGCAAAAAGCGCGACTAGCTGCGAGGTGACGATGGACCTGAAACCGATCACGCGGGAAGGCGTTCCCGCCGCGCTACAAAAGGCAGAGCGCTATCGTCTGCTCAATGATTCGTCGGCCGCCGAGAGCATCTGCCTCGACGTGCTCGAGATCGATCCGGACAATCAGGAAGCGACTGTCTCTTTGCTGCTTGCGATCACCGATCAGTTCGGCGAAGAAATGGGCGACGGTGTTCGTCGCGCGCGCGAGGTGCTGCCGCGCATCACCGACGAATACGAGCGAACGTACTACGCGGGCATCATCTGCGAGCGTCGGGCGCGCGCGCAGCTGCACCGCGGCAGCCTTGGCTCAGCCGAGGTCGCGTCGGAGGGCTTCCGCGAGGCCATGGGCTGGTATGAGAAAGCCGAGCCGATGCGCCCGAAGGGAAACGACGAGGCGATTCTGCGCTGGAACACGTGCGCTCGCATGCTCGGTCGACATGAGCGGGTTTACGTGCCCGGAGAATACGAGCCGGCGCTCGACGACTGAGACGTTGGGCGACGGGCGACGCTCTATGGTGTCCGTCGTCGCACCTGGATCGGGATGCGAATGGTCCAACCTTCGACCTGCGTGCTCACGTCGAGGATGAGACTACCCGGCTCGGTCGGCGTGTAGCTGAAGTCCGCCGTCTCGCCGGGACCCATCGGCACGCGCGCGGTTTGCACGGTGCGCTGGTTGGGTGGGAGATCGGCGCCGTCCTTCGCCATGGCGCGCCAACGTACCGGCCCGACGGCGTCGACGAGCGAGGCGAATATTCGAAAATCCGGCGCGATGTCGATCAGACGAAATCGATACGCGGTGCCGACCACGAGCCGAAGCGTGTCCGGCTGCGCCACTCCATTTATGCGGCCGCGACCGTCCAAACTCTCGTTAACGAAGATTGTTTTGTCGGTCGTGGTATCGTAGACGGCTCCCGGCTCGAGCACGATCAGCGGGGCGGCCAGCCCGGCCGCAATCTGGAAATACTCGTTCGAGTGGGAGTGATAGATGAACGTTCCTGCGCGCGTCGGCGTGAACTCGGCGATGAACGAACCACCCGGCATCACCGCCGGCGCGAGGCGCGATGCCGAGCCGCTCCACCCCGGCACTCCATCGACGTAACTGTTCTGCACCTCGATCCCGTGCCAGTGTACGGCGCCGGGATGCGGCAGACGACTCTCGATGGTGATGCGCACCGGCTCGTCACGCCGCAGCACGAGGGGCGAGCTCAGTTTAGGCAACGAGTCGGGCGCCGGCGGTTTGGACCCGTGTTCTTCGACGAAGGCATAGTTGTACAGCGTCAGGCCGGTCCCAGGCGGAGAGAAAGGCGGGGAAGCCTGCATGAAGAGTCGAATATCTCTCGCCGCCTTCTCCACGGCGGCGAGTGCGACGTGTGATCCGGGCTTCTCATGCGCGACGATGCCGAGGACGAGCCCCGCCATCCCCGACACCGTGTGATCAACCTCATTTGGAGAATCCGGCTCCTTGTCCGGAGGTACTGGCTTCATCGACAAGGAGTGCGAGACGTGGAAACCAAAGTGGCAGTGAAAGAGCCAATTGCCGGGCTTCGACGCTGCCCAGCTCATTGTCATCGTCGCGCCGGGATACATCGTCTCTGTGACGGCGGCGCGCCGATCGGCTGGCGCGTACACCGTGTCGGCGGCCCACCCTCCACGGCTCTCCACGTTGAAGTAGAAGCCATGCAGGTGCATTGGATGCGGCTGCGCCGATGGATTCAACCAGCGCCAGTGCACGGTATCGCCGACTTGTTGGTCGAGCCGCTCGGTGTAGGGCCATGATTTGCCATTGATCACCATCATGTCCGGGGGCGGCACAGGTCCCTCGTGTAATACGCCAATGACGAAGATGCGATCGCGTGGCGGTCCCACGGCATTGGCCGAGTCGACGATGAATGCGCCATAGAGCTGTGTGTCGATGTTATCGCGCTCGCGCATTCCGTTGCCCGTCGTGCTTCCCCAGTAGAAGTACGAGCCAGGCGCGCCGGCGCGGAACGTCACCTCGCGTCGCTCTCCTGCCGGCACGCGGAGTGTCGTGCCGCGCGGGCCTGGCCGGCGATGCATTCCGAAGAGAACGAGAGTTGATCCCAGCGTGTTACGCACCGACACTCGAAGGACAGTGCCGCTGCGAACGCGGACCAAAGGCCCGGGGATGTGCAGCGGATGTCCCTCTTCGGCAAAGGCCTGAACGACAATGCTCAGTCCCGAATCGGACTCCGGAAACCAGCGACCTTCGCGGGCAACGAGACGGAGCGTCAGCGTATCGTGCCGTTGCGTGCCGCCCGCGGAACGATTGTCGTTGGCGAGGATGCGCTCGGGGAGGAATCGATCGACTGCGGTAGTGTCGACGGCGCGCGGGGTTTGGGCCGCTCCCAGGCCGCCGAGCACCAACAACGACGCGGCACAAGCCCATCGGCGGCCGTTGGGTGACGTCATACCTCGAAGCGCTCCCATCGCGCGTGCACCTGCGTCATGAGCCGACGGAAGCCTTCTTCCCCGCGGAGACGTTCCAGCATCGGATTCACCTCGGCAAGGAAGGGATAGTTGATGAAGCCACGATCAACCGCGACCCCGAGCCAGTGGATAGCGGGTTCCGACAGACCGGCGATGGCATAGGCGTCGGTCAACATCCGGGCAAAGACGTCGCTCTCGCGGGCGGCGATTTCGATGTCGACATCGATCGCCGGTAGCGTGTCGCCGTTCGCCGCGGCGAGTGCGGCATTCAGAAACAACGCAATGCGACCCGGCACCGTCAGGGCGGCATCCGCAGTGAGCCCGTCCACGATCGACGGAACCTCATCACGACGACCGTTGAGGAGCAGGACCCAAACGTAGAACAGCCTGGCCATCGGACTCGCCGGATCCAGGCGCAGCATCTGGTTATACGGCTCGATGGCCGCTGCGAGGTTTCCATCGGCGAGGTCCGCCCAGCCCGGCATGCAGCGTGTGACTGGTGTCAGCGGATCAATCGAGACCAGGCGCTCGATGAGCGGACGCGCGGCCGCGACACGACCGGAGATCAGATAGCAATTGCTCAGCAGCAGGAGGGTGTCGGCGTTGTTCGGCTCGAGATCGAGCGCCAACCTGAGATCACACACTGCGTCCTGGATATTTGCCCGCGAGTAGCTGATCCAACCCCTCAACTGGAAACCGGCGGACGACGCGCCTTCACGTTCGAAGATCTTTCTCGCGCACGCTTCGGCCGCGACGAGGGGTCCTTCGCTGAAGTCGATGCCGGCGTCGCGATACTGCAAGTGCGCCAGTCCGAGCGCGGCAAGCAGGCGCGAGTTGCCTCCGATCGTTGTCAGCCCGTCGGACAGGAGCTGAACGGCGCGATCGATGGACTCCTTACGCCAGCGCCAGCCCTCGTGCCGGGCGCGCAGGTAGCACTCGTACGCGCGCGGATCGTCGATGGCTCCTTCCGAGAGGCGCTTGTCCTCCTCGGACGTAAGGCGAAGACTCAGCGAGTGAACGATCTCCCGAGCGATCCGTTCCTGGATCGCGAAGATGTCCTCGATCGTTCCGTCGTACGTTTCGGACCAGCGGTGAGCGTCGATTGATGCCTCGATGAGCTGCGCCGCGACACGCAGCCGACCACCGGCGCGACGGACACTTCCCTCAAGCAGATAGCGCACGCGCAACTCGCGCGCGATGGCCGCGGCGTCTTTGTCGGTGCCCTTGAGGCGCGCCGACGAGGTCCGCGAAGTCACGTGCAGCGAGGCCAGCTTCGCCAGCCGCGTTGTGATCTCCTCGGTGAGCCCGTCGGCGAAATACTCGTTGTCTGGCTCGGCGCCGAGGCTGGCGAACGGCAGAACTGCAATCGATAAGCTGGCCGGGAGCGTGGTGTCGGCTTGCGGTCGCGGTTCATGTCGAGGCGAAGCGCCTCGCCGGTTGTTCTCGCGCCAGGTATCGATCTCCACGGTGAATGCGTAGACGCTGCCGAGCGCTCGATGCTGATGCCGATGAACGGGGAGTCCTTCCTCACGCTCCCATCGACGAACCGTACGAACGCCGCGACTCAGATATGCGGCGATCTGTTTCCAGCTGTCGAGGCGTTCGCCGCGATCACTCGGCGTAGGAATCACTTCGACCGCCGAACCCGCGTGGCGTGGCGCGCGGCCGGAGTGGGCCAAAGTGGGCCGTCGCCGCGACGGCTCACCTTGTCGTCTTGGCGCGATGTTCGGCGCACGTACCTTCGCTCGGAGATGGACGGCTTTTCATTTCTCGAATGGAGACTCCAATGCTCCGACTGACGCTGCCCGCGATCGCGCTGGGAACTACCTTGTTCCTCACCGCCGAGATTGCCCATGGCCAGCCTGCCTCATCGGGGAAGTCCACTCCGGCCAGCGGCAGAACGATCGCCGTGTCGGGCACCGGCGTCGACCTGCTCACCACGGCACTCGTGCACTCCAAAGACTCGACCGCGAGCCGGATGGTTCAGAAAAGCACCGAAATCGTGGAGCTTACCGGAGATCTAACAGGCCGCGTTCTCTATCAGGTGACGACGGAGATCGATTTCGTCCACAAGATGCTCGTGAACACGGGGAATCAAGTCTACTCCGGCACCATCGCCGGCTCGGCTCCCGTGATGCTACATGATGATCGCTTTCGCTTCCAGGTGAACCTCGCCACGGGGGAGGAGCACGGTCGGGTCTACCTCGCGGATCACATCGCCGGCCCGAAGGTACGGTGTACGTTGGATGCGAAGGGCACCGGCCCCAACGCGCAGGGGAACCCGACCTTCACCTATCGGGGCGAGTGCACCATGGGCGGTCGCTGACCGCTTCTCAAAACATCACGGGCTTCGGCGTGTATGGCGCTTCAAGCGCCTCGATTTCCTCCGCGCTCAGCACGATGTCCAGCGCGGCTATGGCGTCGCCGAGATGGTTCGGCTTCGTCGCGCCCACGATCGGCGCGGTGACGTCGCGCTTGGAGAGAAGCCAGGCCAACGCGATCTGCGCCATCGAGACGCCCCGGGCATTCGCGATGCGCTCGACGACGTCGACAATCTCCCAATCGGCGTTGGCGTAAAGACGGTCGGCATGCGGATCGTTGTCCGAACGCGTCGTCGTGCCTTTCCGCTTCTCGCCGGGACGAGCGAGCACGCCGCGCGCGATCGGCGACCACGGAATCACACCGAGCCCCATCTCGCGGCAAAGCGGGATCATTTCGCGCTCTTCCTCGCGGTAGAGCAGGTTGTACTGGGGCTGCATCGAGACGAAGCGCGCCCACCCATTGCGCTCGGAGATGCTGAGCGCCTGCATGAGCTGCCAGGCGTACCCCGAGCTCGCGCCGAGATAGCGAACCTTCCCTTGCTGCACGAGGAGCTGGAGCGCGGCGAGCGTCTCGTCGATCGGCGTCGACGCGTCGAAGCGGTGGATCTGATACAGGTCGATCGTCCCCACACCCAGCCGTCGCAAGCTCGCCTCGCACGCCTGAACGATGTGCTTGCGCGAGAGGCCACGCATGTTCGGCGCGTCGTTCATCGGCCAGAAAACCTTCGTGGCGAGGACGATCTCCTCGAGATTGCCCATCGAGCGGAGCGCGCGTCCCGTCACTTCCTCGCTCATGCCGAGCGAGTACATGTCGGCGGTGTCGAAGAAGTTGATCCCGTGCTCGATGGCGGAGCGGAAAAACGGCTGTGCCGCCTGCTCGTCGAGCACCCACGGACGCCACATTGGATTGCCGTACGACATGCAGCCGAGACAGATGCGGGAGACGGTGAGCCCGGTGCCGCCGAGAGTCGTGTATTGCATTGCGCGCGCGGTGAGGCGTTTGGAGATGGTTGCCGCGGAGAAAAGTATCCCCTTCGGGGCAGGTCTCGTGCTTTACGGATCTCGCTGGAGGAGAATGATCGCCCGGACCGATCCCGCCGCCTCGCCCGCCGGTCGACGCGCGTTGAGCTCGCCGAAGGCCGCGATGCTGCGGAGCCACGCTTCATCGGACAATTCCGCGGAAACGAGTGTGTCGAGCACACGTTCGGCGCCTTCGGGCAACGGAGCGGTGGCGGCGGCGCGCGCTGCCGCCGCCAAGGGCGCAAGCATCATCCGTCGATGCCGCGGCGCGCGCGATAACGCATGTGCCACGCGACTCAACGCGAGACGCCGTGTGCGCGAAGCCGCCGCGGCGGAAAAGTCGATGCTGGCCGACGCGCGCCTGTGGGCGAGCCACCCGTCGATGCTGTGGCGCGCCGCCTCGGCTCGGCGGAGATCCGGTTCTGCCTTCGTGCCGCTCGCCAGTCGCACCGCATCGAGGAGCCTTGCCGGCGACGTCGATATCTCGCCGCCAATGTTCGTCACGAGCACCGGCGTCGATTCGTCGCCGACAAGGGCGAGAAAGCCCTCCTCGGTGCTGCGCGCCGCGGCCACGATCGGTTGTTCTATTAGCGGCGTGCGCTCCATGTCGGCGAGCCAAGTGACCAGTTGGCGTCTGAGCTCGCCGTGGCTATCAGCCAGACTTCGCTCGGCGAGCGCCGAGGTGCTCCACGCGGGCAGAATGTGGCCGGCGACGCCGATGGTGCGGCTGGCGACGCGCAGCTTGGCGCTGAGTCTCGTCTCGAGCTGCAGGAGTCGCTCGACAGGTGCGGGCGGCGCCAGCGCGTACACCGTCACGCTCTCGTGGCGCGAGCCGATTCGCCGAATCCGACCAACCCGCTGGTCGAGCCGCGCCGGATTCCACGGATAGTCGAGATGAACGGCGACCGAGGCTTCCTGCAGGTTGAGTCCTTCGCTCAGCAAGTCGGTGGTCAGCAGTAAATGGATCTGCTCGGCCGCGGGAATCGCTGCACGCGAGGCGCCAGGCGTGAACTGGCGGAGCACGCTCTCGCGCGAGACGGGTCCACCCGCGACCCGCGCTCCTTTCGCCGTCAGCGCCGCGACACCGGGGTGGCGCGCAAGCCGGGCCCAGAGCGCGTTGACGGTTTCTTCATAGTGACAGAACGCGATGATCCGCTCCCGTGGGTGCGCCTCGCGAACGTGGCTCAGCCACGTGGCGCGGGCGTCGTCGGGGTTCGGCGATCGCTCGATGGAGCGAAGCAAATCGGCGGTACCTCGCTGATGGTCGTCGAGGGAGCGACGGAGCTCTTCCAGATCTGGTGAAGTCGCGTCGGCGTCGGCGACGACCAGCGCCGGAAACGCCAACTGCAGCGCGTCGGACGCGTAGGTCCATGCCGAGAGCTCGGCACGCGTGGGCCGCGCGCCAGCCTCGATCGCGCTCAGCATGGCGAGCGCTCGCGCGCGGCGCCGCTTGAGCGCGGCGACGAGCGCCGCGCGACTGGACGACCATTGGTGAAGCAGCCCAATGGTCAGCAGCGCCGCGGGCAGCGATTCGTCCTTCGCTGGAACGGGCGACGGAAGACGCAGCAACTCGTCGAGGCAGTCGTCGACAGGCGCGATGGTCGCACCGATCGGCCCGATCAGCCGCGGAAGCTCGCGGTCCGGGTCGGACAAGCCGCGAACGACATACGTCGCCAGTTGCTCGTCGGTGAGGCGGAATGCCTGGCGGCCGAGAAAAAGCGCGAGCACCGCGGCGAGGTCGTCGCGACAATTCTGCACCGGCGTCGCGGAGACGAGCAACACCTTGGCTTGTCGGCACAGCTCAGCGACAAATCCGTATCGGCGTGTGGTCGCGACGCGAAAGCGATGCGCCTCGTCGATCACGACCACCGCCGGATGATGTGAGAAATCGGCGCCGCGACTGAGGGCTTCGTGCGTCATCAGCGTGGCCGTCATCTCGCACGCTTCGAGCGCATCGCGCCACATCGCACGCAGCGACGCGGGCGCAACGATCGCAATCTCACCACCAAGCGCGCCGGCGGCGGCGAGGGCAGTGTACGTCTTGCCGACGCCCACCGGCTCGGCGAGTAGCGCGCCGCCAGCTTGCTGCACGATCTCCACCAGTCGCGCGGTGGCGGCGCGTTGATGCGGACGCAGCGCGATGTTGCCGCGAACGAAGGGCGCGGCATCGTCGTCGCCGAGGATGCGGCGGGCGATTGCATGTCGCACGACAGAAAGCGGCGCGTCGCGCACGCCTAGTCCACGCTCCAAGCGACAAGCGGCGCCACGAGCGATCGACTGACGCCATAGGCGGCCAAGCAGGCGTCGAGGAGGTCCTGCTCGGTGGGAGGGTGTCCGTCGCGCGCGGCGGCGGCGAGGGGAGCGAGGATCTCGCGCGCGCGAAGCCAGTCTTTCGGCACGGGGAGAAGGGCGAGGGTCCAGCCGAGGTATCGCCGGTACCCACCGCGCGCCGGTTCAGCGATCGCATTCAACCATGCCCGACCGAGCGCGCTGTTCAGCAGCGCGGCGCCGGTGTTTGCATCCGGCAAGTTTCGGCAGCGCGCCACGTAACAGCTGTTGAGCGGAACCCTGGTGTCGCCGGAGCTCAATACGAACGCTCTTGGCGCGCGTCCGACGTCACCCCATACGAGCCGCGGCCGATCGTCACGCGCGGCGTCCGTCCGGAAGAGCGTCCACCAGCGTTCGGCGGAGCGTCCATCGCTCCGTGCCTGGAGTGCGCCCCGCCATCGGGAAAGCCACGATCTCGTCAGCGGCGACAGCCGCGCCACCGGCTCGTCGCGGTCATCGTGCGTCCAGATGATGCAGTCTTCTCCCGGAGCGACATTCCACTCGCGCAGTGCCTCACCGCGCAGCAACGGCCGCAGGTACTCGTTCTCGACGAGAAACGTCGTCCCATCGGCGGCCGCGACTCTCGCGTTGCTCTCGTCGCGCTCGATGAGCTTCACGATGAACGCATCGTTGCAACCGCACTTCACGCCGAGCCGCGGTCGGTCGAGCGGGCTTTCCGCGAACGGCTGGCCGACGTCGCGCAGCGCGTCGAAGGCGCGTCGCACGCTTCCGGGCAGCAGCAGCCACGGCGCACCGGGCGTCGGATCGTACGCCAGCGCGCCGCGAGCCATGGGCCAACAGATGCCGGTGCCGTCTCGACGATGCACGGCGACGTCGACGTCGGCACACGATGGCGTCCCGTCCCGTCGAACGACGATCCACGACGGGTACACCGCGGCGTCGAAGGCTGCGGCAGCCTCGGAGTGGTCCTCGATGCGCACGATCGACGTTCGGCGCATCACGAGGCGACGCACGCCACCTCCCGCCAACGATCGCCAGAGTTTGGCGGGCAAGAGGAGCGCCGCGACGCCTTTCGATGCGAGCAGGTCGATGGAGCGCTCGACGAACAGAGCGGCAGTATCGATTTGTGCCGCGAACCCCACTCCGGCCCCGGCGAGCGCTGCGCCGGTCTCCCATCCGGCGTGTCGCGCGACCGCAAAATCGCGCCGAAAGCGCATCCTTTCCTCTTTGGAGATGCGATGCACGCGTACCCACGGCGGATTCCCGATCACGACGTCAAAACCTCCGCGCGCGGCGACGTCGGCAAAATGAACGTCGAATGAAAACGGCAGCGCGCCGCCGGCGACGATTCGTCGTCGTGAGGCCCGCGCCTCGAGCGCGCGCGCACGCAGTTCGCGCGACGCGAGGCGCTCGTCCGCCGTGGCGCGGTAGCGGTCACCGAACAAATCGCGCCCTCGTTGCGCAACGATCAAATCGCGCCGTCGTGCGCGCAGCGTCTCCAACGCCGCGTCCAAAACATCCATCGCGCGTTTTCGCTCGAGCTTTTCCAAGCGCCGGCCGAGCGTTGCCTTTCTCGCGCCGCTGGCTCTTGCGTACTGTATGCGTAGGCGGCTCAACGCCGG
This sequence comes from Gemmatimonadaceae bacterium, assembly GCA_035554995.1. GTDB lineage: Bacteria > Gemmatimonadota > Gemmatimonadetes > Gemmatimonadales > Gemmatimonadaceae > JAQBQB01. The sequence continues at coordinate 14,147 of DATMHK010000102.1, forward strand.
CGCATCGGCGATGGCGGGCGTGGAATCGCCCGCCGCGCCGCCGAGCGCGTCGCCCACGCGGATGTTGCGGTCGAGGTTGGGGAGGGGCAGGATGCCGCTGACGTCGTCGTCGGCGCCTTCGATGACGACGGACAGCCAAAGCCGCAGTCCGCACAACCACAAGGCGAGTGGATTGACGTCGACGCCAAAGATTGACCGCGTGAGCACGTCGCGGCGAATCGACGCAATATCGCGCTCGTCGCCAAGTGCCACATACAGTGACGTGATGCGTTCGAGGACGTGAACGAGAAACGCGCCTGAACCACACGCCGGGTCGAGGACTGTCAGACGCGAGAGATCGGCTCTCAACTGCGCGCGTCGCGCGGTGGGCAGTGTCGCGGGATCACCACGCACCCAATCGCCAAGCCGCGCCGCGAGAGCATGCGAGGACAACTGCTCGACGAGCGCGAACGGCGTAAAGAAGGCGCCGGTGCGGCGCCGCTCGCGGTTCGCCATCAACGATTCGAAGGCGCGGCCGAGCATCTCCGGGTCGACCGCGGCCTCGCTCCAATCGGCGCTCTCTTCGCGCGCCGTGAACCGGAATTGCCCGAACACGTCGTAGATCAACGCGCCATACGCGTCGTCGGAAAAGACGATCGAGCCGTGTGCGCGCTCGAGGGCCGTTCGTGCGAACAGTCCGCCGTTGAGAAAGGGAATTCGCCCGAAAGCGCGCGCCGCCGCGGCCCGCTGGCGCGTCGGCGTATTGAGCGTTCCGAAAAACAAGGGCCGGAGCACCGTCTGCCGGAAACGGCCGCCCGACTCCATGCATCGGTCGAAGCAATGCGAGAGAAAGGCGCGGTCGCCGCGGAGCCATCCCTTGGCCTCGAGAAAGGCGAGGAAGAGCAGGCGCGACGAATCCAACAGAGCGAGCTCGCCGCGTGTGTCGTCGCTGCCGCATACGGAGGACGCGGCGATCGTGCCCACGGCGCGCTCGAGCGCGCGATAGAAACGGCCGGTCAACGCGTCACGGCCGAGGACTTCCACCCAACGTGTGTGCGTCAGGACATCGTGCTGCGCGACGACCGCCGCCAGCGTCCGCAATGTCTCGGCGTCGCTCTC
>DATMHK010000103.1:0-39402 GCA_035554995.1 Gemmatimonadaceae bacterium
GTGTGGCCCGGCGTCTTCATTGGCGCATCGATCGCGAACCTTCTGGGCGGCGCGTCCGTGCCCGTTGCGGTGGGGATCGCCGTCGGAAACACCGCGGAAGCTTTGGTCTGCGCATTTATCGTTTCGCGGTTCAGCCGGCCAGCCGCGCTGCTGGAAAATGTCCGAAGCGTGACGGCGCTGATTTTCGGCGCGGTCGTCGGAGCGATGGTCAGTGCGAGCATCGGCGTCCTGAGTCTCTACGGCGGCGGCGTCGTCGGCGTGGCGGAAGTGCGGCCGGTGTGGCGCGCCTGGTGGATCGGTGACTTGGTCGGCGCACTCGTTGTGGCGCCGGTCATTTTGGTGTGGAGCAAGCCCGCTGTTCCGCGCGAGGCGCCGGCGCCGCTCGAGACAGGGGTACTCCTGGCGGGGGTGGTCGTTGTCGGTGTCGCCACCTTTTTCGCCGACTTGTCGTTCGTGTCCGTCATGTCGACGCCGTTTCATCAGGCTGACGTACTGGTGGCGGTACTCGTTTGGGCGACACTGCGGTGCGGGCAGCGCGGAGCCGCCACTGCGACGTTCTGGGTTTCGGCGACGGCGGTCACCGCCACGGTGCTTGGCCACGGTCCATTCTCGCAAAGCGGGTTGAGTGAGAACCTGCTCTTGTTGCAGACGTTCATGGCGGTCCTTGCGGTGATCCTCCTGCTGTTTGGTGCGACGGTCGACGACCGGTGGTACGCGCTCGAAGCGGCACGGAAAGCATCCCGCGACGCCGAGGAAGCCAACCGCGCGAAATCGGCCTTCCTCGCGGTCATGAGTCATGAGCTTCGTACGCCACTCAACGCGATCGCCGGATACGCTCAATTGCTCGAGGAAAACGTCTACGGCAAGCTCAGCGAGAAGCAACGCGATGTCATCGAGCGTATCCGTCGCAACGAACAACGGCTCCTCATACTGGTCGACGAAGTGCTCGGATTCGTCAGTGCTGAAAAAGGGGAGGTGGACGTGCACCGTGAAGCTGTTCGGGTGTCTGCGGTCGTCGACGCGGTGGAACCGATGATCTCCTCTCAGCTCGAGGAGCACCACTGCGTCGTCGAGCGCAAAGGCATTGACGGTATTACCGTCAGAGCCGACGCCAAAAGCCTCCAACAGATTCTGATGCGGCTGATGTCGAACGCGTCGAAGTTCGGCAGGGACGGTGGAACGGTGACAGTGGGCGCCGAGCCGAAGGGCGACAACGTCCGGATCTGGGTCCACGACAACGGCGCCGGCATCTCGCGGGAGGAGCTCACCAAAGTGTTCGAGCCGTTCTTCCAAGCCGACGGCTCCATGACGCGCCGGGTTTCCGGCATCGGCTTGGGGCTGACCATCGCGCGCGATCTGGCGCGTCGAATGGAGGGCGAGGTGACGTTGACGAGTGAGCCTGGACAGGGAACGACCGCGTCGGTACTACTTCCGGCGGCATGACCACCACGGCGGCGCCGACGACGGCGTGCCAGCCTCGGCAGGCGATTTGCTGTAACGTATTTACATCGAAACCATTGCCGGCGTGACACTCGAGACCGAACAGCCTTCGACCGCGTTTCTCGCCGGCGGGGGCGAGATGGGTGAGCGGATTCGCTCGCTCGATTGGTCCAAGACCCCGCTTGGCACGGTGGATGAGTGGCCGCAAAGTCTTCGGACGGCGATCGGCATGATGCTCCCGTCCAAAGCGCAGATCTGCCTTTTTTGGGGGCCGGAGTTCGCCGTCGTCTACAACGATGCCTACCGGCCCGCCTTCGGCGCCAAGCATCCCGCGATGCTGGGACAGCCCGGCCGCGTGGCGTGGAGCGAGGTGTGGGAGGCCGGCGCCAACCTGCACGAGTTGCTCGCCGGCGTGGTGCGCACGGGTGAGGCCTTTTCCGCGCAAGATCTACTCTTCCTTCTCGAGCGCCACGGCTTCGTCGAAGAGACCTACTTCGACGTGTCGTACGACCCGGTGCGCATCGAATCCGGCGACGTCGGCGGTGTCTATTGCATCGTGAGCGAGACCACCGGTCGCGTCGTCGGGGAGCGGCGGCTTGCCCTGTTGCGCGACCTGGCGGCGCGAAACTCGTCGGCCCGAAGCGCACATGAAGCCTGCGTCCTGACGATGCAGGCGCTCGCCGCCAAGCCGCACGACCTTCGATTCGCCCTCGTGTATCTCGACGGGGTAGTGGAGGCTTGCACGCCCGGTGCGGAGGAGGCGCACGCCGCGGCGCTTCCCGCGTTGGTGCGTGAGATCGTCATTGGACCGCGCCGGCTCGCCGTCGGAATCAATCCACAGCGCCCGTTCGACGAGCAGTATCAATCGTTCGTCGATCTGGCCGCCGGCCAACTCGCCACAGCGATCACGAACGCGCAAGCATACGACGACGAGCGGAAACATGCCGAGGCGCTCGCCGAGATCGATCGAGCGAAGACGGCGTTCTTCTCGAATGTCAGTCACGAGTTCCGAACGCCGTTGACGCTCATGCTGGGTCCCGTGGAAGACAGCCTCACCGACGGGGACCAGCCGCTGCCGCCCCGGCAACGTGAACGCCAGGAGATGATTCGACGCAACGCGCTTCGTCTCCTCAAGATGGTCAACAGTCTCCTGGACTTTTCGCGAATCGAAGCGCACCGCGCGGAAGCGGTCTACGAGCTTACCGACTTGGCCGCATTCACCGCCGAGTTGGCGAGCACCTTCCGCTCGACGATCGAGAAGGCGGGTCTGCGCTTCACCGTGGACGTCGCCGATCTGCACGTGCCCGCCTACGTCGATCGGGAGATGTGGGAGAAGATCGTACTCAACCTGCTTTCGAACGCGTACAAGTTCACGCTCGAAGGAGAGATCACTGTCTCGCTGCGCGGTGTCGACAAAACGATCGAGCTGGAAGTGCGAGACACCGGCACCGGCATTCCGGCCGCGGAGTTACCGCACATCTTCGAGCGCTTCCATCGTGTGGAAGGGACGCGGGGACGGACCCAGGAGGGAACCGGGATCGGTCTCGCGTTGGTGCAGGAACTGGTCAGGCTGCATCACGGCGAAATCTCCGTCGAGAGTAGCACTGAGTTGCTGCCGGGCAGCGTCTTTCGCGTTCGGATTCCCAGCGGCTCGACGCACCCTTCTGCCGAGACCATCGGCGCGCGCCGCGCGGGCGGGTCCAGCGCGGTCGGTCGTGCGTTTGTGGAAGAGGCCGCGCGATGGCTGCCGACGGACTCGGGCGGTGATGGCATCGGAACTCCGTCTACCCCGGAACCGCGACCTGTTGCGGCGCGCGTCCTCGTCGCCGACGACAACGCGGACATGCGCGACTATGTCACACGGCTTCTCAAGCAGGACTACGATGTCGAGGCGGTCGGGGACGGCCAGGCGGCGCTCGCGTCGGCCCGTTCGCGCCTTCCCGATCTGGTGCTCGCGGACATCATGATGCCGGCGCTGGACGGGTTCGGACTGCTCCAAGCACTGCGCGACGATCCATCCACGCGCGAAGTGCCGGTTGTGCTCTTATCGGCACGCGCCGGTGAAGAAGCGCGTATCGACGGAATGCGTGCCGGCGCCGACGACTACCTCGTGAAGCCGTTCTCAGCTCGCGAGCTGCTCGCCCGCGTGGCCGCGCACGTCCAGATGGCCCGGATGCGCCGCACCGCTGCGGAACGTGAGCGCGCGTTGCGACAGGATGCCGAAGACGCGAACCGGGTGAAAGCGGCGTTTCTCGCCACGATGAGCCACGAGCTGCGCACGCCGTTGAACGCGATCCTGGGGTATACCGATCTGCTCGACGCCGAGGTTGCCGGATCTCTGACGAGTGGGCAAAGGTCGCAGCTCCGGCGTATCCAGCTTGCTTCGCGTCATCTGCTACAGATGATCGAGGAAATCCTCACGTTCAGCCGGATCGAAGCTGGACGAGAGGAAGTACGGCTCGGGACCGTCGATCTCGCCGAGCTTTCCGTCGAGACGTGTCGCCTCGTCGAACCGCTGGCCGCGCAAAAGTCTCTCGCATTCAGCTACGACGGACCGACCGACGGCTTGGTCGTGAAGACTGATGCCGGGAAGATGCGCCAGATTCTGCTCAACCTGCTTTCAAACGCGATCAAGTTCACGGAGCGCGGCGACGTCGGCTTGCGCCTCGTGGACAGGGGACCCGAGATCGTTTTCGAGGTGCACGATAGCGGCGCCGGCATCTCGCCCGATCAAATCGAGCGGATCTTCGAACCGTTCCACCAGGCTGACCCCGGGGGCGGGCGCCCCGGCGGCACCGGCCTGGGCCTCACCGTCTCGCGCGAGCTTGCCCGGCTACTGGGAGGGGACATCGCCGTCGTGAGCACGCCGCAGCACGGCAGCACGTTTACCCTGCGCATTCCCACCACTGAGCGGTGACGTGTACGCGCTCGCGGCGCCGTGTCGATAAACGAGTTGGCCGCCGCTATGTCCCACGCGCGCGGCTAGACCGACGAGCGCGAGCGCTCCAGCGGCGGTAACGATTCGCGCGGCCTTACCGGGCAACCCGCCGGCCAGTCCCGCCAACGCGATCACTGCCACGGCTGCCGTGGCGGCCAGAAATGCCTCGGCCATCTCCTCGTGGCCTTCGATCACCTGTTCCGAGACGACTCGTTCTACGCGCTCCGTCTGAGCTTCGCCGGTCTCGACCGCCACCCACGCGCTCAGCGCCAGCGCGGCTGCGCCGGCAATGGGAAGCAACCACGCGCGACGAGGGGCCGCTCCTCGCCGGATCGCCCAGAGAGCGCCCGCGGCGAACAATGGAAGGAGAAACGCGAGGACCACGGGGAAGTGAACGACGGCGGGATGCAGAGGATCGAGCAGCATGACGCGACTCCATTTGGAGGACGTCTCCAAGCTGTCTACTGCTCGACGCCGGCGGCATCCGGCATTTGTACTCGCACTTCCGGCATTTGCCTGATGTCCGCGAAGGCCCGGCGAGCTTTCTTACTGCACGACCTTCGAGCTTAGCTACGAGCCCGAGTCCCAAGTTCCGAATCGAGCTCGCGCACAGCCGCTTCATAGTATGGATCGACCGCCGCGAGTTCACGCACGGGCGCAGTCGCCGTTTTCGGCGGCTTACCAAACACGCTCCGTGCCACGCGGTACAGTCCGTATCCGACCAAGCCAATGCAGGCGAGCTTCAACGCGAAGAACGCGAGCCCGAGAAGGGTGCTGAGAACGCCGGCCGCCAACGCCAGCACGAAAAATCCCACGGGAATCGCGATCGCGAGCCCGATGATGACCTTGAACAACGTCCAGAGCATGCGCATGGAGCCTCCGACTTTCGCGCTATCGTTCCCTACGGGCATTGACGGGTCCAAGTTCCAGGAATCCCTCCACCCTTTCGACAACCAAAACGCGAGACCCATGTCGGATATCTCCGTCCGCCGCGCTCGGCGCTCCGACGTGTCCACGCTGGGCAGACTCGGCGCGGACCTCGTTCGCACGCACTTCGAGTTCGATCCGAAACGGTTCCTGCCGATATCGCCGGAAACGGCCGAGCGCTACGGCGGCTTTCTCGGCGGCCAACTCGACGACTCGGACACCGTCGTGCTCGTCGCTGAGCGCGGCGAGGAAATCGTCGGCTACGCGTACGGTAGCATTGAGGGCTACGACTACATGTCGCTGCGTGGACCGGCAGGCGTGCTGAACGACATCGTCGTCGATCCCTCACACCGCGGCGGTGGCATCGGCCGCATGTTGCTCGAGGCGATGCTCGATGAGCTGAAGCGACGAGGCGCGCCTCGCGTCGTTCTTTCGACCGCCGAGCAGAATGAAGCCGCCCAGCATCTGTTCGAGCATGCCGGCTTTCGTCGAACGATGATCGAGATGACGCGCGAGCTGTCCACTTAGCGTTTCACGTCGTTCTCACTCGATTCCTGATCGCGCACATGCATGCGCTGCTCGACGCCCACGCACTGAGCGCGCCCGACGTCGTCGAGCGCTTGGCGACTGACGCGCGGTCGGGATTGACCGCCAGCGAAGCGTCGCGACGCTTGACCGCGGTTGGACGCAACGAGCTTGCGTCGGAACCGCCGGTGCCGGCGTGGCGGCGTTTTCTCGCGCAGTTCAAGGATGTTCTCGTTGTTCTGCTTCTCCTCGCTACGGTGGTGTCGGTCGTCGTGTGGCTGTACGAGCGCGACGCACCGTTGCCCTACGAGGCGTTCGCGATCTTTGCCGTGGTGCTCCTCAACGCGGTCATGGGATTCGTGCAGGAAGGGCGCGCCGAAGCAGCCGTCGCCGCGCTTCGTGAGATGACCGCGGCTCACGCGACGGTGATACGCGACGGGGCGCGTTCCCGTGTGTTGGCTTCGGAGCTCGTGCCCGGTGATCTCATCGCCGTCGACGAGGGGGCCGCGGTCCCCGCCGACGCGCGTCTCATCGCATCGACGTCGGCGCAAACGTCGGAGGCGGCGTTGACCGGCGAGAGCCTGCCGGTTTCGAAGGACACCGCGCCGGTGGCGATCGACGCCGTGCTCGGCGATCGCTCCAACATGCTGTTCTCGGGAACCGTCGTGACTTTCGGGCACGCGACGGCCGTGGTGACGGCGACCGGAATGCAGACCGAGATGGGGCGCATCGCCGGCATGCTCCGCGACGCACCGAGCGAGCGAACGCCGCTGCAAGCGGAGTTGGACCGGACCGGACGGCTGCTCGGCGCGATCGTCGTTGCGATTGCCGTCGTGATGATCGGAACCATCGTCGTCGTCGAAGGGATCCACGGTACGGCCGCGCTGCTCGACGTATTCATTGTCGGCGTGGCGCTCGCCGTCGCCGCCGTGCCGGAAGGACTTCCCGCGATCGTAACGGCGGTGCTGTCGGTCGGCGTGCAACGGATGGCAAAGCGCCATGCGGTCGTGCGCCATCTCGCCGCGGTCGAGACGCTCGGCTCGGCGAGCGTGATCGCGTCGGATAAGACTGGAACGCTGACCAAGAACGAGATGACTGTGCGCACGGTCGTGACGGCGAGCGGACGAGTCGTGTTTACCGGTGCGGGCTACTCGGCGGTGGGAGACATCTCGCGCGCCGGCGGCGGTCCCGTCGATGGTGCGTTGCTCACGGAACTGCACCGGGCATTGTCCGCGGCGAATCGCGCGAACAACGCGGTCGTCCGCGAGCAGGCTGGTCGCTGGGTGGTCGACGGGGATCCGACCGAGGGCGCGTTGCTCGTCGCGGCGCAGAAGGCGGGTGTCGACGCAGCGGCGCTCGCCGTGCGCCTGCCGCGGGTGTACGAGCTGCCCTTTTCGTCGGCTCGCAAGCTGATGACGACGATTCATCGCGACGCAGCGCGCGATCAGCAGATCGTCGCGTTCACCAAAGGCGCGCCGGACGTTCTTCTCGAGCGTTGCTCGCGGGAGCTCGTCGGCGACGATGTCCACCCGCTCGCTGACGATCGTCGCCGCGAGATCGAACGGCACATCGACGCGCTCGCCGATCAAGCGCTGCGAACGCTGGGAGTCGCCATCCGGCTGCTTCCGGACAGCACGTCGCGCGACGAGAGCGCCGTCGAGCGCGACCTCGTCTTCGTCGCCCTCATCGGCATGATCGATCCGCCGCGCGACGAAGCGAAGGACGCGGTGGACCGGGCGAGACGCGCCGGCGTGCGGCCGGTCATGATCACGGGCGATCATCCGCGCACCGCTGTGGTCATCGCGCGCGAGCTCGGGATCAGCGACAACGATCGCGTGATCAGCGGAGCCGATCTCGAGCGTCTCGACGACGGCGCCCTCGACGCGGCGGTCGCCGATGTATCCGTCTATGCCCGCGTCGACCCCGCGCACAAGCTCCGCATCGTACAGGCGTTTCAACGGCGCGGGGCGATCATCGGCATGACCGGTGACGGAGTGAACGACAGCCCCGCGCTCAAGACCGCCGACATCGGCATCGCCATGGGGATCAGCGGGACGGATGTCTCGAAGCGTGCCGCGGACGTCGTACTCGCCGACGACAATTTCGCCACCATCGTCGCCGCGATCGAAGAGGGGCGCGCGATCTTCGGCAACATTCGCAAGTTCCTGCGCTATCTGCTCTCGTCGAACATCGGCGAGGTGCTCACCATGTTCTTCGGGGTCATCTTCGCCGCGCCGCTCGGCTTGCCCGCGGAACGTGGAACGATCGTCCTGCCACTGGTCGCGACCCAGATCCTCTGGATCAATTTGATCACGGACGGTGCGCCGGCACTCGCGCTGGGACTGGATCCGCGCGATCGTGACGTGATGCGCCGTCCACCGCGCCCGCGCGACGAACGCGTCGTCACCGCCCGCATGTGGGCCGGCATCGTCCTCGTCGGAATCGTCATGGCGGCGTCCACGCTGCTCGTGCTCGACGCGTCGATGCGCGGAGGGCTCATCGACGGCCGCCATGACATGCCGTATGGACAATCGATGGCGTTCACGACGCTGGTCTTCGCTCAGCTCTTCAACGTGTTCAACGCGCGATCCGACGAACGCAGCGCCTTCGATCTGCTCTTTTCGAATCGGTGGCTGTGGGGAGCGGTCGCGCTGTCGACCGTGCTTCATCTCCTCGTCATCTATGTCCCGACGATGCAGCGAGCGTTCGGCACGGTTGCGCTGTCGCCGTGGGATTGGCTTCTCTGCCTCGCGGCGGCCAGTGCCGTCCTGTGGGTCAGCGAGATCGCGAAGCTCGTTTTCCCGAAGCGACCCGCCAGCGCGGCCGGCGGTCGCTAGCCGCCGCGACCCCGGTCGGCGACGACGAGCACGGGACAGCGCGCACCGTGCAGCACCGTGTCGGTCGTTCGGCCGAGCAGTGCTCCTGAAATGAGCCCGGTGCCATTGCGGCCGAGGATGATCAGCTCCGCGCCGAAGGTTCGCGCAGTCTCGACGACGACGTCGCCTGCCGATCCCCAGGCAATGGTCGACGCCACGCGATCACGCGCGATGCCCGTGCGGGCGAGATGATTCAGCCAGTGTTCGGCGGCATTGCGCAGCTCCTTCTCGATCTCGCGGCGGGCGTCGGCCTCATTTCGGTTTGCCGCGTAGGACATCGAGGCGACGTGGCTGTACACCGCGTTGCTCCACACGTGGAGCAGGTTGACGTCCGCGTCGAAGCGGTCCGCCAACGTGCGCGTCCATTTCAACGTCGGCGCGGCGATGTCGTCGTCATCGACCGGGACGAGGATGCGGCGTGGGGGATTTGCCGTCGGCGCGGTCGCCACGAGAACGGGCACGGGCGAGGTGCGCACGATGCGGTCGGCTGTCGTGCCCAGAAATTGCCACGGCCGCGGTCTGTCGCCGTGTGGGCCGATGACGACGATGGTCGCGTGGATTTCCTGCGCGACCGACGCAATGACCTCGAATGGCTTGCCCACGCGGATCTCGAGGCGCGCAGACGGGGAGGGGGAGGGGGAGGACGCGTTCGAGAGACGGCCGGTGAGCTCGCGCATGTGAGTCGTCGCGAACTCGCGAGCCGTCGCCTCGAGCAGGTCTTCGGGAGGCAGCTTGTCTTTCGCGAAGCGCGGCCGTGTCGGGGGATCGATGACATGCAGCAGCACTACTTCGGCACCCGGCGCGAAGCACTCCACGGCGTACCGGGCGGCGGCTAGCGCCGTCTCGCTGAAGTCGACCGCGATCAAGAGGCGTTCTATGTTCATAGCACACTATGGCTCTGCTTTCGACGCCGCGCGAGCGCGCGGGCCTTTTGATTCTCGTGCTGGCGATTGCGATCTTCCTCGCGCTCGCTCCGTTTTTCAGCGGGCTCCTCGGCGCGGCGGTGTTGTACGTCCTTTTCGTTCATCCATATCGATGGCTGGCGAGACGTCTGTCCGAGGGCTTCGCCGCGTCGCTGACGCTCATCGCGGCGCTGGTCGTCGTCGCGCTTCCACTGGCCTGGGTGGTTGGGTTGATCATCGATCAGGCTCCCGACGCGTTGCGCACCGTGCAGACCAGTCACGTATTCGGCCGCGTCAACGAGCTGCGAATCGGCAACGTGCAAGTGGGCGCGGAACTGGCGAAAGCTAGCGGCACGCTCGCGTCGTGGCTGTCGGCGCAGTTGCTGTCGTTTGTCGGGGGCGCGACGTCCGCGGCGCTCAACGTCGTCATCGCGTTCTTTGGGTTGTACTACATGCTGCGTTCGGCCGATCGCATCTGGTCGGCGGCGCGCAGCTACATTCCGTTCTCCGCGACGACGGCCGATGCGTTGCGCGAACGTTTTTTCGGCGTGACCGAAGCCATGCTGCTCGGCACGACGCTGGTCGCCGTCGTGCAGGGAACGATCGTCGGTATCGGGTTCGCCATTGTTGGTCTGCCCGATCCGTTTTTTTGGGGCACCGTCACGGCGTTTGCCTCGATCCTGCCCGTGTTGGGCAGCGCGCTGGTCTGGCTCCCCGCGACGCTGGTTCTCGCGGCGCAGGGGCGCTTTGGCGGCGTCGTCGTGATGCTGATCGCGGGGGCCGTCATCGCCAGCAACGTCGACAACATCATTCGCCCCCTCGTTTACCGGCGCGTGTCGAACGTGCATCCAATGATCACACTGGTCGGCGCGTTCGCCGGCGTACGCTACTTCGGGCTGCTCGGTCTGCTGCTCGGGCCGCTCGCCATCGCCTACCTGTTCGAGCTTCTCCATTTCTATCGCGTGGAGTACGAGGCCGATCGAGACGCGCCCGAAGGAATCGTCCTCGCCGGCGGCTCGTAGCGCTCACGACGCGTCTTCCTTCGCGGCGGCGGAGTGTCGTCCGGCGCGCTCGTTGAGATCGCGTTCGAGGAAAAAGTTGAGAAAGGTTCGAATCACCGCGATCGCGCCGAGACGCGCCACGGCTTGCCAGGTCGTCGTGATCGACGTTTCGAGAATGTCCGCGGCGAGCTGAAACGTCAGGCCGGCGACCAACCACCGACCGTAGGTCGCGAAGACTCGCCATCGTGTCTCTCTCGATGCCCGGTGAAGAAACGTGCGCATGGTCGTCACGAACGCCTCGACCGTGCCGGCGAGCACGATGAGGAGAGCGAGCGCGTCGATGGCGACGATTGCTCGTTCGGTGATGGCAACCAGCCAACTCATGCGAGCGGTCCCCCCCCCCCGACGTCTCGGTTCTACGCGGCTCTGCGAAAACGCACAGGTTGGCTCGTGGCGTCACGGCGTCACATACGACTTTGGACCAAGAGAAACCGCGCAGCGACGAGACTAATGTTGCGGGCGCGAGGTCGCTGTTCTTCTCATGCGGAGCGAACCGGTGCCAGCGCCTACGTCACTTCCGTCGACCACCGCTCCGGCGGTCATTGCGCCGCCGCCGTCCGATCCGCCGGCGCGGGACATGGTCTGGATTCCGGGCGGCCAGTTCACGATGGGCTGCGATGCGGCGTACCCGGAGGAGCGTCCGGAACACCGCGTCGAAGTCGCCGGCTTCTGGATCGACCGATATCCCGTCACCAACGCACGCTTCGCCAAATTCGTCGCCGCGACGGGCCACGTGACGTTCGCCGAGCTCGCCCCCGATCCGAAGGATTATCCCGGCGCGCCGGCGGAGATGCTGCAACCCGGGTCGCTCGTCTTCGTCAAACCGGACCAGCCGGTGGGCCTTCACGATATCCGCGCCTGGTGGCGGTTCATTCACGGCGCGGACTGGCGGCATCCGACCGGGCCGGACAGTCGCGCCGATCATCTGCGCGAACACCCCGTCGTCCACGTCACGCACTCCGACGCCGCGGCGTTCGCCGCCTGGGAAGGGAAGACGCTTCCGACCGAAGCCGAGTGGGAGCGCGCCGCCCGCGGCGGCCTCGAAGGAAAATTCTACGCCTGGGGCGACGAGCTCATGCCGCGCGGCCGGCCGTTGGCGAACTTCTGGCAGGGCCGGTTCCCATATGAGAATACTCTCATTGATGGATGGGAAGGCACGTCGCCCGTCGGCATGTTTCCGCCGAACGGGTTCGGGTTGTACGACATGATCGGCAACGTGTGGGAGTGGACGGAGGATTGGTACGAGCCGGGCCACGCCACGCCGCCGGCGGACGACTGCTGTCACACGCGCGACCCCAAGGGTGGTACGCGCGAGTCGAGTCTCGATCGCGGATCCCCGGCTCCGCACATTCCGCGGAAGGTGCTCAAGGGCGGTTCGTTCCTGTGCTCGGAGAACTACTGTCGCCGATACCGTCCCGCCGCTCGCTCGCCGCAGCCCATCGACTCGTCCGCCAGCAACGTCGGCTTTCGCTGCATCATCCGCCCGGCGCGGGACAGTTGACCATGGACGCCGGCGACGCCTCGGTCGAGCTGGCGTCGCGCCGGACCGGAATGTCGTTCCAGCGGACGCGCATGAGCGCGGACCGCACGTTGATGAGCGTCATCCGCACATCACTGTCGCTCATCAGCTTCGGGTTTACGATCTACCAGTTCTTCCACAATCTCCAAGGCGAGAACGTCATTCATACGACGCGCGCGCCGCGGAACTTCGGACTGACGCTTGTCTGGCTCGGCGTCGCCATGGTCGGCATCGGCATCCTCTTCCACATCCAGTTCATGCTCGGCCTTCGTCGCCAGCGTCGTGAGATGAAAGAGGCCGGACTGATTCACGGCGAGAGCCGCTTTCCCGGCTCATACACGCTCGGTGTGGCGATCCTTGTTCTCCTGCTAGGCTTGGGCGTGGCCGCGAATCTCGCCTTCAGCACCGGACCATTCGGCTAATCTCTCGTTCGTCTCGTCGCGCGGACAGCGTGTGAGGACAAAGTGGACACGTTTTGCGGCTCGTGCCGCGGCGCGCAGTTCAGTGCGAGGCCTCGTGCTTGGCTCCGTGCGCGGAGTGCTCGCGAACCGGGCTGCCCCTCCGCGCGACCAGTGCAATAGTGCCGATACAGCAGGCACTATTGCCTCGGCTCGCGCTCCGCGGCAACCCGGCCCGCTCGCTCGGCGCCGTGCGCCGAGAGCTGGATGGAAGTGCGCGGATCAGCGCCTCTGCGACGCAGCTTGGCACGCGCTGCGCGCGCGACTGGTGGAACGACACGGCGTGACGCGGTACCGCTTTTCGCGCACGGAGGCAGCGGAGAGGCGAGCCCGGTGTCCGCAGGGCGAGCCCAGTGCAATGCTGCCGGCAGTATCGGCAGCATTGGCCGAGCGGTCGCCCGAAGGACACCGGGGCGCCTCGAAGCGGTCGATTCAAACGCCTCGAAGCGGTCGATTCAAACGCCTCGGAGCGGTCAATGCAAACGTCAACGAGGGCGTCGTGGGACGCGTGGTGCGTGGTCCGGGCCGTCGGCGCCGGACGGCAGATCGGACGGGAAGCCGCGGGCCAAGTCGAGCAGAAGGCCGCGTGCATCGGGCACGACGCGGCGCGCCGCGGCGATGTGATCGAGGAACCAACGGCCACGATCGGAGTTGAGATCGTCCTCGCGCACCCCGCCGCCCGTTTCGGACGAATGAATGATGCGCGCGCGTCCGACGTAGATCGCGACGTGATTGATGCCGCCGTCATCCTGGAACATCACGAGGTCGCCCGGCGACAGCGAGTTCAGATCCGGACGTACGCGGTCGCCGACGCGCGCCTGATCGCGTGACAGGCGCGGTAAGTTCACCCCGAGCATGGAGAAGACGAAGCGAACGAAGCCGGGGGCGTCGAAGCCCGAGTTCGGTGATGTTCCGCCCCGACGGTACGGCGTGCCCACGTAATTCTCCGCCGTCGAAATCACCCGCGACGCCGCGCGGTTCGTCGACGGAGTGGCGAGCGATCCGATGTCCGTCGACGACAACAGGTGCACGACCTCTGTCGCCGTTCCGCCGCCGCCGACGCGAAAGCTCACGCCGAGGCGCATCTCGCGCTTTGCCGGCAACGCGCTCTCCGAGTTGGGCAGCACGTACTGGCTCATCCGCCAGCGGATCTCACCGAACGCACCGAATGCGCTTCCCAACGGCGACATGAGCCCGCCGCCGTAGCTCCATCCTTGGCGCATCAGGCGATAGGTCCCGCTATCGACCGCCGCGGTGCTCAAGCCCGCGAAGACGTACGGCGCGAACAGCACGTGCTGGTTGTAGTTGTAACTCTCGAGGTAGGCAACCGCGTCGGCGTCGGCGCCCCACGGCCGCATCGACGTCGAGAGGGAGCGCGTCGTCGGCCGGTCGCGCATCGACATGTGACTGCTCGCCCGCAGCGAAAGCGATCCACCGGTGATCGCGAGCGACAGTCCCGCGAGCGGACTTCCATCCGCGTCGGGAAGGAACGTGACGAACGGGCTCAGTGACACGCCCGGCTGTTGCGCGATGGCCAACGTCGGGGCGACGGCCAAGGCGCCAAGTGCGAGAAGAGAAGACCGGAGCACGAGGCAACTCCGAAGAGGGATATGCCCGCGCCTGCAGCACAACCGCTGCCAGATCTCGCGGAATTCGACACTGTGGGACCAAGGCCCAATGCTGTCGCCGCGCGACAAAAATCGCGCGACGATGCTGTCGAATTGTTGTGCGCGTCTCTGCTATGAAAGGACGCTGCGCGCGACGAACCAGAGATTCGCCGGACGCTCGGCGAGGCGTCGCACGTACCACGGGAACCAGTGCGTCCCGTAACTGATCAGCACGCGCACACGGACCCCACGATCGCGCAATGCGCGCTGTTCGCGTGGCCGGATGCCGTACAGCATGTGAATCTCATACGCTCCGTCCGCTACGGCGAGCGACGACGCGCGCGAACGGATGCGCTCGATCAGCGACAGGTCGTGCGTCCCGAAAACCGGAAACGCCGCGCCGCGCGCAGCCGCTTCGAGCAATCCGTCGCTGATGCTGAAATACGCGTTGTCGGTGTCGCGTTTTCGTGGAAACGCGACGACGGGCGGCTCGCGGTACGCGCCCTTCACCAGCCGGATCGCCGGTTTGATCGGCATCAACGCCTCGATGTCGGCCGGCGTGCGATAGAGATACGCTTGCAGGCACAGACCCACTTTCTCGTGCGTCTCGCGCGCCCGACGAAACACCTCGAGTGTCGCGTCGACGTACCACGATTCCTCGATGTCGATCCACAGGAAGGTGCCGGTCTGCTCGGCGCGCGTGGCGAGTGTGCGGACCCGCGTTAGACATTCCTCACGGCCGAGATCCAGCCCGAGGTGCGTCAACTTCACCGAGATGTGCGTCGGCAAACTGCGCGCGGCGATCTGGTCGAGCAGCGCGAGGTAATGATCGCGAACGGCGTCGGCTTCCTCGCGATTCGTCACACGCTCGCCGAGCGCGGTGATCACGGTACCCATGCGCTCGCCGGCGAACTCGCCGGATGCGTCCAGCGCCGAGCCGACATCCTCGCCCGGCATGAATTTCCGCACCGCGCGGCGCGCAAACGAGCGCCGCCGGAATTGGTCAGCCAACCAGGTGCTGCGCGACGCGCGCAGCAGCATCGATCGGACGATCGCCATGTCGCGTAACTCGTGGGAGGACGAAGTGCCTAATACTATCGTCGTCCGACGCTCGCGTCAGGGCGGGAGGCTAGTGCTGCACGGGCAGTCGAATCGTGAACGCGCTTCCCTCCGACGGCGTGCTGTGGACGGAGATGTCGCCGCCGAGCGATCGGACGATCCCGCGCGTGACATGCAGCCCCAGCCCGACGCCACCGGCGCGGCGGCTGGCCGATTGATCGATCTGCCAGAACGCCTCGAAGATCCGCTCGAGATACTCCGCGGGGATGCCCGGCCCGGAGTCTTCGACCGTGAAGCGCACACGGTCTTCGTCCGCCGGACGCGAGACGCGCAGTCGCACGTAGCCGTGATCGGTGAATTTCACGGCGTTGCCCATCAGGTTCACCAGCGCCTGTCGAAGCTTCGCCTCGTCGGTGTCGATGACGAGCGCATCGTCGTCGATGACCACGGTCAAGTCGATCTGCTTCTCACGCGCCTGCGGGGCGACCATCGCCGCCGAATCTTCCGCGAGCTCGGCGACCCGCACGGGACTGAACGCCGGCTGCTCCTGCAGCTCCATCCGCGACAGCGTCAGCACCTGCTCGATGAGCGAGAGAAGGTGTTGGGCGCTCGCGTGGATACGATTGAGTTGGCGCTGCTGCGCTGTCGTCGGCTCGTCGGGGATTCCCTCGGTCATCAGACTGCTGTAGCCGATGATCGCATTGAGCGGCGTGCGGAGCTCGTGGCTCATCACCGCGAGAAAGTCGTTCTTCGCGTTGTTCGCGCGCTCCGCCTGCAACCGTGCATCCGCTTCCCGCTCGAGCAGCGCCTGGATCGCCGCTTCGCCGGCTCGCACGGTCGTCGCCGCGCGAATGACGACCATCATCAACACGGCGGTGAGCGCGACGACAAGCAACGCGACGCCTGCCTCGCGGCTCGCCAGCGCGTCCTTGTTCAGGTGGATCAGCAACCAGCCGAGCGCCAGCGGCACCGCGCACACGGCGACGAGCAGCCGTCGCGCCATCGTCCCGCCGGCGTCCTTTGCCAGGAGCACGCCCGGCCACGACGCATCCGATCGGGCGAACAACAGTCCCGCGTGAAGCGCGAAGAAGGCGATCGCCGACGACACTGCCATCGCGGCCGCGCTGTCCACCTGATAGAGCGCCCGCACGTCGTACAAGTAGCCGACGATCGCGGCGGATGCGATCAACAGTCCAGCCGTCGCCAGCCATTGCGCTGTTCGGCCCCACCACTTGAACGGGGCGTCGAGCGCGAGCAGCGCGACGCCGGCCAACAGGAAAGCCACCGCCGAATTCGTCGCCATCCCGCTCGACGAGAGATCGGGATACGTGGCGAGGCGACTCTCGAACAGCAGTCGGCCGAGACCCAGGTGCAGATCGAATATCCGTTCCGCGAACGAAATGGCGCCGAGGCCGAGCACGACGGTAGCGAGCGCGAGCGCGGGGATGCGAATAAGAGTGGTGATGCGCGGTTGTCGCTGCATCCAGAGCGACGCGCCGGCAACGAGAAATCCCAAAGCGGTGTTGGGCGGCATCGCGATACCGCCGAGCGCGCCGCGTGCCGTCTCGGGGTCGAGCGTCCATGCCGCCAGCACCAGAAGACCGATGCTGGAACACACAATCGCGGCGATCCCGGTCGCGCGCGCGCTTGCCGATGACGGCGACGCGCTCGCCGGGACAGGCGGCGCGTGCGCCATGATCGCGTGGGAGCTAACGGCCAGCTCCGTCATTCGTATCGAAGCGCCGTGATTGGATCGAGTACCGAGGCCCGTCGCGCCGGCCACACGCCGAACACGATTCCCACCAGAGCCGCGAATGAAAATGCGAGCGTGATCGCCGTTGGGCTCATTGCCGTATCCCATCCGAATGAGCGTCGGAGCACAGCCGACGCTCCAGAGCCGAGTGCTACGCCGACGGCGCCGCCGGCTATGCACAATACCACTGCCTCGACCAAAAATTGCAAGAGGATATTGCGACGCGTCGCGCCGAGTGCTTTACGAATTCCGATTTCGCGTGTGCGCTCCGTCACAGAAACGAGCATGATGTTCATGATGCCGATGCCGCCGACGAGCAGCGACACCGCGGCGATCCCCGCGAGCAACAGCGTGAACGTCTCCGTCGTCTCACTCAGCGCCGTCAGAAAGTCCGACTGATTGCGGATCGAGAAATCGTTCGGCTGATCCGCGCGAAGGCGGTGCATGCGGCGAAGCACCGACTGCACTTCGATCGTGGCGAGGGCGAGCGTGCTCTCACTTTCCGCGCGTACCCAGATGTCCTGGATGCGATCCGTTCCGAAAACGCCGAACCGACCGGTGGAAAAAGGAATGAGAACCTGCTGGTCCGCGTCGCCGACACCGCTCACGCCTCGATTCGCCAGCACTCCAATGACCGTGAACTGTCTTCCGCCGATCCGAATTCGCTCGTCGAGGATCGCTTCGGGGTTGTCCGCGCCCAACAACGGAAGCACTTGGGCGCCAAGGACGGCGACCCGGGCCCGCGCCCGGTCTTCGGCGTCGGTGAACATGCGCCCGAGAGCGAGTTGAAATCCGCGGACCTCGGGGAAGTTGGACGCGGTCCCCGTGATCTGCACGTTGGTGTTTCTGCTTCCCCAAACGACTTGAAGGGGACGATCCTGCTGTTGGTTCACGCCGGTGACGTGCTCCGCCCGTTGACGCAGGGCCTCGACGTCGGCCATCGAGAGCTTGGCCGTGCTGCCCGTATTGATGCCGCCCTGATTGATCCGCTGCGGATTGATCTGAAGGACCGTCGTTCCGAGTCGCGCGATGCGATCCCTCACGGCGTTTTCAGCGCCGTTGCCCAGGGCAATCATGGCGATGACCGCGGCCACGCCGATCACGATGCCGAGCATCGTCAGCAGCGACCGCAGCTTGTTGGCGCGGAGCGCCGCCAACGCCACTCGAACTACTTCACCTGTCGTGCCGAACACCATGCGCCAGTTCCTCTTCCAGATTTTGGTTGAGGTAAAACTTGATGCTGGGCGCGCGTTCGGCAATCCGGGGAAATGCGATTCCTCGACGCCGGAGTTGATCGGCGTTTCGCGGGGCGGAATGGGGCCGGCCTACTTCCTCGCCGGCGCCATCCCCGCGGTGAGCATGTTCACGAGCAGGCGCGCCGCGCCGGGGTGAACGGCGGCGAGCTGGGTGTCGAGTGCGAGAGACGTGTAGACGAGCATCCCGCGCCCGATCCGCGCCGTGAGAATCGTCGCCGGCGTGCCCGTCTCCGGATCGCCGATCGCCACGACGGTTCCGTAGTGACCGTCGATCCCGGTGGGAACGTTCCGCGCCCGCTCGCCGCTCCAATCCTTGAAATCCGCCGCCGTGATGACGTTCGGCCAAGACAGCAGCGATGACCGTGGATTCACGACGCGCACCTCGGCGTCCGGATTGCCGATATTGCGAGTCACGCTGTCGAACACCACCGGGAAGGGAAGAAGGCCTGACTCGGCGACTTCGCGAGTCTGCGGCAGCATCACCACCGTTCCGCCCTGGCGCATGAATCCCTCGAGCGGCCCTGCCGCGCCGGCGAGCGCGTCACCGCGAGCCGCGTCGCTCCCGATCAGTACGGTATTGAACACCGAGAGATCGACGACGGACAGCAGAGAGGGATCGAGCGTCTGCACGCCGATCTGTAACTGCCCGAGCGGCGTCGGCACTTCGTCGGTTCCCTTCACGTAGGCGACGCGGAGCTTCGGCGGCACGCGAAGGTCCACTGCCTCGAGACGCTCGCCCGCCAACCGGAAAAAGACCTGCGTCGGTACGTGCGGGTACTCGCGCGGGACTGTTCCCACTTGATAGGTCTGACCACCAAAGTCGCTCACCGCGCCGGGACGCCTGAGTCCCGCGGCTGGAGTTGGTACGCGCACGAGCGCTGAAATGGAATCGGCGCCCGGCTTGAGCATTCCGCGAATGCGGAAGAACACGTTGCGACCGCCGAATGGCGGCAGCACCACGCGACGCTCGATCGTATCGACCTTGATCGACGCCGGCGTCTTCAGCTCGACGACCACTGTATCGGTCGACGCCCGGGCGGACGACACGTAGACGCGAAAGAGCCGATTGATCGGGATCGATGCGCGCTCGTATTCGGCGGTGCGCTCGAGCAAAACAGTTTTCGGCCGCAGACCGATGAGGAAGTGTCGATCATCGCCGCGAACCATTCCCGGGCCGCGGTACGCCCACGACGTCGCCACCACCGGGATGTCGACGCCGGCGATCGTGACGGTCGCCTCGGGACCGTAAACGGGGAGACGATCTTCTCCGGCGATCAATTCGCCGAACGATCCACTCATCGTCGGACCCACGGCGTGGATCGCGATACCATTCATCAGCCCGTTCAGCTGCCACCAGTGGCTCGCCTGGGCATCGACGCGAATCGGTCCGCTCCATCGGAGGGCGCTGTCGGGCGCGAGACGCACGGAGTCGGCAACGAGCGTCGTCAGCGCCACGCGACCGTTGGCGGCCAGGCGCCGCACCGTCACGGGCTCGCCGCCGCCGTTGAACACGGTCACGTTCGCGGCCACCGAATCGCGGACGGCGACGAACTCGCGCGACACCGTGCCGTCGACGACGACGCCCGCGGCGTCGAGCGTGACACGCGTCGCGCGTTCGCGGATGGTTCGGAGCGTCGCCATGAGATCGCCCAACGTGCCGCCGCAGACCGGAACGCCCGTCGATTCGCTGCACTGAATGGCGAGGCGCGCCGCAATGGTCTGTCGCACGATGCGCGCGGACGCCGCCGCGATCGCGTCGGGAGGCGCCGCGTACCCGAGTGCGCGCGCGGCACTGACCGCAACGCGCACGGAGTCCATCGCCGCATCGAC
This sequence comes from Gemmatimonadaceae bacterium, assembly GCA_035554995.1. Lineage (GTDB taxonomy): Bacteria > Gemmatimonadota > Gemmatimonadetes > Gemmatimonadales > Gemmatimonadaceae > JAQBQB01. The sequence continues at coordinate 20,152 of DATMHK010000103.1, forward strand.
GGCGGTGATCCCGGTGCGGATGCGGCTCCAACTCGTGTCGATGGCGGCGAACATGTCGTTGTTCGCGGCTTCGCTGCGCGCGGCGTCGAGGCGCAACAGTCGGGGCGCCCGGCCAACGTTCGGCACGCGAATGGGCACTTGCGTACGCTGCAGACGACGAATGTCGGCGCCGATCTCCGCGTACGTCAGGCCGGACTCGCGATCCAGGTCGCCCGCCTCGATCGTCACGACGGTTGCTCCGCCGACCGTGCTGTCGACGCGCGTGTACAGCCGCCCGACGGACCACGCAGGCAAGCGAGACGCCGCGCGCGATGAAAGCACGCCAGTATCGGCGGCCGCCTCGAACGCGGCTCGAACGAGTTGCGCCGTACGGCGTCGGGTCGCATCGCGGCTCACGGTGTCGCACATCGAGATGACCACCTGCGGCCGGAAGGCGCGAATCACCGACACGATGTCCCGCAGCAGCGTGTCGCGCGGCCACAGACGGTCGACGACCGAGTCTTCCGTCGCCGATCCGAAGTCGTACGCCCTCGTGAAATACTGATGCGCGCCGTCTCGTTGCCGTTCGGCAAGGACCTCCGCGGTACGCAGCACGGCGAGCGCCGACTGTCGCTCGCTGCCGGCGACGTTCGGACTGCCCTCGCCGCGGGTGAGCGAGAGGAACGCGGTTTCCACACCGCGGCCGAGTCCGAGCCAGGCGAGGAGCGCGTTGTCTTCGTCCTCCGGCCGCGTGCCAATGAGGAGCACGCGCGGCGCGGGCCCAATCGTCGCGGCCGTCCGCCGCCAGGCTTGCGAAAATGCTTCGTTGGAGAGGAGAGCGAGCAGGAAAAGCGTCGCGGCGAGCGTACGGCGTCGAGTCATGCGGCGGAAGCGCGCGAGGGTTGACGAAACGGGCAAGCTACTACGATGCTAGTACAACCTGTCCGCTGGAAACAGGAGTGTCAACTATGCCGCTAGTAGAAAAGATGTCGGTTCGTGTGCTCGGTCTCTTCGCCGTTTCACTGTTGGTCGGCGCCCGCCCGCACACGACGCAGTCGGACTTTCGGCGCGATTTTCGTCTGGATCCCGCGGACGCCGTTTCCACCGGCCGCAACCGGTTCTTCCCGCTCGAGCCGGGCTACCGCCTCGAGTTTGCCGACGGCGGGCAACGATTGGTTGTCACCGTTCTCCCGGAGACGCTGACGATCGCGGGCATCGTCACGCGCGTCGTCGAGGAGCGGGAGACGCACGACGGGGCGCTCGTCGAGGTCTCGCGAAACTTTTTCGCGATGAGCCGGCGAACGAATGACGTCTACTACTTTGGCGAGGACGTCGACATCTACAAGAACGGGAAAGTCGTGAACCACGAGGGTGCGTGGCGCGCCGGACGGGGAGGAGCGCGGTTCGGCCTGATGATGCCGGGCGACCCGAAAGTGGGAATGCGATTCTATCAGGAGCTCGCCGAAGGACTGGCGATGGACCGCGCCGAAATTGCGTCGCTCGCCGACAGTCTGCGGACGCCGGCCGGATCATTCACGAATGTGCTGCGCATCCACGAGACAACGCCCCTCGAGCCGGGACACCGCGATGTGAAGCGCTTCGCGGCGGGCATCGGCTTGGTCCAGGACGGCTCGATGCGCCTGGTGCGGTACGGAAAAATGCCGTGAACGAGCGAGGGTGGCCGTCCGTTGGGCGGCCACCCTCGTCACGCGTTCATCAACGATCAGGCCGAGAGCTGCGCTGCCAAGTTTTCGAGGCGGCTCGACCACGCGGACTTGCACTCGGCCGCTGCCGCGGAATTGGCAAGGCCGGTTTGCTCGACGGCAACCTGGCTCTTGCCGTCTCCCTTCGACGTGAAGCCGGCGACCACCTGCGAACCGTCGTCGAGCAAGAGTCGCAGCGACTTGTTCTTCGTGGCGCGCTTGAGTTGTGCGCTGGGGAGCCAGCGCGCGCGTTGTTCATCGTTCTCGAATGCCGCGAATAGTGCGGTGAGTGGCGCGCGGACGGTCTTGCTGCGCGTGACCGTATAGCTGCCGCTGCGCTGCTGTCCCGGCGCGCGGAGCCCTTTGATGCGCTCGTACCCCACCGTGACCATCTGCGTCCACCAGGACGGTGTCTTGTACTTCTCGCGCAGATACTTCGCGATGTCGCGGTGCGACCAGGTGTACGCCTGGTGATAGTCGAGTGAATTCACCCAGCGTTCCCAGGTGCAACCCGTCCCCTCCTTCACGGCCGCGTCGCTCATTCCGGCGACGCCGGCGTATTGCGCCGGCGGAACGATCGACGACGGCGGAGTCGGACGCGCGGTTCGACGTTTGGGCGGTTGCTTGGCTCGAGGCGCCGGTGTTTCGCGGAGCAGCTGAGCGCGGGCGGCGGTGTACGATTCGCCGGTCTTCCGCATACGAGCGCGAACGACGCGCTTGAAATCCTTGTTGGTCGGCATGGTGTTGGTCTCGTCCTTTGGTCAGGCCACGACGCACGCCCCCCAGCAGCGGCGCCGAGGCGCCAAAGGCATCACCAAGCCGATCCGGGAGTCTACCCCCCTTTGCCTCGCTGGGACCCTCGCTGGGGGAGGGTCGAAGAGGTTGGGCGCGAATCGTCGCCGAATTCATATTGTGTGAACCGGGGCGAACCCGCAAGCCTGCGCTTCACCGGCCCTGCTTTGGGACCCGAATGTCCAGCCGGTGCACCGTCTTCCCGATACAGGCATCCATCACGACGGTCAGTCCGCCGCTGGCGGCGATGAATGCGGCTTCGTCGTTGGTGATTCCTTCCTGAAGCCAGAACGTTTTCGCGTGGATCTTCACCGCGTCCTCGGCGATCGGCGGCGTCTCGGTCGGGCGGCGAAACACGTCGACGATGTCTATCGGGCCGGGGACGTCGCTCAACGACGGAAACGTGGCGCGACCGAGGACCTTCTCCTCCATCGGTGTCACCGGCACGACGTCGAACCCCGCGGCGATGAGCATTTTCATAATGCCGAGCGAGGGCCGGTCCGGTCGCGCGGATGCGCCGACGACGGCGATGCGCCGGGAAGACAGCAGCAGGGTCCGAAGCTCGTCGTCGGACGGATTCGTATAAGGCATGTGGATGAGGTAGTGGAGCTGACAGCTAAACAGCTGACAGCTAAAGCTGACAGCTTTAGCGGTTGGCTGATAGCTGATAGCTCACGTCATCCACGAATAGATCAGCGCCCCCGCCGCCACGAACATTACCACGGCGGCCATCGCCCCCAGCACGTTCAGCGCCCGCCCATTCCGGTGCTCCCCCATGACCGACCTGTTGTTGCACACGACGAGAATGATCACGATCAGCGGCGGCGCGAGGAGGCCGTTGATGACGGCCGACCAGATCAGCAGCCGAATGGCGTTCACGTGGCTGAAGTTGAGCAGCATGCCGACGATCATCGCCAACGCGATCACGCCGTAGAATTGTCGGGCGGTGTGGACCTTCTCGTCCATGCCGGCGCGCCAGGCGGCGGCTTCGGCGATCGCGTACGCGGCCGATCCGGCAAGCACCGGAACGCCGAGAATTCCGGTACCCACGAGACCGATCGTGAACAGTGCCGCCGCGGCCGGACCGGCAACCGGCTTGAGCGCCGATGCTGCTTCTGCCGCCGTCTCGACGTCGGTCACCCCCGCCGCGTGCAGCGTGGCGGCCGCTGTGAGGATGATGAAATACATGATGGCGTTCGAGAAGAACATTCCGACGTTGACGTCGCGCGTCGCCGCCCGGAGCTCGCGCTGGATCGCGCGCTGTGGACGCCCGATGAGCCGCTGCCGCCAATGAGCGTCCTGTTCGGCGTTCTGTGCCGCCTGCCAAAAAAAGAGATACGGCGAGATCGTCGTGCCGAGGATGGCGACGAGCATGAAGAGGAACTCGCGCGACCACTGGATGTGCGGCACGAGTGTGTTCACGATCACGGCCGCCGGGTCGGGTCGCGCCAGAAACGCGGCCAGCACGTAGCTGAACAACACGAGCGTCATCCACTTCAGCGCGTGCGTCATGCGCTCGTAGGACGCGAAGGCCAGGAGCGCGAGAATCAGAAGTGCGAACGCCGGAACGAACCAGATCGACGGCAAACCGGTCAACAGACTCGCCGCCGCCGCCATGCCGCCGAGGTCCGCCGCGATGTTCACCGTGTTACCGACGAGGAGCATCGTGCACGCGAGCCAGAGGAGCCAGCGCGGGTAGTGCTCGCGCAGCACACTGGCCAGCCCGCTTCGCGCGACGATCCCGATGCGCGCGCACATGAGCTGAACCGCCGCCATCAGCGGCAGCGTGAGGAGCGCGATCCAGAGTGTGGCGTAACCGAAGGCCGCGCCTGCTTGCGAATACGACGCGATGCCCGACGGATCGTCGTCGGCGGCGCCGGTGATCAGCCCGGGGCCGAGCTCGCGTGCGCGCGACCGAAGCCGCTCGCGGCGGTTGTCGGGCCGCTCGCGGTAGGCGCGAGGTATCGTTCGTCGATCTGTTCGGTTTGCTGCGGTGGACTCAGCGGAAATCGGCGCGGCCGCGTACTCGCCCCCCGCACCCCCTTCTCGGCGCGGCGTCGGTTCCATGACTGACGGAAGAGCAGGAGGTGAGCCACGCGTTTTCGTTCATGCACGAGAGGCGGGCTGAAACGGCGCAACGTCGCTTTCAGCTATGGTCGGCGGCTTCGGCTGTCGGCTGGCTCGCGGCTCGCAGCGGTGCGCACGGCTTGCGGCTCTGAGGCTATCGGCTGCGGCTAGCGGCGGTGCGCTCGGCCGTCCGTCAAACCTCGCTTGTCATCCTGCTGAGGAGCGAAGCGACGAAGGACCTACCATCCGGGTAACTAGAGAGAGACAGTATATCCTTCGCTTCGCTCAGGATGACAAGCACCGCTGTTCGAGCCGTCAGCCGTGCGCACCGCCGCAAGCCGGAGCCGCCAGCCCAAAAGCCGCCAGCCGTGCGCACCGCCGCCAGCGGCTAGCCAGCCTACAGCCGCCGCCGCCGACCATAGCCGCAAGCGACGTTGCGCCGTTTTGTTCAGTCAGCGCGAGCGCGCGGTCCCGTCGGCGAAAGCTCTTTGGTGGCCGCGATAGCTCGACTGCGCTCGAGCAGTGCGCGCGCCGCAGCCGGGGCGCGACGTTGGGCCTCGCCGGCGAGCAGCGCCAGATACTCCATGATGTCGCGCGCCGCACAGCCGTGCACGCCATCCCGCCAGAGCGTGACGACCCGCCAGGCGCCGCGCCACGTTCGTCGCGACAGAATCTTGATTTGCTCGTGTTCGTCGACCGCGAGCGTGCCGTGCAGGTGTTTCATGGGCGGCGTCATCAACTCGGACAGTTCACCACCGGTGAGCGCCCAATGACGGATGCGGCCTTGTCGGGCCGGGAGCCGCGAGGCGTCGATCTCCTCGAGCTCGAGGACGCCGCGGGCCGCAAGGATTCCGGATGCGAGCGCCGCGATCCGGTTCTCCTCCGCCTCGGTCAACTGTACGGTGTACCGGGCGATCTGCTTGCACCGCGCCACCAGGTCGGCAAGCGCTTGAGGCGTGGGGGCCTCTACGGGACCCTGCATGAATCGTCGTTGATGTTGTGTGCGCTGTGACGGCGACAGAATACGAGGGTGCAGAAACCACGCCGTGTGCCTCGTCACTTAAAGTCACTCGGACGTTGTGATTCAGCGCATTGTTGCGCTCTTGCATCAGGTGTAAAAATGCTCATCACAAACACAGCGAGTATATCGGCTGTGATCGACATCACCGAAGTTCTGCCCGCTTCTTGCACCAGGGCATGCTCAAACACCGACCGTTCACCACACCAGAGGAGATAAGAAAGATGCGCCTTCACAGCGGAATGATGCTCGCGTGCACAGCGGCACTGCTCAGCGCCTGCGCGACGACCGGCTCGGTCAAGCGCGCCCGTGAGGAAGCGGCCAATGCGACCGCAGCGGCGACCGCCGCCAACCAGCAAGCTCTCGCCAGCGAGCGCTCGGAGCGCATGGCGACCGACAGCTCGCTCCGTACCGACCTTGGCATGGTCAAGGGCGACATCCAGGCTCTTCGCACCGAGTTGCAGTCGCTTCGCACGGAGTTCGGTGCGAAGATCACGGCGATGGAAGATGGTTTGAAGTTCGCGATGCCGGTGAACTTCGCGTTCAACGACGCGACCGTCCGCCAGCAGGACTACACCTCTCTCGGCCGCTTCGCCCACGTCGTCCAGAAGTACTATCCGACGTCCAAGGTCACGGTGGAAGGCTTCGCCGATCCCGCCGGCTCGACCCACTACAACAACGCGCTCTCGAAGAAGCGCGCCGATGCCGTCCGTGATTACCTCACGGCGCAGGGTGGCTTGACGACGAACCAGATCGAGACGATCGGCTATGGCAAGACGCGCCTCGTCACGCCGAAGGCGTGGGGCGACCAGCCGGGCGCCGAGCTCAATCGCCGCGTCGTGTTCGTGATCGAGACCGCCGGCACCACGTCGGTCGCCCTCACGACCCCCGACGAAAAGACGCCGTAAGGCGCCGAGCAGCACTCTTCGAACGGTCGGCTCTCGGTAAGACCCAGGAAGACGAACGGCCCTGTCCTCGGACAGGGCCGTTTCTGCTGTCATCCTCCGCTCGCGGAGCGAGCGGAGGATCTACTGTCCCGCGTCGGAACGCGAACAGGCGCGATCGTTCAAAGCCCCTTGAACCCTTCCAGTAGATCCCCGCTCGCTGCGCTCGCGAGGATGGCCGCTCTACGTCGGCGGAGGAACGCGATCGTCCGGCGGGACGAAGTTGGACAAGAACAACCGCTCTTCGGGCGTGAGGCTGCCGAGTCCTTTCTCGCTGATCTTGTCGAGGATCCGGTTCACTTCGTCGCGGTTCACCTCGTGTACGGACTTCGGGTCGACATGCTTCCAGTTGGAGAGCGTGTCGCGCGGCACCTTGGCGGTGACCTTGGAGCGGAAGCGTTTCGTGCCCTGCCGCATGTCGAGCCATTTGAGATACAGCCACCCGCCGACGAATCCGCCGAGGTGCGCGAAGTCGGCCACACCACTACGTGACCCGCCAAGTCCGCTCCACAGCGAGATCCCCGCCATGAGCAGCACGGCGACGCGCGCCTGGATCGGCAGAATGCCCATGATGTAGATCAGAGCTGTCGGCCAGAAGCGGGCGAAAGCCAGCATGACGCCGAAGATCGCGCCGGATGCACCGACGATCGGGGCGAACGGGGCGAAGATCAGCGAGAGGACCGCGCCGGAGATGCCGCTGATCGCGTACAGCGCGACGAACCGCGTCTCACCCAGTCGTTCTTCCACGCGCGGGCCGAAGAAGTACAGCGCGAGCATATTGAATAGGATGTGCGTGATGTTCGCGTGAACGAACATGTACGTCACGAGCGTCCACGGCCGCACGAACGTGTACGCGGGAACGAACGCCAGCGCGTTCGTCACACCGGCGACCGTCTGCTGCAGGAAGAAGACGATGATGTTTGCGACGATCAGACGTCGGACCCACGGCGTCACCGATAGCGCTCCTTCAGATGTGGAAACGCATTAACTTACACCAGTCGTTCCTGACGTTCCTGGGGCTCGATCCTGTAGTTGGGGGTCGGGCCTTCATTGCATTGGACTCCCACAATCTAGGTCGGTTCGTTGTCGCAGGATCTCGAGGCCCGTCTCACCGACGCCGTTCGCACGCGGCGCACCTTCGCCATCATCAGCCATCCCGACGCCGGCAAAACAACGCTGACGGAGAAGCTGCTGCTGTATGGCGGGGCCATTCATTTGGCGGGCTCGGTCAAGTCGCGCCGCGCCGCGCGCCACGCTGCTTCGGACTGGATGAAGCTCGAGCAGGAGCGCGGCATCTCCGTCACGTCGAGCGTGATGCAGTTCCAGTACGACGGCTACCACATCAACCTCCTCGACACGCCCGGCCACGAAGATTTCTCCGAGGACACCTACCGTACGCTCGTCGCCGCCGACAGCGCCGTGATGCTCCTCGACAACCGCAAGGGCGTCGAGGATCGCACCCGCCAGCTGTTCAGCGTCTGCAAGCGGCGACGCACGCCGATCTTCACGTTCGTCAACAAGTGCGACCGCGTCGGTGTCGATCCACTGGCGCTGATCGGCGACGTGGAGTCGGACCTCGGCATTGCCTGCCACCCGGTGACCTGGCCGATCTTCAACGACGCGGCGTTCGCCGGCGTGTTCGATCGGCGGCGGCGCGTTGTCTTCCTCTTCGATCGCGGCGAGGACCACGGCGCGACGCGCGCCGAAGCGCAGGCGATCGACCCGCACGACCAAAAGCTGCGTGACCTCATTGGAGCGGAATCGCATGAACGGTTGCTCGCAGATCTCGCGCTGCTCGACGAAGCGGGCCACCCGTTTGATCACGAAGCAGTGCTCGAGGGAGAGCTGTCGCCGGTCTTCTTCGGCAGCGCGCTGACCAATTTCGGCGTCGAACCGTTCCTCAAGGAATTCCTCGAGCTCGCGCCATCGCCGCTCTCGCGCGAATCGACGGCGGGCGTCGTCGAGCCGACAGACGAGCGCTTTACCGGATTCGTGTTCAAGATCCAGGCGAACATGGACGCACGGCATCGCGACCGCGTCGCCTTCGTCCGTGTGTGCTCGGGCCACTTCGAGGCGGGAATGCAGGTCAAGCAGGTGCGCACCGGCAAGCCGCTGCGCCTCCCGTCGCCGCAGCAATTCCTGGCGCGTGAACGCACGGCCATCGAGGAAGCGTGGCCTGGCGACGTGATCGGCGTGATGGATCGCGGCAGCTTGCGCATCGGCGACACGCTGACCGACGGCGCGGATATCGAGTTCAGCGGCATCCCGCGCTTCGCCCCCGAACATTTCGCGCGCATCATCCTCTCGGAACCGATGAAGCGGAAGCAGCTCGACACCGGCCTCCGCCAGCTCACCGAGGAAGGCGCGGCGCAGGTCTTCTATACGTCGGGCTCCGAGACGACCGGTCCGACCCCGATCGTCGGCGCCGTGGGTATGCTGCAGTTCGACGTCATGCTGCACCGCCTCGAGCACGAGTACGGCGCGGCGTGCCGCATCGAACGGATCTCGGCGCGTTTTCCGCGATGGGTGACAGGACCGGCGGCCGAGATCGAGCGCCTCGCCCGCGATCGCGGCCGCATGCTCCTCTACGACGCCAAGGGCAGCCCGCTCATCCTATTCGAGGACGCCTGGGGTCTACGCTGGGCGCTCGAGCGCGAAACTACCGTGCAGTTTCACGACGTCGCGCCGTAGTACTGGCGAATGCTCCAGGCGATCACGTCGCGGTACACCGTGGCCTCGATGCCCTGCGTGCCGCCGTCGCTCGACGCGTAGCCCGGTCGAAGGCCCGCTTCGGCGAGCGTCTGTTTGATCCGAACGAGTGCCTGCTCCGGCGGCTCGTCGGCCTGGCGAAGCTCGCTCACCAGCTCCCGCGCCGCGGCGTGCAGACCCTCGGTCGAGCCGCTTCCATCCAGCACCGCCCGGATGGCGATCCGCAGTCGTTCGGCCGCCGCTCCGTGATCGCCGTCATAGGATTCCGGTCGTTCGCTAGCGCTCATAGATAGGTTCCGCCCGGTATGCCTGACTGGCTCCGGGAAAGGCAAGCAGCGGACCAGACTTTTGTGATTTGCATCCAGTCGCTTCGGCGACACTCCGGCGCCGCTCCGTCGTGGCGCGAATCTTCCAACGCGCCCGCTGCTCGTGTCGCGCCGGGAGAACGGCGCGCAAAGCTCACCGCATGCCGGAGGTACCCCATGGCCAGCGAGTCTTTGCAAGACATCTACGTGGAACAACTCAAGGATCTCTACAGCGCCGAGCAGCAAATCCTGAAGGCGCTTCCGAAAATGGCGAAAGCCGCGACGCACGCCGATCTGCGAAGTGCATTCGAGGAGCACGAAGTGCAGACGCGAAAGCACGTCGACCGCCTCGAGAAGGTGTTCTCGCAGCTCGGTGAGAAACCCGGCGGCCACAAGTGCAAGGGAATGGAAGGCCTGCTCGCCGAGGGCGACGAGCTCCTCGAGGAGCACGAGCAGAGTGAAGCGCTCGACGCCGCGATCATCGCCGCGGCGCAGCGCGTCGAGCACTACGAGATCGCCGGATACGGCAGCGTCCGCACCTTTGCCAACATGCTCGGCCTCGCGGACCAGGCGGAAATCCTCCAGCGCACCCTCGACGAAGAAGGTGACACCGACAAGAAGCTGACGACGCTCGCCGAGACCGTCGTCAATATCAGCGCGGTGCGAGAATAGAGGCTCGGCGACTCGGCGACTCGGCGACTCGGCGACTCGGCGGCTCGGCTACTGAATCGCCGAGCAGCCGAGCAGCCGAGCAGCCATCTTCCCATCGGGCGCTTGCTCCGCGAGCTTGTACGCATGCCCATTTCGCGCGTCTCGCGGCTCGCCGCCCACCTGCGCGGGTCTGCCATCCTTCGCATCGCCGGCGAAGTCAAAGCCCTCGCCAAGACGGGAAAGCCCATCCTCGACCTCACGGTCGGTGACTTCAGCTCCAAACAGTTTCCGATTCCCACCGCGCTCGAGAACGCGATCGTCGACGCCCTCCGTGCCGGTGAATCGACCTATCCGCCGGGAATCGGCGTCGAGTCGCTGCGCCAGGCGATTCGAGAGTTCTATCACCGGCGGCTGGGGCTGCAATTCCCGCTCGAATCGGTGCTGGTAGCGTCCGGCGCGCGGCCCGCGATCTACGCCGTGTATCGTGCGCTGGTCGACGAGGGCGACGACGTCGTGTTCCCGGTGCCGTCGTGGAACAACGACTATTACACGCAGATCGTCGGCGCGCGGCCGGTGCTCGTCGAATGCGACGCGAGCACGAACTTCCTGCCGACGGCGAGCATGCTGCGTCCCGTCATTCGCAACGCGCGCCTGCTCGCGCTGTGTTCGCCGGTCAATCCGACGGGCACCGTGTTCGACGCGGCCACCCTGCGCGAGATCTGTCAGCTCGTCGTGGAAGAGAACGAGCGTCGCTCGGGCAAAGAACGGCCGCTCTACATGCTCTACGATCAGGTGTACTGGATGTTGACCACGGCCGGTGTCGACCATGTGAATCCCGTGTCGCTCGTGCCGGAGATCGCGCCGTACACCGTGGCCGTCGATGCGATCTCCAAGGCGTTCGCGTCGACCGGACTGCGTGTAGGTTGGGCCGTCGGCCCGGCCGACATCATCAAGCCGATGAACGACATCATCGGCCACGTCGGCGCATGGGCGCCGCGCCCCGAGCAGGTGGCCACGGCGAAATTCATGACCGACGACGCCGCGGTCGATGCCTTCATCGCGACCATGCGCCGAGAGGCCTCGCGGCGGCTCGACGCGGTGCACGAGGGAATCGAAGCACTCCGCGCGCAGGGCCTGCCCGTGGAGTCCGTGCGTCCGCAGGGCGCGATTTACGTGAGCGCTCGCTTCGCGCTCCACGGTATGCAGACGCCCGACGGCGACGTGCTGCGCACCGACGACGACGTGCGCGGCTATCTGCTCAACGCGGCCGGTCTCGCCGCCGTGCCGTTCGGCGCGTTCGGCGCGCCGGGCGACAACGGCTGGTTCCGGCTATCGATCGGCGTCGTGTCCGTCGAGCAAATCGACGCGATGATGCCGCCGCTCAAGCGCGCGATCGAAGCGCTCGTTGGTCACGAAGCCGGGGCAGGGCGCTGACTTGGAGTGATCGGCTCAGAACGTGGCATTCCACGAAAACGTGAGACCGCCGCGTTCTGCCGAGATCCGCGTGTGTTTGACCGAGCCGAGAAAGATTCGGTCGATCCGGGTCGTCGGGTGATCGTGCGAATAGTCGACGATGCGCCACCCGTAGAAGGTTCCGAGGAACGCGCCGGAGAAGATGTCGCTCGCCCAGTGCTGGCCCAGGTACATGCGCGAGATTCCGGGCGTCAGGGCGAGCGCATACGCCGGCACCGCGACGAACCATACTGCGCTCGGATCGCGGCGCTTGATCTCTGCCGTCAGTGCGGATGCCGCGGCAAAGCCGGACGACGAGTGGATCGAAGGAAAGGCTCGCTGATCGAAATGCGAAAAGCCTTTCATGAAATGGAACTCGTATTGGTCGTCGTACTGCGGGTTCGTAGCGAGCGGACGCGTGCGACCGAGCGGGCCGCGAATGACTTGGGCGGTGAGGCTCGCTGCGGCCACCGATTCCGCTACGTGAAATGCGACGTCCGCGACAGTGTTGGCCTTCGCTATTTTCGCAACGCCGTAGACGATCAGCCCACCGACGGTGAGCGTCGTCTCGTTGACGTGGGTGAATTTGTTGGCGAAGTCTATCCCCCGTCTGACGTGCGCCTGGCTCGTGTCCGTGAACCAATGCGTTATGCGCACGTCGAAGATGCTCAATCCGGCGCTCGCGGCGAGGAAACTGGCGGCGATCACCCCGTCGCGACCCGTGAAGAAGGTCTTCGCCGTCGATGAGCTGTCGGATGATTGTGCTGCTGCGAATTGCACGGCCAGGCATGCCGCGGTTACTCCGCCCGCTATCGTTCCTTTCACCAGGTGGTTCCGTTCGGGTGCCCCGTGCCATTGCACCACGCATGCCGGATTGCCGATCCCTGGGGTCGAACGGTCAACCGACGCAACTCGTAAACACCGCATGGACGCAAAGGACCTGACCACGTACCTCGGGCTCGCCGCCGTCTACCTGCTCGGAGTCAACGTGCTCCTTGGGTTGCTCATGGCGGCTCGATACAATCCGTGGAAGCGCTGGCCGCATCGCCGCATCAACCTGCTCAAGCTGCACAACTGGACTGCCTACGTGGCGCTGGCGCTTTCCGCGGCGCACCCGATCCCGCTCCTCTTCCTCGACAAGAAGCGGTTCACCCTCTTCGACATCGCGTTCCCGATCTCGTCGCCGGAGCAGCCGACCATCAACCTGCTCGGTGCCATCGCACTCTACCTGCTGGCATTCACCGTCATCACGTCGATCTACCGAGCCGAGATCGGACGCCAGCGCTGGAAGCCGCTGCACTATCTGACCTACCTCGTCGCCCTGCTGCTCGTCATTCACGGCACGTTGACCGACCAGCATCTCGACGACTCCCCGGTCGACATCCTCGACGCGGAGAAGGTGGGGATCATCGCGATTGGGGTGGTTATTGCCGCCTGCGCCTTCTTTCGGTTCAAATGGACCGCAAGGCACCCCAAGTACAAACCACTTAGGTAGTTCGCCCTATTCCCAACTTCCCGCCCGCGATGTTGATTCACCGGAGTCAACTGGCTGGCATCAAGCCTGCTCAGTGATTGAGGCGCACGGTGCTGGGCTCGCTACGGGCCCGGATCGGTTCGCCGAAGGAGGGGAGGGAGAATGGGCTTGCGGACATTCGTCGATTCCCTGGGTCGCGAGTGGAGCGCGTTCGACGTCGTTCCACGCGAGAACGAGCGGCGGCATCGAGACCGTCGGTCGGCCGAGGAGGCCGAGTCGTTCACCGATCGCAGAGGAGAGAGCGATCGTCGCCTTACGATCGGTGGTCAGTCCATGCTCGCCAGTCAGGCACCGGAAGGATGGCTGTGCTTCGAGCGCGGAATCGACCGGCGTCGCCTGACGCCGATTCCGAATGATTGGGAACAGTGCACCGACAAGCAGCTCGAGTCGTACTGCTCGCAAGCCAAGCCGGTGCATCGGTTGTTCGCCAGCCCGGATCAATTCGCCGAGCGGCGACGATGATGTAAAAAGCGCCGCGAGTTAGCCCGCGGCGCTCAATAGCATCGAGATTCGATCGCGGACCGCTCGGCCCATCGGCCTCACGGCCGCTTGCCCATCCATCGCGAGCCGCCGCACCTGTCGAGCCGTATCCGCTGCCGACAGCAGGAGCGTCCGCAACTGACGTCGCCGCCCGTCCATCCCCCCGCCTGTACCAGCGCCTCTCATCAGAGAAGCCCGTCCCATCGTCTCTTCCGACATATCCGCTCCTGCGGCGCTTCGAAAAGCCATCACATCCGCAATGTCAGTATTGGCAAAGGCAATGCCGCGCCAACTGGGGACCGAAGGGCTTAAGTTGCGCGCATGACCCCCGAAAGCGCGCCGCGCGCCCACCCACCGGAGACTTTGGAGGGCTGGTTCGCCCTCCATCAGGTGTTTTCGACGGAGCCGTCCCAAGCGGCGGACACCGATCGTCTCCGTTCGGCGGCGTCAAAGATTTTGAACAGTTCGGCCGGCGGCTGGTCGGCACTCGCGGCACTCATCGGCTCCCGGGCGGACCTTCTGGCCGTGCACTTCCGGCCAACGCTCGAGGAGATCGCGGCCGCGCAGGCCGAAATGCGCCAGCTGGCCTGCGCGCTCGAATGGAGTTTGTCGTACTCCTTCCTGAGTGTCACGGAAGCGGGCCTGTATCACCTGACCGCCCAGTTGGCGCGCGACGCGGCGGCGCGCGGCGGGGCCGTGGGAGACCCGGCGTACGTCGCCGAGCTGGCGCAGCGTACGGCCGCCGAGCATGACAGTCCGCACGTCCAACGCCGGCTCTTCCCGCAGCTACCGCCGGACATGCCCTACGTCTGCTTCTACCCGATGTCGAAGCGGAGAGACGAGGGTCAGAACTGGTATCAGCTCTCGCTCGACGAGCGCAGCCGTCTCATGCACGCGCACGGGATGACCGGCCGGCGCTACGCGGGCCGTGTCCTCCAGATCATCACGGGGGCGATCGGGTTCGACGCGTGGGAATGGGGCGTGACGCTCTTCGCCAAGGACCCGATCGACTTCAAGAAGCTGGTGACGGACATGCGCTTCGACGAGGTGAGCGCCAAGTACGCCGAATTCGGGGATTTCTACGTTGGCAAGCTGATTTAGGTGGGCGATGGGCGATGGGCGATGGGCGATGGGCGGTGGGCGGTGGGCGACGGGTAACGGCGAAACCCGCTGGGCCGACCACGCGTACGGACGGCAGACACGTTACCACGCGGGGACCAAGCTATGTGGTCGGCGATTCGTTGGTTGGTGTTGCAGCTGGCGGCCATCCGGTGGCTCTTCAAGCTCGGCGGCCTCGCGTTCCTGATTCCGATCGTCATGTTGCTCAAGGCGATCGGGTTGCCGGTGCTCGCGGTGCTCTCGATCGTCGCGATCCCGCTGCTCATCCTGCTCTTCCTGTTCGGCCTCCCGATCTTCCTCGTGCTGCTTGCCGGCGGGGCGATCATGGGCGTCCTCAGCCTCATCGTGACGATCGGCATCGCCGCGATCAAATTCGGCATCTTCGTCGTGCTTCCGATCTGGCTGATGTGGAAGGTGTTCTGCTGGATCTTTCGCCGCGGTGATAACGGCGGCTCGTCGAGCACAACGAGCTCGCCACCACCGGCGACGCCATCCGAGCCACCACCGCCGCACGGCGATCCGCTCGACGGCGTCGATCCGGCGTAACTCGGCCGCGTTGAGGAACTACTGAAATGTTCGGTCTATTGCGTGCGCTGTTCTTCGGTGCGTTCGCGCTGCTCGTTCTCATTCCCGTCGGCATTCTACTCGCCGTGATCGGCCTCCCGATCGTGGCGGTGCTCGGCGCGCTGGCCCTGCCCGTGCTGCTCGTGCTGTTCCTGGTCGGGCTTCCGTTCCTGATCATCTTCGCCGTGGTCGCGGGGTTGCTCGCCGCCGTGTTCGGAGTGCTGGTGGCGTTTCTATCGGTGGGCGCCGTAGCGATCAAGGTCGCGATCGTTGTGCTCGTCCCTCTTCTTATCCTCGGCTGGATCCTGAAGCGCGTTTTCGCTCCGACCGACAGCTGGCGCGTCGGCGCCTGACACGGCGTGTCGTGCCGCGCGCTAGCTTGTAGCGCGTGAGCGACTCCAACAATTCGAGCGAGTCGCGACCTTCCGACGCCGGCGCCGAGATCGCTCGCGCGTACGATCGGTGGTCGCGAACCTACGACACCGACGCGAACACCACCCGCGATCTCGACGCCGAGGTGCTGCGGCGGTCCTCGCTGCCGATCGACGGGCGCGACGTGCTCGAGCTGGGGTGCGGCACCGGTAAGAACACCGGATGGCTCGCCGAGCGCGCGAAGAGCGTGATCGGAGTGGATTTCTCTCCGGGGATGCTCGAGGTGGCGCAGACGCGCGTCGCGCTCGATCGCGTCACCCTCCTTCAACACGACATACGCGAACGTTGGCCCATCGCTGACGCATCGATCGACGTCGTTGTCGGCAATTTGATTCTCGAGCATTTGGTCGATGTAGCGCCGGTTTTCGCTGAAGCCGCGCGCGTGCTCCGGCCCGGCGGCGTGATGTATTGCTGCGAGCTGCACCCGTACCGCCAACTGCGCGGCGGTCAGGCGCACTTCACTGACGAGTGGTCGGGTGAAGTCGTGTTCGCGCCGGCGTTCCAGCACACCATCGCCGAGTACGTGAATGCGGCGGTCGCCGGTGGTCTGACGGTTCAGCGGCTCGACGAGTGGACGGAGACCGGCGCGGGCTCGCCGGCGATTCCGCGGCTGCTATCGATTCAACTGAAGCGCTGAGCCGCGCTGAGAAGAGGATTCTGATCATATGGATTGGTTCGTCAAAGCGTTCATCCGAGCCAGCCTCGCCTGGTTCACGCTCGGCATTCTGTTCGGGATCGCGATGGCGATCCATCCGGCGTGGGTCGTGTATCGCCCGGCGCACGCGCACATGAACGTCGTCGGCTTCCTGACGATGATGGTGTTCGGCGTCGGATACCAGTTGTTGCCGAGACTGTTCGGTCACGCCCTATGGAGCAGGAAGCTCGCGGTTGCGCACTGGTGGCTCGCGAACGTTGGCCTCGGCGCGATGGTTGCCGGATTCATGGCGCAGCCAAGCATCGGCGCGAGCTCGGCGTGGATCACCGCGACAGGCGGAACGCTCTTCGCGCTCGGCGCGCTCGGCTTCGTCGTCAATCTCTGGCGGACCTTCGACATGGCCGACGCGCGAGCACGGGCGCGGGCGATGGATCGGATGCTGCCCACGGTGGGCGAGTAGGGCACTTGTATCCATCAAGAAAACTCGTTACGTTCTGACTCGTGACGACCGCCGCCCGCATCGACTCGACTCGCGCCGCCGAGCTCTTTCACGCCCTCGCTGACCCGATCCGCGTCGACGTCGTAACGATGCTGGTCGACGGCGAGCGGTGCGTATGCGACCTGATGTCGGACCTCGATCTCGCGCAATCGCGATTGTCGTGGCACCTCAAGACGCTTTCCGATGCCGGAATCATCTCCGGCCGAAGGGAAGGGCGATGGAACTACTACTCGTTGAAGCCGGACGCGCTGGCCGAGGCACGCGGGATTCTCGATGGCCTCAAGCTGAATCGCCGGCTGTCGGTGCGCGCCGTCTCGTGCGACTGACTGTTTTTTTGTTCCTGCAACCATCAAGAAAAATCGATTCGTACCATGGAGATCTGAAATGCCGACTGAGAGAAGCCAAGAAAGCACACTCGACCTGAAGTCGTCCGTCCGCGAGAAGTACGGGCAGGCCGCGCGGCGTGTCGCGGAAGGCAACACCGCCGCCGAGTGCTGTGGATCGAGCGCTTGTTGCGGCGCGACGACCGAGGCCTGGGATCCGATCACGTCGGACCTCTACGACGACGGACAAAAAGCGGGCGTACCCGCCGAGGCGCTGCTGGCGTCTCTCGGCTGCGGCAATCCAACCGCGCTCGCCCAACTGCACGAGGGCGAGACGGTGCTCGATCTCGGGTCCGGCGGCGGAATCGACGTTCTTCTCTCGGCAAAGCGCGTCGGGCCGACGGGGAAGGCCTATGGCCTCGACATGACCGACGACATGCTCGCACTGGCGAACGAGAACAAGCGTCGCGCCGGCGCGAACAACGTCGAATTCCTCAAGGGAGAGATCGAGAACATCCCGCTTCCGGATGACTCCGTCGACGTCATCATCTCGAACTGCGTCATCAATCTCTCGGCGGACAAATCGCGCGTCCTCCAGGAAGCGTTTCGTGTGCTGCGGCCGGGCGGACGGTTCGCTGTCTCGGACGTCGTCGTCCGCGGCGAGGTGCCGGACGAGGTACGCCGCAACATGGAGTTGTGGATCGGCTGCGTGGCGGGCGCGCTCGAGGAGATGGAGTATCGCGATCTGCTCGCCGACGCCGGGTTCCGTCGCGTCGACGTGGAACCGACTCGTGTCTACGCGGCCTCAGATGCGGCGGCGTTTCTCACGGGCAGCGGGCTCGATGCGGAGACATTCGCCGAGGAGATCGAGGGCAAGTTCATGAGCGCGTTCATCCGCGCCGTGAAACCCGTCAAGCTCGGCACGAAGGTCCGATCGCTCCCGACGAGCGCGTCTTCTTGCTGCGGACCCGATTGCTGCTCATGACCGTTTCAGCGAGGATGGATCCATGACCCCGGTTTCTTCAGAAACTGTCGCGATCGCACTTCGCCCGGCGACGGCGGACGACCTCCCGAACATATTCTCGCTGCTGTCGGCGTCCGATCTCCCGACCGTCGGCGTCGCCGACGCTCTGGCGGGATTCACCGTGGCGGAACACGACGGCCGGATCGTCGGCGTCGTCGGACTGGAGACGTGCTGCGACCGCTACGCCTTGCTGCGCTCGACCGCGGTCGCTCCGGACTATCGCAAGCACCGGATCGGACGCCGATTGGTCGAGCGCGCGATCGCGAACGCAGAGGCGAAGGGTTTCTCCGCCCTGTACCTGCTGACCACGACCGCCGAGACGTACTTCCCGAGCTTCGGCTTCCATCGCGTTTCGCGAGAGGTGGTGCCCGACGCGGTAAAGGCGACCGAGGAGTTCAGCTCGGCGTGTCCGTCTACGGCCGCGGTGATGTCGCTCGAGCTGGATCACGCGTCGGCCGCGTAGCTCACGACGATGAAGTACGCGCTCATCTCGGACATCCACGCCAATCTTCCCGCGCTCGAGGCGGTGCTCGCGCACATCGAGATGCAGGGTGTAGATGCGACGTATCACCTCGGCGATCTCGTCGGGTACGGTCCGTGGCCGAACGAGACTGTCGCGGCGCTCGTCGAGCGCGCGATTCCCGGCGTGGCCGGCAACTACGATTCGACGGTTGCGTCCGGATACAAGCACTGCGGTTGCCGTTACGAGGACCCGCGCCAGGAAGAGCTGTCGCACGAATCGTTCGAGTGGACGCTGGCGCACACGAACCGTGCGACGAAGCAGATACTTGGTGCGCTACCGTTCCGTATCGACGTTCGACCGCTCGGCGGCCATATCGCCGGTCCGACGCTCACGCTGGTGCACGGCAATCAGTCGCTGAACACCGTGTACGTCACGGAAAGCCGGTCCGACGATTCACTGAACGCGATGGCTTCGGCGATCGGCGCGCGGAGCGGCGACATCGTCGCGTTCGGGCACACGCACAAACCGTGGGAGCGGC
>DATMHK010000104.1:0-12487 GCA_035554995.1 Gemmatimonadaceae bacterium
TCTCGGTGACGGCAACTACGGCGGTCGGTACCAGCGGCCCGATGCCGAGATGCTGGCACTGTGGGAGGTCGCGGTCGACGAAACGCGCTCTTTGCTCACTGGGGCCTGGGGGGAAGCAACCAACCAGCCGAGCCGCCGAGCCGCCGAGCCGCCGAGTCGCCGAGTCGCCGAGTCGCCGAGCTAGTCCGTCAACACCTCGCGCTGGCGCTTCCGAACGCGGCGAAGCTCGAACACCTGACCCACTTCGCCCCCCAGGATGAAGATCAGCGCCGCGTAGTAACACCACACGATCACTACGACGAGCGCGGTGAGCGTCCCGGTGTACAGCGAAGCGGGGTTGAATGTCTCTGTGTAGTACCTGAACGCGGTTCGCGCCGCCTCGAAGCAGATGCTCGTGAACGCGGCCGCCACCCACGCCGCTTTCGCCGGAACACGCCGAATCGGCAAGTACTTGTAGAGCGCGAAGAACATCAACGCGATGAAAATGAAGCCGAGGATTCGTCCGGTGTAGTAGTCGACGCTACTGATCGCGTCGTTGCGCAATCCGACTTGCACCAGCGCGTGCGAGGCGAGGCCGACGTACGTCGTCACCGTCACGCTGGCCACGAACAGCAGCGTCGAGACGATCGTGATCTTCACGTCGAAGATCTTGCCGGCGATGATCCCCCGCTCGCTCTCGATGTCGAACACGCTCGCCAGCACCGTACGCAGGGAGCCGAACAGACGCGTCGAAAACCAGATGAAGCCGATCGCGCTATAGGTGCCGATCTGGCTGCGCGCTCGCAGCAGGTCGTTGACCACCTTGTGATACGGTGAATTCAGCTCGGAGTGTGCCGGCAGCAGGCGGTCGATGAACTGAGCGACTTGGTCCGTCGAGTTGATGGTGCCGCCGTAGAGGTGCGGCACGACCCACGTCACGACGGTGGCGAGGAGGAGGATGAACGGCAGCGCGGCGAGAATGATGTTGAACGCGATTCCGCCGGCGAGAAAGAGGACGTTGTCCTCGCCGCTGTTATCCCAGACGCGCTTGGCGTAGTCGCGCAGGGTCCAGCCGAAATTGACGTAAAAGGGTCGCTGGGCCATGCGCGAGCGAGAGGTGGGGCGATCTGGAGCGGACTATCCCTCGGCGGCGTCCGAGTCTTCGGCCAATGTACGCCCATTGCGGGCAACGGCGACCCCCGCGTCGTACGCTGCCTTCGTCTCGGCGATCCGGTTCTCGAGCTCTTCACGAGCCTGTCGCGCCGCGGTGCGTCCGGCTTCCATCGCCCGCTGCACCTGCTCGCGCTTCATGTCTACTGCTTCGCGGGCGGCATCCAGCTTCTCCTCGACCTTGCGCCTCGCGTCATTGAACGAGTCCGTGACGGTGTCGGCCACGTCGGACGCGACCTGCTCGGCGGCGCGACGCACGCGCATCGCCCGGCGCTTGATATCGCGACGCGTCGCCTGGCCCGAGCGTGGCGCGAAGAGGAGCGCGAGCCCCGCGCCGACGGCTAAACCAACGAGAAACGGCCCGGCGCCCGCCGAGTGGTTCTCGATCACCACATAGCGATCGTCGTCGTCAAAATCGTAGCGAGACATGTTTCCGTTCCTCGTCGTTATCGCTTCTTTGGTAACGGCTTTTTCGCCGGGGGCGTTGGGCGGGCCGTCGGGACGAACTCGGGTAACGCGTGCTTCCCGTTGCTGACCTCTTCTCCGTTCCCTGCCGGCGGGCTCGTATCGGACAGCAGCCCCGTGATATCCCGCCGCACTTCGTCTGGCGACGTTCCGAGGAGCTTGGCGGTTCGCACCAGGTCACCCCCCGTCGATGCGAACGTCCGCAGCGTGAGCTGCCGGCGCGCGTCGTTCACCGACGAACCGACGGGGATCGTCACCGACGTCGGCACTTCGCCCGCCGCGCGCAGATGTCGCGGCATGACGTCGGTTACGCTGATCGTGTCCCCGCGCGCCATGATCACCGAGCGCTCGACCGCGTTCTTCAGCTCGCGGACGTTGCCCGGCCAGTGGTACGAAAGGATCCAATCCCACGCCGCCGCATCGAAATCGGTGATCTGCTTGCCGTTTTGGGTCGCATACCGATGCAGGAATTCATCGGCGAGCAGCTTGATGTCGTCCGTGCGTTCACGGAGCGGCGGCAGCACGATCTCCACGACCGCGAGACGATAGTAGAGGTCCTCTCGCAGCTCGGTATCGGCGATCGCCTTCTGCAGGTCCTTGTTCGTCGCCGCGACAATGCGAATGTCGACGGTGATCTCCTTCTTGCCGCCGAGGCGTCGCACCTGACGCGTTTCGAGCGCGCGAAGAAGCTTGACCTGGATGTCCGGCGACATCTCGGCCACTTCGTCGAGGAAGATCGTTCCAGTGCTCGCCATCTCGAACGCGCCGGGCTTTTCGTTGGTTGACCCGGTGAACGCGCCCTTTTCGTGCCCGAACAACTCGTTCTCGAGGATCTCCTTCGGGAGCGCGGCGCAGTTCAGCGCGAAGAATGGCCCCTTCGAGCGCTCGCTTTTCGCGTGCATGGCACGGGCGACGAGCTCCTTACCTGTTCCCGATTCGCCCAGGATCAACACGCTGGCGTTGGACGGCGCGACCGCATCGATGATTTGATAGACGCCGCGCATCGCCTCCGACTGTCCCGTGAGCTCGCCGTAGTGCGTCAGCCCCTCGAGGCGCGACGTCAGCTCACGATTCTTCTGCTGAACGTTGAACTTCTCGAGCGCCTTTGGGATCAGCGCCTTGAGACGATTCAGCTTGTCGGCGTTGAGCGGCTTCTCGATGTAGTCGTAGGCGCCCTGCTGCATCGCCTGAACCGCCGAGTCCACCGTCGCCTGACCGGTGATGATGATGCACTCGGTCGGGATCTGCTTCAATTGCAGCTCACGGAGAAGGCTCAGGCCGTCCAGCTTCGGCATCTTGAGGTCGGCGAGGATTACGCCGTAGCGCTCCTCGGCGAGCCGCTCGAGCGCTTTCTGCCCGTCGGGCGCGATGTCGATCGCGTAGCCCTCGTCGGCGAGAATGGCGCTCAGGCCCGAAGTGATGGCCTGCTCGTCGTCGGCAATCAGAATTTTTGCGTTTGCGTGCTTCATGCGATCTCTGTCACCCTCGATCACCTTGGAAAGGTAATGGACAATCTCGAACCGTCCCGCCGAACATCGATGCCCTCCGCCGACGCCAGCGAGAGCACCGCCGGATCGACGGACGGGGCCATCTCTCCCCCACGGCATTCCCAGCAGAGTACGGCGGCCTCCGTCCCCGGTGCAGCGCTGCACAGCACATCGGACGACGCGTCCACGGCCGCGATGAACGCCGCCGCGATGACCAGACGCGCCACATCGGCGTCGGCCGACGTCGACCCCACTGCGTCCACGACACCCTGCATCTCGACCTGTTTGTCGTCGGCCCGGGCCGCCGCGCCGACGAGCGCCTCCACGTTCCGAACAGCTTGAGCGATACCAAGCGGTCGTCGCGGCGGACGGGTCAGCGCCAGCATCGCTTCGGTCATCGCGATGACGGCGTCCAGCTGACCCGACGCGGACTGTGCATATTGATGCAGCGACGCCCCCGTCACCTCGGCTTTTTCACTCCTCGATCGAACCACCTCCACATTCACCACCACCCCGTTCAACGCGCCTTTGATCTCATGCGCGGCGCGGTTGCAAAGCGCCCCGAGCGTATCGAGCCACAGAGCCTCGACGCTCGAAGCCGGCTCCCCCCGGTTTTCTCGATTGATCGGCACGCTGCTCACCGGGGAGCTCACGTCAGATCTGTCTTAGTCGCTCAGATCCGCATCGTCGGGAGCCGCGGCGACGGCGGCGGCCTCGGACGGGTCCTGCCGGCGAACCGGCTGGGCGTTCACGAACTTCGACACGATCCTCGCGGTGTTGCCGATCGCCAGCTGATTGAACAGAAACGTGAACTTTTCGTCATAGGCCGCGGCCAATGTCGCCTTCACGCTCGCCGGGAGATCCCAGAGTTGGCGCTTGAAGGGGCCGAGCGCCTTCTTGCGAGTTTTGTAAAAGAACTGCTCGTCCGAATCCGAAGCTTTCCGTTCGTCTTTCGCGTTGTCGCGGAGCCATTCGTAGATCGCCGCCCGGACGTCGGCCGGGAGATGATCGTACATCATGTTCTGGAAGTTCGTCGCGAGATGGATTTCGGCCGTCTCGCGTTTCGGGAAGTTGTTGAACGCCGTATCGGGGAGCGTGGACGCGCCGTGCTGAACCGCGCCGGCCAATCCGTATTCGTCGCGGGCCACTTTGGACAGGCGCTCCAGCGTATCGAGATCGAGTTTGACATCCGCGATCGAGCCGTCGGGAAGCACCACGCCGCCGTGCGACGTACCCGACTGCACGCTGATCTTCGATAGCCCGGCCATGCCGCGCGGCAGCGTGCGGTCGAATCCGTCCATGTAGGCGCGCAGCTCTTCGACCGTGCTGTTCTGCGTCCCAACTTCGCCGATCTCGCCGCCTACCGAGATCGTGATCCCCCCCCCCGGTGGCTCCTGCGCGCGAACCTCGGCGAGAATGTCGATCCCGACTTCGTAGTTGAGCTTCTGTTGCTCGTCGAGGTTCGACTTCGAAATGTCGACGAGCGTCGACGTGTCGATGTCGATGTTGTAGAAGCCGGCCGCGATCGCCTCGCGAGCCAGCGCCTTCACCGCGTCGACTTCGGTCTTTGCGTCGGCGGCGAACTTCTTGGCGTTGACCTGGAAATGGTCGCCCTGGATGAACACGGGGCCGCGGAACCCTTCACGGAGCGCCGCGCCCAACATCACCGCGACGTACTCGCCTGGGCGTTGGTCGGTGTACGCAATCTCCGACCGCGCGATCTCCACAATGAACGCGCCCGCGTTCAGCTTGATCGCCGTGCGGAAAATCGACCGTGCCGTGTCGTACGCCATTCCGCGGACGTTGATCGCCGGGACGGTGAAGCCGTGGCACTCGCCTTTTCCGCGCGCCATGTACAAGTCGTGGATCGACGCCGCGCGAACACCTACCTCTTGCCCGATCTCCCAGATCATCCAGCGCGCATGATCGCGCTCGTCCTGCTCGCCAAAAACGGCGGCCTGCACCAGCCGATCCATCGTCGGCCCGGCGACCGCAGCCGGACTGGGCACCGAGAGCTTGCCGTCGCGCACGACGACGTTTCCGCCGAACAGCGTGTTCAGGTTTTCGATCTTGTCCATTGAGCCTTGAGGGGTCCATGGTCTCAGGCAGCACTCCTCAATGGAAGCTGCCCACACGCCCTACCTTGCGGCTATCCC
The DNA here is from genome assembly GCA_035554995.1 of Gemmatimonadaceae bacterium. GTDB lineage: Bacteria > Gemmatimonadota > Gemmatimonadetes > Gemmatimonadales > Gemmatimonadaceae > JAQBQB01. Next base: position 5,258 of record DATMHK010000104.1, read on the forward strand.
GGCGAACGCGCAACGGCTACCGCCCCCGCCCCCGCCCCCGCCCCCTCTCCACCCTAGCTACCCCACGTGTAACGCGCATCCGACTTTGGAAGCAGATTCCATTCCTGTCGGGCCTGCTCGGCGTCCGGCCGTCCCAACATCGCGTAGGTGAACTGCTTCCCCAGCTCGACTCCGGGCTGGTCCAACGGGTTCACCCCGTACAGCACTCCCGCGTAGATCGTCGCGATCTCGAGGAGCATGAACAACGCGCCGAGATGGCGCGCGTCGACCCGCTGGACGTGAATGGTCATGTTGGGCCGGCCACGGCGCGCTAGCGCGCCGGCGGTCGCCCGCTGCTCGATCGACAGCAGCTCCCCGAGGCGATGCCCACCCAGGTAGCCGAGCTCCTTCACATCGGAATGTAACCGCGGAATGACGACCTCGGACCCGAGCTCGTGCACGGCGACGAACGTCACCGTCTTGTCTGGCGGCCCCTCCATGAAGAGCTGGACTTTGCTGTGCTGGTCCGTCGCCCCGAGCGCGCCGAGCGGCGTTGGTCCCACACCGGCGTCCCCCGGTGATCGATGCTTTCCCAGGCTTTCAGCCCATAGTTGCACGTACCAGTCGGCAAGGTCGCGCAGCGGGTCGGAGTAGGGCATCAGCACGTGAATGTGCCGCCCGAGTTTCGTGTCGCCGAGGTACTGTAGCGTAGCGAACAACCCCGCGGGATTCGCCGTGAGCACAGTCCCGCCACACTGTCCGGCCAGCTCGCCGGCGCCGGCGAGCAGCGCCCCGGTGTCGATTCCGACCAGCGCCGCCGGCAGGATCCCCACCGGCGTGAGCACGCTGAACCGGCCACCGACCGCCGGCGGGATGTCGAGCGCGGGAATCTTTTCGGCGTTCGCGATCTCGCGCAACGCCCCCTTGGTAGGGTCGGTCACGAAGACCAGATGCTCCTTCGCGTCCTTCGTGGAGGTGTTCAGTCGCTCGCGCACGACGAGGTACTGCGCCATCGTCTCCGCCGTCCCGCCCGACTTGGAAGTGACGACGAAGAGCGACCGCTCGAGCGCCAAACGGTCGAGTAGCGCGCCGATGGTGTGTGGATCGACGTTGTCGAGAACGTGAAGCCGCGGCTGGCCTCCACGCTGTTCGTTCGACAAGGAATTCCACGATGGCGCGAGCAGCGCGGTCCGCAGCGCGATCGGCCCGAGCGCCGATCCGCCAATGCCAAGCACGACCACGTCGTCGAAGCGTCCGCGCGCGCGCGCCGCGAAGTTGGTCGACTGGCGATGCAGCGATTCGTCGGACGGGAGCGACAGGAACCCGAGCTCGCCGGCGTTTCGCCGACGCTCCAGCCCGGCGTGGACGGCAGAAAAATGTTCGCTCGCCGCGCGCCAGTCGGCGTCGGAGATGGCGCCGGCGACGACGTCACCCATCATGTTCGAGTAATCGATCGAGATCGTCATGGCATCAGTCGAGACGGACGGTCAAGCCATCGAAGGCGGGCATCACACCTCGAGGAAGCTCCGACTCGAGGTCCGCGTGCAGGTTGTCGTGCGTGAGATGCGTGAGATACGTCCGCTCGGCGCCGATCTCGCGCGCCGCGTTCACCGCCTCGGGAATGCTGAGGTGCGTCGGATGCTCCGTTCGAAACAGCGCGTTGATGACCAGCACGCTGGCGCCGCGCAGAATGTCGAGCGCCGCCGGCGGCAGCGACTTGGCGTCGGTGACGTACGCGAGCGGCCCAATGCGGTATGCAAAGACTGTGACAGCGCCGTGCGGAACGCTGACTGGAATCACGTGCATGTCGGCGACGTCGAATCCGCGGCCCGCCTCCACCACGTGCGCCGTACCCTCGGGCTTCGACGTCCCGGGGAGCGGCCGCATGTTCGTATCGAAGATGTAGCGGAACTTGTGCTCGAGATCGCGCAGGGTTTCGGCGGGGCCATAGAGCGGCAGCGGCGCCTCCCTGTTCATCGTGATCGCCCGCAGGTCGTCGATTCCGTGCGTGTGATCGGCGTGCTGGTGGGTGAACGCGACGGCGTCGACGCGATCGATTCCCGCCGCGATCAGCTGCAGCCGCAACTCGGGCGGCGTGTCGATGAGCAGTCGCGTGCCTCTGTTGCTTTCGACCACCGCCCCGACGCGGGTTCGCTTGTCGCGGGGATCGGGAGACCGGCAGACATCGCAGTGGCAACCGATCTTCGGCACCCCGAAGCTCGTTCCGGTGCCGAGAAAGGTCAGCTTCATTACACGGTCTCGACCTTCAGCAAATTGGTCGTTCCGGGAACGTCGAACGGAACGCCGGCCGTGACGACGACCCTGTCCCCCGGCCGCGCCAGGTCGTGTTTCTGGACGGCGGTGAGGGCGACACGAACCATCTCGTCGTAAGTGTTGCAGTGCTGCACGAGCTCCGGCACGACGCCCCAGACGAGCGCCAGCTGCCGATAGGTCCGCGGTACGTCGGTCAGCACGAGAATGGGCACGCTCGGCCGGTGCGACGCCACAACCCGCGCGCTGAATCCGCTCTTTGTGAACACGATCAGCACGGGCGCGTTGAGCATCTGCACCGCCGCGTTGCTCGCCGCCGCGATGGCGAACTCGGTGGACACGGACTTTTCCAGTCGGCGACGGTCTTCGCGATGCCAGTGCTGAGGCTTGCTTTCGATCTCGGAGATGATCCGGCTCATCGCTTCGACGGCCAACCGCGGGTACTGCCCCGCCGCCGTCTCCGCCGAGAGCATCACAGCGTCCGTCCCGTCGAGGATCGCGTTCGCGACGTCGCTCGCCTCGGCACGCGTCGGGCGCGGATGCGTGATCATCGACTCGAGCATCTGCGTCGCCGTGATCACCGGCCGCCCCAGCCGGTTGGCGAGCCCGATGATCCGCTTCTGCGCGTACGGCACCTCTTCGAAGGGCAGCTCGACGCCGAGATCGCCGCGCGCGACCATCACGCCGTCGGAAGCGTTCACGATCGACTCGATGTTCGCCAGCGCCGAGTCCTTCTCGATCTTCGCGACGATGAGCATCGACTTGGGGATCATCGCGCGGAGCTCGGCGATATCCTGCGCGCGCCGCACGAAGCTGAGCGCGAGGTATTCCAGTTCCTGCTCGACCGCGAAGGCGATGTCCTCCCGATCCTTCGCCGTGATCGACGGCGCCGAAACCTGAATCCCCGGCAGGTTGATGCCCTTGTGGCTGCCCATTTCTCCACCGTGGAGCACGCGCGCGATCACTCGCGGCTTCTCCACCTCCAGCACGATCAGGTCGATCAGCCCGTCGTTGATGAGCAGTCGGTCGCCGACGTGTAGGTCCTCCGCCAGCCGATCGTACGTGACCGGAACCTCATCGCCGCGTTCGTGCCCCTCGGGCACGAGGACCAGGTCGGTGCCGTCGGCCAGTTCGCGCGGGGCCGGCAGATCGCCGATGCGAATCTTCGGGCCCTGCAAATCGCCAAGGATGGCGATGGGCCGTCCGCACGACTCCGCGACGGACCGCACCGTCGCGATCGTCTCGGCGTGCTGTTCGTGCGTGCTGTGCGAGAAATTCACGCGGGCGACGTTGAGCCCCGCGTCGACGAGGGATCTGATGGCTTCGCGCGTCGCGGTCGCCGGACCCAGCGTGCAGACGATTTTTGTTCGGCAGTAGCGCAAGGAAGTTCGGTTGGAGGGGGAGAGAGGCAGTTCTCGTTAGTGGCTCTCGACCAGCTCCTTCCCCAGCGCCTTCGTCTTCTTCTGCAGCCCCGCGATCAGCTCGTCGAACGACTTCTGGAAGCTCGCGATGCCGTCGACCAACAGCTTGTCCGTCACCGAGTCGATCGAGACTCCTTCACGACCGAGCGTTTCGATGACCTGCTGCGCTTCGTCGACGCCGACGTCCACGGTCCGCTTCACCACACCGTGATCGCGGAACGCTTCGATCGTTTGCGGCGGCATCGTGTTCACCGAATCCGGTCCGATGAGCTGCTCGACGTACATGACGTCGCGATACGCGGGATTCTTCGTGCTCGTGCTCGCCCACAACGGGCGCTGCACGCTCGCGCCCTTCTCGGCGAGGTTACGCCAGCGCGGCGAGGCGATTTCGTTCTGGAACAACCGATAGGCGAGCTTCGCGTTCGCGATCGCGGCTTTGCCGCGCAGCCCGTCGAGCGTTTGCTTGCGGCTGGGATCGTCCTTGATGGCCGCGTCAATGCGCTTGTCGACTTCGGTATCCACGCGGCTGACGAAAAAGCTCGCCACGGAGTGGACGTGTCCGATCTCCTTCCCCGCCGCGACGCGATCCTCGAGCCCACCCATGTAGGCGTCGATGACCCGCTTGTACGCATCGATCGCGAACAGCAGCGTGATGTTGATGTTGATGCCGTTCGCGATGAGCTGCCGGACGGCCTTCGCGCCCTCGATCGTGCCCGGAACCTTGACGAACGCATTCGGCCGATCGACCGTCGCCCACAGCCGCGTCGCCTCTGAGATCGTCGCGCGCGCGTCGTTCGCCGAGCCCGGCGACACTTCGATTGACACGTATCCATCGTAGGCGCTGCCGCGGTCGTACACGCCGCGGAAATGATCGCAGGCGTCGCGCACGTCGGTCGTCGCGATCAGCTCGAACAGCTCCATCGCCGTGAAGTCGCCACCGACCGAGCGGATCTGGTCGTCGTAGTCGCTCCCCTCGGCGAGCGCCTTCTCGAAGATCGTCGGGTTCGACGTCATCCCCGTCAGGCAATCCTCGCGGATCCGCCGATCGAGATCGCCGTTGCGCAGAATCTTTCGCTCGATGAAGTCGAGCCAGAGAGAAACGCCGGCGTCGTGCAGCTCTTGAAGTCTGTTACTCGCCATCAGTCAGTTCCTCGCATCACATCCTCGTGTACACGATCTTGTAAATCCGGCCGAGCGCGTCGTCGGCGACATACAGCGAACCGTCGGGTCCCTGCGCAAGCCCGGTCGGACGATGATTGCCGCCGCCGCGTCCGGCGCGATTGAGCGCGAACCCGTCGGCGAAAACTTCGTAGGCGCCGGCAGCCTTATCACCGTTGAGCGGCTGGAAGACTACGTTGAAGCCGGCCTGCTCTTCGGGCGCACGGTTCCATGAGCCATGGAACGCGATGAAGGCGCCGTTCTTGTAGCGCGCCGGGAACATCGAGCCCGTGTAGAACATCAGGCCGTTCGGCGCCCAGTGCGCCGGGAAGGTCGCCACGGGCTCTTTCTTCTTCGCACAGTCACCCTGCTTCTTGGTATCGCCTCCGTATTCGGGGGCCAGGACCAAGTGGTGCTCGTCGACGGCGTAGTAGCAGTACGGCCAGCCAAAGTCATCACCTTGATTCACCTGCAACAACTCTTCCGCCGGATTTTCCGCGTTGTAGTGCACGCTGTTTGGCCACTGTCCCGAGCCGGCCTCCTGGCCGCCGAGACCGTCGCGACCATGCTGCGTCGCCCACAACCTGCCGTTGAGCGGGCTCATGGCAATACCCACTGCGTTGCGAATTCCCCGAGCAAAATGTGACTCCGGGCTCGGCGTTTGGTGCAGCTTGCGCGCGTCGAACTTCCAGATCCCGCCCCGAATCTCGACTTCGTCGCAAGGCTGCTTCCCAGGCGACTCTTTGGTACGGTCGACCTGCTGACAAGAATTCGTCGCGGTGCCGAAGTTGACATATAGCGCGCCGTTCCGATCGATCGTGAAAGTCTTGACGCGATGGGCGCCGTTGCCCGGCATCCCTTCAACGATCGTGTCCGGTTTGCCGCCTTGCAGTGCTCCCGGCGTGTATGCGTATCGTAGAATGGCCGTGCCGGTTTCGGTGTAGACGTTGCCGTCGAAGATCGCGACCTCCGACGACGAGAAGCCGGTGGCGAATTGAGCGCGTTTGTCGGTCTTACCGTCGGCATTCTCATCGCGGAGCACCCACACGCCGCCGCCTCTGCCGCTCGAGGACACGAGGAGGTCTCCGTTCGGCGCGACCGCGAGGTGTCGCGCGCCTAGGACGGAGTCCGCGAATACCGTGGCGCAAAAGCCGGCTGGGAGCTTGAGGCCGGCGTTGTCCGCGTCGCACTTCGGCGCCGCCTTTTGGCCACTGACCACGGAGGCGACCACTGCCAGCAGCAGGGCCGGTACGCTGAGTAAACGACGCATCATTCCATCCTCTGATGATGTTCAGGGGGGCCAATTCGGCGCACAGAACGCGCCGCCGAAGTTTAACGCCGAGGCCACTTATCCTGGCCGGGTTCGGCAAAGCTTCGGAGAATATATGCCGGAGAACGGTTCCAACCATTCCTCGCCTCGGTCTGTCTAGACTAGCGATTCCAGCCGTCGCCGCGCGCCATTCACGCCCCGGGGGTACCATGCGTCGTCTCGCCATTCTCGGCATCCTGCCGCTCGCCGCAGCCACGCTCAGCGCCCAAAACACTCGCGCCGCGCGTTTCATGGACAACTGCGATCGCGGGTCGCGCGACTACGAGCGCGTTTGTGACGTCCGGGAGCTAACGCTGCCGGTGACCGCTGCCCTTAACGTCGACGGCCGGCAGAATGGCGGCATCACTGTCCACGGTTGGGACAAGGCCGAAATCCACGTCACGGCGATGATCCAGGCGCAGAGTGAAAACCAGGCCGACGCCCAGAACATCGCCAAGGGCGTCGCCATCTCGACGTCGGGCGGCCAGGTGCGCGCCACCGGCCCGAGCGACCTCGATCGCCGCGAGTCGTGGTCGGTGAGCTACGATGTGTACGTTCCGCGGCGCACCGCATTGACACTCAACGGTGCCAACGGCGGCCTCTCAGTGGACGGCGTACAATCGAAGATGGAGCTCGAAACGGTGAATGGCGGCATCACCCTCACCGACGTCGACGGCGACATCCGCGGCACGACAGTCAACGGCGGAATCACCGTTGACCTGAGCGGTGACGGCTGGCGCGGTGGTGGCCTCGAGCTCATCACGACGAACGGCGGCGTGCACGTTACGATGCCGACGAATTACTCAGCACAGCTCGACGCGTCCACGCAGAACGGCGGCCTGGACGTCGGCTTTCCCATTCGCGTGCAGGGCTCGATCGGACGACGCATCTCGACCCAGCTCGGCGCGGGCGGCGCTCCAATTCGCCTCACGACGACGAACGGCGGCGTATCGGTTCGGCGACGCTAGCTGCCCGCAGCAAAGACGCCGAGTCGCCGAGTAGCCGAGCAGCCGCCGGTCAGCGCGCCTTCGCCAGATTCGCGCACATCATCACGTTGTTGAGATCCGTCACTTGTGAGGCCCAGTAGACGTT
>DATMHK010000105.1:0-37810 GCA_035554995.1 Gemmatimonadaceae bacterium
GAACGGAAGCGGCCGCCGCCAACGTGGCGACGGCCGCGAACACGCGCGCGGACGGAAATGCGGACCGGCCAATCGGCGCGAACCGCATCACGTCCTCATATCACGTTTCCGCGGAGCTCACCGGCACGGCCGTCGCCGTGAGCTTACGACCGAGGCGAGCCTCGTGCCGCGTCTTCAACACGCCGGCGCGACGAAGGAGCGACCGGACCGTATCGGTCGGCTGCGCGCCGCTGTCGAGCCAGTAGTTCACCCGCTCGGTCTCGAGGTTGAGCGCCTGCTCACCCTGACGAGGATTGTACTGCCCGATGACCTCGATGAACTTCCCGTCGCGCGGGCTACGCGAATCGGCGATGACGATACGGTACGACGGCTGCTTTTTCCGGCCGGTGCGCCGGAGACGAATCTTGACGGCCAATGGAGAATCCTCGATCAGGGTTGCTGAACCAACCCGGGCTCCTCGCGCACTAATCAACCGACTAGCCGCACCCGGTCTTTCTCGGTCTCAGGTCCCGGGTCTCCGGTCTCAGGTGCAACAGCGATTGCGCCGTTTCCACCTGAGACCTGGGACCAGAGACCCGAGACCTAAAGTCTCTCACCGCATACCAAACATATTAGGCCTGAACTTCCCCCCCCCACCACCCATCCCTGACGCCTTCTTCATCATCTTCTGCATCTCCCGGAACTGCTCGAGCAGCCGATTCACTTCGCTGATCGGGCGGCCGGAGCCTTTGGCGACGCGGGCGCGGCGTGAGCCGTTCATCATCTCCGGCTTCTTGCGCTCTTCGTGCGTCATCGAGAGCACGATCGCTTCGAGGTGACGTAGCCGCTTGGGGTCGGTCGCTTTTACCTGCTTGAGCATCTTCGTGTTCACGCCGGGAAGCATCTTGAGGATGCCTTCCAGCGGACCGAGACGCTCGATCTGCTTCATCGCGGCAAGGAAGTCGGTGAGATCCATCCCCTCCTTCCGCACTTTCTTCTCGAGGCGCTTTGCTTCCTCGGCGTCGAACGCGGTCTGCGCCTTCTCGACGAGGCTGACGATGTCGCCCTGCTGGAGAATGCGGCCGGCCATGCGCTCCGGATAGAACTCCTCGAGCGCGTCGACCTTCTCACCGACGCCGATGTACTTGATCGGCTTCTTCGTGACGCCGTAGATCGAGAGCGCGGCGCCGCCGCGTGCGTCGCCGTCCATCTTCGTGAGGACGACGCCCGTCACGTGAAGCCGCTGGTCGAAGCCCTGCGCGATTTTCACCGCGTCCTGACCGGTCATGCCGTCGGCGACCAACAGGATCTCGTCCGGATGGATCGCGGCCTTGAGATGCTCCAGCTCGGCCATCATCTCGTCGTCGATCTGGAGACGGCCGGCGGTATCGACGATGACGACGCGGTCGCGCGCACGCCGCGCCTGCTCGATGCCCGCCTTGGCGATGCGCACGACGTCCTGCGTCCCACGCTCGGCGTAGACGGGGATGTCGAGTTGCTGGCCAAGCGTCTCGAGCTGATCGATCGCGGCAGGCCGGTAGACGTCCGCCGCGATGAGGCGCGTCGGGCGGCTCTCGCTCTTGAGCTTGCGCGCGAGCTTCGCGGCGGTCGTCGTCTTACCCGAACCCTGGAGGCCGACCATCATGACGATCGTCGGCGGAACCGAGCTGAGCTTGAGACCCTCACGCTGCTCGCCGAGCATCGCGGTGAGCTCGTCGTAGACGATCTTGACGAGCTGCTGGCCCGGCGAGACGGTGCGAAGCTGCGCGACGCCGACGGCTTTCTTCTCGACACGTTCGAGGAACTCACGCGTCAGCTGGAAGTTGACGTCGGCCTCGAGCAGAACGCGACGGACCTCGCGAAGCCCCTCTTTGATGTCGGCTTCGGTGAGGATGCCGCGGCCGCGGAGCCGCGCGAACGTTGCTTCGAGTTTCTCGGAAAGCTCGTCGAACATAGACCTGGAAAAATAGTCGGGTGCGTAGGCGGGAACAAGTTTCCGGTGGTTGGTAATCCGATATCGGTGTTATACTTACGCCCGAAGGTCTCAGGTCCCTGGTCTCTGGTCTCAGGTGAACACGCCGCCGTTTCACGCTGAGACCTGGGACCAGGGACCTGAGACCTCCCGCCTAGACCTCAGACCAGCGACGTGAGAGCCGCCCGCATGGCAAAAGCGCAGCGCAAGGACGACATCCTAAAATCCGAGCTTCCTCCGACGCTGCCGCTCATGGCGTTGAGGTCGACGATCGTGTATCCACTCGGCACGATCGCCGTCCAGATGGGAGCTCCGGAGAACCTCTCACTCCTCAGGGCGAACGAGAACTCGGGATTGATCGTCGCGCTGGTCGTGGCGAGCGGCGATCACGATGAGCCGATCGACTCGCAGCGCTTCCGCGGACGCGTCGGCGTCGCGGCGAGGGTGCACGAGCGAATCAATCTGCCAGGGGACACTGTCCAGATCACGCTGCAGGGACTGCGACGCATCGTCATCGAAGACCTGACGCAGATCGATCCATTCCCGATCGCGAATATTCGCGCGGCGCGCGAGACGCCTCCCGAGCCGTCGGAGCTCGACGACCTCGTGGCGCGCGTCGTGGCGTCGGCCGAGACGCTCGCCGAGCTCGTCGATCGCATCCCGGACGAAGTGCCGGCGATCCTCAAGATGAACGTCTCCGACCCGGGCCGGTTCGCGGACCTGGCGGCGACGAACATGAATTTCAAGATCTCTGACAAGGACGAGGTCTTGCAGCGGCTCGACGTCGGCCAGCGTCTCCGCTTCATCTTGTCACGCCTCGAGCGCGAAGTTGCCCGCGCCCGCGTGATGGAGGACGTAAAGAAGCAGACCGAGATCAAGATCGAGCAGCATCAGCGCGAGTTCTATCTCCGCCAGCAGCTGCGCGCCATTCAGGCCGAGCTGGGCGAAGCCGATCCGGGCGAGAAGGAAGCAATCGACATCCTCAAGAAGATCGAGGATTGCAAGCTTCCCGACAAAGTGGCGCAGGAAGCCCGGCGTGAGACGGAGCGCATGCGCATGCTCTCACCGGCATCGAGCGAGTATCAAGTCGTCCGCACCTACCTCGACTGGATCTTGTCGCTGCCGTGGAACAAGCGATCGGGCGAATCGGAGATCGACCTCAAGAAGGTCGGGGACGCGCTCGACAGCCGGCACTACGGCCTCGACGAAGCGAAGGAGCGGATCATCGAATACCTCGCCGTGCGCAAATTGCGCGGCGGCGATCCGCACGGTCCGATTCTCTGCTTCGTCGGTCCCCCGGGCACCGGCAAGACGTCCCTCGGCGAAGCGATCGGCAAGTCGATCGGGCGAGAGTTCTATCGCATCTCCGTCGGCGGCTTGCGCGACGAGGCGGAAATTCGCGGCCATCGTCGAACGTACGTCGGCGCGATGCCGGGGTTGATCATCCAGGCGCTCCGGCGCGTGGCCGTGAAGGACCCCGTGTTGATGATCGACGAAATTGACAAGATGTCGGGAGGAGGCCCGTCGGGCGATCCCACGGCGGCGATGCTCGAGGTCCTCGATCCGAGCCAGAACAACTCCTTCGTCGATCACTACCTCAACCTGCCGTTCGATCTGTCGCAGTGTCTGTTCATCTGCACGGCGAACAATCTCTACGACATCCCGGCGCCGCTCCGCGACCGCATGGAGATCATCAAGATCGTCGGCTACACGGTCGAAGAGAAAGTCGAGATCGCGTGGCGCTATTTGCTGCCGCGGCTCCTCGAGGAACACGGCATCAGCGACAAGGATCTCCAGTTCACCGACGAGTCGCTGTCGTTCATCTCGAATCGATATTCACGCGAAGCTGGCTTGAGAAACTTCGAGCACAACCTTGCCGCGATCATGCGTAAGCGCGCGCGCGCCAAAGCCGAGGGTGAAGAAGGCGCGTGGGTCGTGGACATCGAGAAAGTGGAAGAATTCCTCGGCATTCCGCGCTACGCGTTCGAGGAGGCCGAGAAGGAACCGGAGGTCGGCGTCGTTACGGGTCTGGCATGGACCTCGACCGGCGGCGACATCATGCTGATCGAAGCGCTACGCATGCCCGGCCAGGGTCGAATGACGGTGACCGGGCAGTTGGGCGACGTCATGCGCGAATCCGTCGACGCCGCGTACTCCTACGTGCGCTCGCGCGCCACGGCGCTCGGCATCGACGAGTCGGTCTTCCGCGAGAACGATCTGCACATCCACTTGCCCGCCGGCGCGATCCCCAAGGACGGTCCGAGCGCGGGCATCACGCTCACGCTCGCGATTGCCAGCGCGCTGAGCGGACGCCCGGTGCGTCGCGACATCGCGATGACCGGCGAAGTGACGCTGCGCGGGAAGGTGCTGGAGATTGGCGGCGTAAAGGAGAAGGTGCTCGCCGCGTATCGCTCCGGCCTGCGTGAGATCATCATGCCGAAGTCGAACGAAAAGGACCTGCGCGATGTTCCGGACGAAGTGAAACGGAGCATGTCGTTCGTCTTCGTCGAGCGAATGGACGAAGTCCTGCGACTGGCGCTGCTCGAGCCGGTGTCGGACGAGCTCGCGGATCAGGTTCAACCCGAGCCGTCCCCGGGGCTCGCCGGGTCGACGACACCCGCCGATCGCGCCGAGGAAGCAGGGGTAGCGATCGGTGACTAGGGGAAGGCCTCGTGAAAAAGGTGACGGGCGCCGAGAGTCTCGGCGCCCGTTTCTTTTTTTCATTCCCTCATCTAACCGCAGTCACTCGTCACGCCGTCTCCGCACCGATCCGCGTTCATCCGTGCAGTTCATCCGCGTCAAAACCCTTCGCCATACAGTTCGTCGTGGATGATCTGGCGCTTAGAAATCTTGGGTCAACAGAAGTTGACACGGATAACAGCACGGATTGCACGGATTGGCACGGAGACGGCGTTGTCAGTCTACGGCAGTCGACTGCCGTGATAACATTTTCTTCAAACGCCGCTGGGAGAGCTCCCAGGCGCAACGATGCGTCGATCGGCGAGCTCGATGACGCGGTCCGCGTAACTGCGCGCGAAGTCCACGTCGTGCGTGGCGACGAGCAGTGCGCGGCCCTGTTTCACCAGATCGCGAAGGAGCTCGCCGAGCACGCCGCGCCGGGCCGGGTCGAGCGCCGCGGTCGGCTCGTCCATGAGCAGGACGGCGGGATCGGGGGCGAGAGCCCGCGCGATCGCCACGCGTTGCGCCTCGCCGCCCGAGAGCTCGCGCGGGTACGCGCCGGAGCGGCCACCGACGCCGAGTGACTCGAGCAACTCCGCCGCGACGCGTTCGGATTTATCGCGCGGCCAGCGAAGCGCGTGGACGAGGGCGAGCATCACGTTGTCGAGCGCCGTCATGTGCTCGAACAGCGATGGCGCCTGAAAAACGAAGCCAACGTGGCGCCGAAGCTCTTTGAGTCGGGACTGCGGCGGCACCGGTCCGGGGACAAGCTTCGCTTCGTCCAACATGACCGTGCCCGCATCGAAGGGCTCGAGCGCCGCGATGGCGCGCAGGATCGTCGACTTGCCGGCGCCGGACGCGCCCATCAGCGCACACAGCTCGCCCGGCTCGACCTCGAACGTCACGCCGTCGAGAATGATCCGATCGCCGCGCTTGAGGCCGAGATCGCGAACAACGAGCGGATTGCTCACGCGCCGCTCCATCGCCGCTCGAGACGCCGTGCGAATCGCGCCAACGGAAGCGAGAACGCGAGATAGGCCAGCGCGCACAGCGCGCCCGGCACCACCCAGCTGCCGATGTTCGTCGCATAGATCGCCGTCTGCTTGGTGAGCTCGACGACGGTGATCACGGAAACCAGCGACGAGTCCTTGAGGAGCGCCACGAAATCGTTCGTCATCGGCGCCAGCGCCAGACGCAACGCCTGCGGGGCGCGTACGAGACGAAAGATCTGCCACTCGGAGAGTCCAAGCGTGCGCCCTGCCTCGAGCTGCGAGCGCTGAATCGCCTGCAAAGCGCCGCGATAGATCTCCGACTCGTACGCAGCGTAGTTGAGGCCGAGGCCGAGCACGGCGGCGAGGAAGGCAGGTAACCGCACGACACTGGAGAGGCCGTAGTAGAGCACGAACAGTTGGAGCAGCACCGGCGTCCCTCGAACGACCTCCACGTACGTCGCGAGCAGCGCGCGCGCCGGCGCCGAACCGTAGACGCGCCCCGCCGCGATCGCCGCGCCCGCGGCGACGGCGAGCGTCATCGCCAAACAGGAGAGGGCTAGCGTCACGAACGCCGCGCGAAGCAACGACGGCAGATAAGCGGCGGCTGACCGCGGATTCTGCGTCGGACTGCCGGCGTCGGATGGCGCGCGCGCCGATGCGGCGTCGATGTATCTCGCCTGAGCATCGTTCCACACGTTCCACGCGCGGAAAGTCTTCTCGAGCGATCCGTCTCGCATGCGGTCGCGCAGAAGCGCGTCGACCGAATCACGCAGCGCGCTGTCTGATCGGGCGAGCACCGCTACGTAGTGGCCCGTCGCTACTGGTTCGGGCTGAATGACGAAGCCTTTCCCCCCGCTTCGCCGCAGCGACCGCTCGGCGATGATGTTGTCGAGGAGCACGGCATCGACACGGCCGGCGACCAGATCGTCGTACGGGTGGACGTCGTCGTCGTACGAAATGGGAATAACTCCCAAGCTGTCCCGCGCGGCGATCAGAATCGCATAGGCTTGCGTCGAGCCGAGCGTGGCGACACGATGGCCCTTGAGGGCCCGCAACGTCGCGTAGCGCGCGGCATCCGCCGGGCGTACGGCGAGGACTTCGTGGAACTCGTAGTACGGAATGCTCACGGCGTGACGCGACCGTAGATCGGGACGATCCTCGACGCCCGACAACCCGACTTCGAAGTCGCCGCGTTCCACCGACGCCTCGATCGACGCCCACGCCACCTGCACGAACCGCGGCGATCGCCCGAGCCCACGCGCGATCATGCCCGCGATCTCGACGTCGAAGCCGCGGACCTTTGTCGGATCCGCGGGATCGGCCTCGACGAACGGCGCGCCGCCCTCGGCGTCACCGCCCCACCGCAGCTCGCGCGCGGAGCCGCTCGGCGGGGTCGCCGGCCTGCATGCACCAGCCAGCGCCGCGAGCAGCAGCGCGACGCGGACCGAGCGACGCGGCGTGGACACGCTCACGCGTCGAGCAGTTCGCGGGCGTTCGCTACTGCGTCGTTCGAACCGGCGAGCGCGAGCACGTCCCCCGCCCGCAGCCGATCCCTTCCTGTCGGCACAAGCTGCTCCTCGCCCGACGCCGACGGGCGCGAGATGGCGAGAATCGTCGCGCCGGTCAGCCCGCGGAGATTGAGCTCCGCGAGGGTGCGTCCGACCGCGTGGCTCGACTCGTGAAGCACCACCGGCGTGGGCTCGCCGAGGCCGGGCAGCGCCGCACTGACATGTTCCATGGTCTTCGAGAGCTCTTCGTCCGTGGAGAAGGTGTTTTGGGCAAGCGCCGACACGATGATCTGCGCGCCGGCCCGAACGTGGCCGTGAAGATTGCGCGCCGAGCGCCAGAACGCGACGGCGAAGATCCCCAGCGCGACGAGCGCCAACACAGAACCGGGCATCTCGGGAATCGCCAGCTGCGCCAGCACGAACAGCGGCACACCTACGGCGAGGAGTATCCCAATGTGCAGCGTCGTGACGAACGCCGTGCGAGGCGCCTGCGCGAAATCGACACCCTTCTCCGGCGTCGGTAGCGCGCGTATCGCGAGAACGAGCGCGAGTCTCCACGCTACGCGCACCAACCCGACCACGAGCGGGACGGCAATCGCCACCGTGCCGGCGAACACGAGGATCTGTGATACGTCTTCCGATACGTCGGTCCACGTACGCATCACGGTCGCGAAGCGGTCACGCTCGAGCGCACTGCCGATGATGAGAAGGGCGAGGAGTAATGCGTCGAGGATGACGAGGCGGACGAGGCGACGCACGCGCAGTTGACCGCCCGCCCCCTCGCGGGGAGCCGAGAGACGCGCCACCCAGGTGCCGTACAGCGCGACGAACGTCTGAATCGGCTTCGGCAGCTTGCGGTCGACGAACGACGCCGTCGGGCCGGCGGCCCGAATGAGCCACGGCGTGAACAACGTCGTGATCGCCGAGACGGCGACCGCCACCGGATACAAGAAACCTCGAATCGCGCCGGCCGACGTTCCGATCGCGGCGATGATGAACGAGAACTCGCCGATCTGCGCGAGGCTCATTCCGGCGAACACCGAGGCTCGCAGCCCATTCCCGGCCAGGAACGCACCCACCGTGACGGCAATGATCTTGCCGCCGATCACGACGAGCGAGAGCGTCGCGACGACCGGCCATTGCTCGACGAGGACCCGCGGGTCGATCAGCATGCCCGCCGACACGAAGAACATGGCGACGAAGAGATCCTTCAACGGCTGTACGAGGTGCTCGATCTTCTGGCCGTCGCCGGATTCCGCGACCAGCGATCCGGCGATGAACGCGCCAAGCGCGACCGAATAACCGAACGCCGCGGCGAGGAGCGCGGCGGCGAAGCAAATGCCTACGCTCCACAGGAGCGTCATCTCGTTGCGATTCGCCTCGACCACGCCGCGGATCGTCCTCGGCACGACCAGCAACCCGATCATGATGAGCCCGACCAGGAACATGACGAGCCGCACGACGGTCGTCGCGAAGGCGGCGGGCGACAGGCCACCGCCCGCCGCAACCGCCGTGAGTGTCGCGACGAGCAGGATCGCGATGAGGTCTTCGATGATGAGAATCCCGAACACCGTGTCGCGCACGCGGCCGCGCACACCCCGCTCGGCGAACGCGTTGGCGATGATCGTCGTACTGGAGATGGCGACCATCGCGCCGGCAAAGACGCGCTCGAGCGGCTCGAGACCGAGCGCACCGGCGGCTACGTACCCGAGGCCGAACATCAAGCTCGTCTCGGCCAGTGCCCCGAGGCCGGACGTCGTGGCGAGCTTGGCGACGCGACGAATGCTGAACTCGAGGCCCAGCGAGAACATCAACAGGATCACGCCCAGCTCGGAGAGCGTGCGGATGATGTTCTCGTCCGCGGCGAGCGGAAGTGGCACGTACGGCCCGACGATCATGCCGGCAAGCAGGTAGCCGAACACCACCGGCTGCCGCAGCCGGTGGAACAACACCGTCGTCACGGCGGCGACGCACAGGACCAGCGCGAGATTCTGCAGGAAAGCGTGGGCGTCGTGCATCGCCCAAAGATGCCTCCGCCGCGGGCTGCGACAAAGGTCGTCGATACGTTGACGAGCCATCGACCACGCATAGCTTCTTCGGCGTCTCAATCATGGTGATTCATGGCCTGCCTCTCTCGGCGCATCGTCTTTGCCGCAGTCGCCGCGCTTCTTGTCTCGTCAGGTGCGGCCACGGCGCGGGCGCAGATCGATCAGTCGCTGCGCGGCAAGATCTCGCAGCTCTTTATCTTCGGGTCCGGCGAGGATCCGCTCTTTCTCGCCGGCACGGCCGATCCGAATAATCCGGCGTCGATCCGCGTCCACGGGACGCATTTCGTGCCGGCCGCGGTCTCGGAGAATGGCAGCCTGATCGCGTTCATCACCGGCGCCGTCGCGACCAGCGTCGGCAATCTGCCGATCGGCGCGACGTCCGGCGGCACGACCTTCCGATTCGAGGCGGGCGTGCCGGTCAAGACATCGACATCAGCGGGCCCCATCTTCGCCGAACGCGCGCAAACCCTGGGCAAGGGCCGAACGGTCGTTGGGATCAGTCGCAACAGCTTTCATTTCACATCGCTGCGCGGCGTCCCGTTGAACGACGTGGAGCTGATCTTCACCCACGAGAACGTCACCAACCAGAACACGCCAGGGTGCGACTCGATCGCCGCGGGCGATTGCTCGAAGATGGGGATTCCCAATCTCGAGAACGACATCATGCAGTTCCGCCTCAATCTCGACGTGAACGTGTCGGTGACGAATCTCTACGCGACGTACGGACTCACCGACCGTCTCGACGTCGGGCTCGTTGTTCCGCTCGTGTCGACGCACATGCACGGCCAAAGTGACGCGCAGATCATCCCGTTCGGCGGTCCGAGCGCCGCTCACTTCTTTGCCGGCACGCCGACCAATCCGGTGCTATCCGCTACGCGCGCCGTCGACGGCTCGGCGTTCGGCCTCGGCGACGTCGCCGTGCGATCGCAGCTCAAGATTCACGAATCCGATCGAAGCCGGGTGGCGCTGCTCGGAGAAGCCCGTTTCGCCACGGGCGCATCGGACGATCTCCTCGGTGCCGGAGTCTTCTCGGCGCGCGGCATGGCGGTGATCTCCGGCGAGATCAACGGCTTCTCACCGCACGCCAACATCGGATACGCCTTTCACGCGGCGAAGCACGATCTGCCATGGAACGACGCCGTAATCATCGTGGGCGGCTTCGACGACCTGATCGCGCCGAAGGTGACGCTTGCCGTCGATCTCGTGAGCGCGTTGCAGGTCGGACGCTCGAACCTGCGGATCCCGGGACCGGTGACATACGACGCGCCGTTTCATCGTGTGATCAACCCGACAACGATCCCGGATGAGCGGGATGATCTCGTGAACGGCTCATTCGGCGGGAAATACCAACTGCCGAATGGATTCACACTCGTCGCCAACGTCCTCGTCCCGCTCAACCGCGGCGGCATGCGGCCGAACATCAGCTACACGTCGTCCCTCGAGTTCAGCTTCTAGCTCGGCGGCTCGGCGGCTCGGCGGCTCGGCTCAACGAATCGCGCTGAGCTTCCAAGCTGCACCTTCCCGGCGCAGCTCCGCTTCGAACGAAACGGGTTGTTGTTGGCTGCGACCGGACGTTGTCGTGAATTCGTAGGTGCCTATAACGTGCGCCGTGACGCGGTTACCGTCGGTACGCGAGGATTTCACCGCGAGTGACGCACGAAGCGTCCGAGTGGATTTGAAGAAGTCGGCGAACGCCGATGCTTGGTCGTTTGTCATCGCTGGATACACCCGTCGAAGCTCGCCGAGATCGCGCGATTCGATCGCGTGCGCGTAGGCGTCGATAACGGAGTTGATCTCGGCGGTCGCCGCGGCGGCGGTCGCCGCGGCGGCGGTAGCCGCGGCCGAAGCTCCCGACGGCTCCGTGGAACTGCTCGTCACGGGTGGAGTATTCGGCGGCGAATTTGGTATCGCGGTGGCGACCGGCGGCGGAGTCGTTATCACCGGCTGCGGATTGCCGGCCGGCGTGACATCGGCACGAGCGGCAGTCTGCGGTTGCGGCGAGCTCGGAATTGGCTTCGCCGTCGTTACGCCGGTGTCGGCGACGCCTGATTTGCCGCGAGCGACCCCCGATGCGGGAGCGGTCGGACGAGTCTTGGTAGCCGGTTGCGTCTCCGGCCGTTGCGCCTGGCGCGCCTGCTCCGGCGGTGGCGCGGGGGTCCGAGACACCGTGGCGCTCGCCGGAGCCGTAGCCTCCGAATCGGTGCGGCCGGGCGCGGCGACAGTTGCCGTTTGCGAGGAAGACGGGATGCCAGTTCGGCGCGCGAGCAGCCATCCGCTGAGCACGAGAACGACGGCAGCAACGACTCCACCGCCGCCCAACGCGAACCGCCGGCGACGCACACGTCTGAAGGTGCTCGTTCGCCGCTCGTCGAGCGCCGACTCAATCGTCGCGCGCAGAGACAGCGTGCCTGGCGATGACGAACGCTCATCGAGTGATGCGCGCACCGCGAGCAGATCGTTCGCCATGTCGAGCGCCGACATGTACCGGTGCGACGGCTCCTTGGCCAGCGCGCGGAGCACGATCTCGTTGAGCTGGGATGTCAGCCCGGGGACCATAGATCCCGGCGGAGCGGGCGTCTCGCTCAACACTCGGTACATCACCGCCTGCAGGGAGCCACCGGCAAACGGACTCGTTCCCGTGAGAAGCTCGTACAGGACCGCGCCGAGCGAAAAGACGTCGCCTTGCGGGCCGACGGAGCCGCCGGTGATCTGCTCCGGAGCCATGTAGCTGGGCGTGCCGATCATCACGCCGGTTCGCGTCATGTTCGACGACGC
Source organism: Gemmatimonadaceae bacterium (assembly GCA_035554995.1). Classification (GTDB taxonomy): domain Bacteria; phylum Gemmatimonadota; class Gemmatimonadetes; order Gemmatimonadales; family Gemmatimonadaceae; genus JAQBQB01. Next base: position 11,954 of record DATMHK010000105.1, read on the forward strand.
GAAATGCGCCACCCCGAAATCCATGATGCGTGCGTTGCCTTCCGCGTCCACACGAATATTCGCCGGCTTGATGTCGCGATGGACGATGCCGCGCCTGTGCGCGAACGCGAGTCCCTGGAGGACCCCGATAGCGATGTCGAGCTTGGCGACGAGGCTCAGCGGCGCCTGATGTGCCAGCAGCTCGGCGACGTCCTGCCCCTCGACGAACTCCATCGCGATGTAGAGGTGTCCGTCTACCTCGCCGAAGTCGTAGATCGTGATGACGTTGGGATGCTGGAGCGACCCGGCCGCCTGCGCCTCTCGCAGGAATCGTTCGCGCAAATCGTCGTTCTGCGCGAATGCCTCGCCCATGACCTTGATCGCGACGCGCCGCTTGAGCATTGGGTCGAGCGCGCGATAGACGACGCCCATCGCGCCTTCACCGATGCGCTCCTCGACGTCGTACTTTCCGATCTTGGTGGGGCTGCTGGTGGGCAAGAGCCGGTTCCCGCTGGAAGTCCCGTGAAATATCCGGTCGGCGAAGCGGCGCGCAACCGTGCCCTGCCGCTACGGCGCCAACTTCGACAGCAGATAGATGACCAGGCCCGCCAGCCCGCCGACGATCGTGCCGTTGATGCGGATGAACTGCAGGTCGCGCCCGATCGCCAGCTCGACGCGGCGCGAGGTGAGCTCGGGGTCCCAGCCCGCGACGGTCGAGGAGATCAGTTCCGCCACCTCGTCCTGATACCGCGCGACAAGGAACACGGCGACATCCACGGCAAAGTTATCCATCTTGGCGAGAAGCTCCGGATCGTCCATCGCTTTCTCGCCAAACGTGACGAGCGCCTTTTCGATCGCATTCGGCGTGGCGGCGCCGGGATTCGTCGCGTATCGCGCGAGGGCCTCCTTTACTTCCTCCCACATCGACTGCGAGAAGCGCCGCGCCGCCTCATTGTCGAGGAAATCTTCCTTCCAGCCGTCGACGCGTTCCGCAAGCTGCGGCGACGTGTTCAGCTGGTCGATGAACCGATGCAGCCCTTCATCGAAACGCTCACGCAGCGGGTGATCGCGATCGACACTCAGCTCCGAGAGCAGTCGCTGTATCGCGCCGAGCACGCGCTTGAAGATCTTGTCGTCGACCGCCGAAGGAATCCACCACGGCGTTTCCTTCTCGATGCGCTCGCGAATGAGGTCACTGTTCTCGTTCACCGTGCGAGACGCGAGCACGATGACCTCATCGAGCACTTCCTGATGCCGATCGTCCTCCGTCATCACGTTGAGCACTTTGCCGATGAGCGGAGCGAGGTGCATGGTCCGGACGCGCTTGGCGAGACTGCGGTCGAGCATCTCCTGGACGTCTTCGTCGCGCAGCATCTCCGCGGCCGAGCTGAGCGCCACGGCGACATTTCGCGAGATCGTCCGCGCATTCGCCGGATCGGCGAGCCACTCGGCGAGACGCCGGCCGACCTGTAGTGAACGCAGCCGGAACTCGATGACCTCTCTCGTCAGGAAGTTCCGCTGCACGAACGCGCCGAGCGTGCGACCAACGCGGTCTTTGCGCGACGGCACGATCGCCGTGTGCGGGATCGGAATGCCGAGCGGATGCCGGAAGAGCGCCGTCACCGCAAACCAGTCGGCGAGTCCGCCGACCATCGCCGCTTCCATCGTCGCACGAATGTAGCCGATCCACGGGTACCGCGACTCGAAGGCGCGCGTGATGACAAAAAGGACCGTCGCTCCGGCGAGAAGCAACGTCGCCCGTCGCTTCATCGTGTCGAGCCGCGCCTGCCGGACAGCCTCGTCGTGCGGGATCGCCATTGCCGGCATCGAACCCGGCTGTGGCGCGGGTACGACTCGTCCCGCCGACTCCGCGGGTTGGGTCACCGCGGCGTCACCTTCACCTTGGCGAAATCGACGAGCGACGACGGACTCACCGCCGTCGGGACGTCGACGTACAACACGACGGGGCGGCCGTCCACCTCGCGCACGTCGACCTCGACGACCCGCTTGTCGGTATCGAAGTGTCGCTGCTCACCCTTCACGCGCGGACGGACGTTGAACCGCTCGCGCATCACCTGATCGATCGCCGACATGAACTCGGCGGCGTCGCCCGGCGTGTCCCACACCGTCGCCCACACGAGCGCGTAGCCACTCGGCGTCTTCACCAGCGCGTAGCGGTCACCGTCCCAGCCATTCGATGCGCGAATCGACAGGTCCTGATTTTTCGTGTGCTGGTAGAGGTAGAGCCGCGTCCCGAACTCGCCGAACGCGTTCTGGTCCACCATGCCTGGAATCGACGGCAGCGTGACTTCGCTCGGCACATCACGAGCCTTCGTGAAGAACGCCGAATCGTGCATCAGCTGCTTCGTCGAGATCGGCATATCGGTGAGAGGCAGCTTGCCGGGCTCGCGTGCCTTGAAGCGACGAACGAAGTCAGCGCCGTTGATGTACGGGAAGAGGAGCGTTTCCTGGATCACCGTCGGCGCCGAGGCGAACACGGGCTGTGTCGCCTGCATCTCGCGTATGGTCTGGCGCATCGACTCCCAACCGCCGGGAAGTTGCGCGGCGATGTTCCCCGCCCCGCCGGCCATGATGTACGCCTGCTCGTACGTCGCCTGCCCTTCGACGATCGCCTGCGCGGCGAGCGAGCGGTCGTCGTTGTCCGTCGGCTGCTCGAGCGAGTCGAGATTGACGTACTGATCCTGCAGCGCGTGCACGAGCTCGTGCATGATCGTGATGCCGACGTATTCCTCGGGCGCGCCATCGACGACGTACAACACCTTGGTCTTGGGATCGTAGAATCCCATGATCTGTTCGGTCAGCACCTTCACGTAGAAGTCGCCAAGGTGCATCGTGTCGCGAACCATGCCGAGCAGCTTGTAGATCGCCTCCTGATTCGCGAGCTGTTTTTGGACATCCGGCTCGCGGAGGCGCCGCAGCAGAAAATCGCGGACCTGGTCGCGCGATCGAACCTCGAGCTTGGGCGGCGTCTTGAACTTCACGCCGAGCGCTTGTTCGATCTTGGGGACGTCGGCTTCGACTTTGTCGGCGTAGGGGCCCTTTCCGGCGGCGTCACCGCCGCGACAGGCGGAGGCCGCGAGCAACAACAGCGCGATGGTTCGTCTCATGTATTGTCGGTTTCGCGCCACTCAACGTCGGTGCCGGCCATCAATCCGACCACGCGCGCGATGTCGTGCCCGCGAATGACCACGCCTTCCTCCATCAACTGCCGTCCCAGATCCGCTTCGAGCGGCGCAAGCATCGAGGGACGCGCGCGCTCGGGGACCGGGGCCGGTTGCGCCTCGGTTCCGTTCACCGGGGTCGTCGTCGCCGGCGCGCCGACGAACAACGCTTCCAGCTCGGCGCCGAAACGCTCGAACGCGCTCGGCGACTCCCGCGACGTCCCTCCCCGGTCGGCCGGTTTTCGCTTCTCGTCCTCGCGCTCGATGCGCGCCAGCTCCTTGAGCAGCGACATGCGGCGCTGGATGAGCGTTTCAGTGCGTTCGGAATATTGAATCACCGCCTGCATGTGTGCGCAGGCTTCGTCGATGGCGTCGATTGCTTTGTCGGGCCGCATGCGATCGGTGACGTACGCGTCGGTCAACTTCACGGCGGCGCGGAGCGCCTCGTCGGAGATGAGCACGTTGTGGTGCCTCTCCAGTCGTTCCTTGCGCGCCTGCAGAATCTCCAGCGTCTCGAGCTCGCCGAGCTCGCGCACGACGACTTTCTGGAAGCGCCGCTCGAGCGCCGGATCGCCCTCGACCCACCGCTCGTATTCGTCGCTCGTCGTCGCGCCGATGACGCGGAAGTCGCCGCGCACCAACGCCGGCTTGAGCATGTTGGCCGCATCCATCGCCGCGCCGATCGCCGTGCCCTGACCGATGAGATTGTGCAGCTCGTCGATGAACAGGATGACGTCCGTGGCGGCCGTCGTCTCGGCGACGAGCGCCCGGATGCGCTCCTCGTACTGCCCGCGGTACGTCGTGCCGGCGAGCAGGGCGACGTGATCCAGCGAGAGCAGCCGAACGGACTTGAGGACGATCGGCACCGCCTCGGCGGCGATGCGCTGAGCCAATCCTTCGGCGATCGCCGTCTTGCCGACGCCGGCCGGCCCGACGAGGGTTGGATTGTTCTTGCCGTGACGAAGGAGGATGTCGATGACCCGCGAGACTTCCTGTTCGCGACAGCGGACGGGCTCGAGGCGGCCAGCCCGGGCATCGGCGGTAAGGTCGCGCGTGAAGCGGCCAAGCGCGCCACCGGAGGTTTCGTTTCTCAGATATTCACCGATCATGCGTTTTTCCCGTCATCCTGAGGGCGCGAAGCGCCCGAGGGATCTACTGTCCCGGTCCGATAATCAGGTAAGGACAATAGATCCCTCGCTCGCTACGCTCGCTCAGGATGACAACTACCCGCGAGTGAGCCACGCCAGCAGCGCGTCTCCAAAAAACAACGTGAGGAGCGCGGCAGGCGCAAGGAAGACACCGAATGGCACGAGCGGCATCTCGAACGGCGCTGATCCGAGCGCGAGCTCGGTTTGCTCGCGCGCATGTCCGCGCCGCATCAACGCTACCGGAATGACGAGGCCCACAAATGTGAGCGCGCCAAGCGTTGCGCCGAAGAACACCGTGATGAGCGCGCGCGCCGGCCCGAGCGCCGCACCGACGAACGCCATCAGCGTCACGTCGCCCAAGCCCATTGCTTCGCGCTTAGTGACGACTTCGCCGAGCCAGCCGACGATGGCGATCATCCCCGCGCCGGCGCACGCACCCACTAGTGCATCGTACGGAGTGGCGAACAGCTGAGTTTCGGTTTGGAAGAAGGCGATGACCGACGTGACCAGGGCGAACACCAGTCCGAACAGAGTGAAGCCGTCGGGAATCAGATAGTGCTTCGCGTCGGTGACGGCGACGCCGAGGAGCGTGGTGCCGAAGACGGCGACGCGAAACGCCGTGAACGTGAACCCGAAATGCCATGCCGCGGCCATCCATCCGAGACCGACCGCGAGCTCGACCAACGGGTACATCACCGAGATGCGCTCGTCGCAGCACCGGCATTTTCCGCGCAGCAGAAGCCAGCTGACCACGGGAATGTTCTCGATCCAGCTCAGCTGATTCCCGCAACGCGGACACCGCGAGCGCGGCCGGAGGATCGACCGCTCCTCCGGCCAGCGGACGATGCAGACGTTGAGGAACGAGCCGATGCAGGCTCCGAGCACGAACGTGTAGACAAGCAGATAGGTCGACGCGCTCACGCTCTCAGCTCGTAGAGGAGGATTCCGGTCGCCACGGCGACGTTGAGTGACTCGACATTAGCCGAAATGGGCAGCGCGACCGTGTGATCGAGCCGGGTGCGGGATTCGGCCGACAAGCCCGCGCCTTCGTTGCCGACGATCAAGGCGAGACGATCGGGTACGGGAGCCGCCGACAGCGGCGTCCCGGACGCGTCAGCCCCCCAAACCGAAAAACCCCCTCCCCGGCTCGCCCGGAACGTGTCGAGCTCATCCCAGGTACCAAACAAACAGGGGTGTCTGAAGTGGGATCCCATCCCGCTACGGACGACCTTGGGGTTCCAGAGGTCAACCGTTCCGGGCAGGGCGTATGTCGCTGTGACGCCAAGCGCTTCCGCTGTTCGAATGATGGTGCCGACGTTCCCCGGATCCTGCAGCCCGTCCAGGACGAGGATGCGGACCTTTGCCGGGAGCTCGATGTCCGACAAGACCCAGCCCGGCGCTTCGGCGATTGCCAGGATACCTTGCGGGGAATCGGTCTCAGCCGCGGAGGCGAACTCTCGAAAGTCGACGCGCTGTTCGGGGACGGATCGCTTGGCAATCAGGTCGTGGATGGCCGCCGCGCGAGACTGATCCTCGAACTGAGGCCCGATGAGCACGCCGGACACTTTAAGCGAGGAGCGCAGGAGCTCATCCACCGCCCGCACGCCTTCGGCGACGAACAGGTGCTGACGCTCTCGTGCTTTCCGCCGGCGCAGATCGCGAGCGACCGTTAGAAGCTTCATCGGGAATATGTTTTGCCTTTGGGACGACCGAACACTTCAGTCGGACAGGATACTAACGATGAGACGATTCGTTGCGGGGGCGGCAATGGCCGCCTTGGGGGGGATGTCGGCGGCGTGCGGCATCTCGCAACAGCAGGAAGTCGAGATCGGGGCGCAACAGGCGCAGCAGGTCAACGCGCAACTGCCGATCATCCAGGATCCGGCAATCAACCGGTATCTGAACACGCTCGGTGACTCCATCGCCCACGTGACGGCGCGCGGTGACCTGGACTGGCATTTCTACCTGGTCAACACGAACGACTTCAACGCGTTCGCGCTGCCGGGTGGCTACATCTACGTGAACCGAGGGGTCGTCGAGCGCTCAGACCGTCTCGATCAGTTTGCTTCGGTCGTCGCCCACGAAATTGGACACGTCGTGCTTCGACACTCCGTGAAGCAGATGGAGCAGATGCAGGGCGCGAACGTCGGCGCCGGCGTACTGTGCGCGCTGACCAGCGTCTGTAACTCGGGCCTCGGTCAGGCAGGCATCCAGATCGCGGGCAGCGCCGTGTTCGCCAAGTTCAGCCGCGACGACGAAGCGCAGGCCGACGCGGCCGGCGTCGACGAATTGGTTCGCACGGGCATCAACCCGAACGGCATGCCGGAGATGTTCGAGAAGTTATTGGCCGAGCGCCAATCGCAGCCGGGCGCGCTCGACGCCTGGTTCGCCGATCACCCGCTCGAGGAAACCCGCATCAACGACACGCGGGCTCAAGTGGCGAAGATCAATCCGGCGATCATTCGGACGCTGACGTCAGATACGCGGGCATTCCAGGACTTTAAGGCGCGAGTAAGGAGTTTACCCCCGCCGCCTCGGGTGGCGGGGCGGTAAGCGACCGCGCAAAGGCAACCGCGCAAAAGGCAACCGCGCAAAAAGGCGACCGCGCACCGGCCGAAAGGCGCACCTGCCAAGGGGCGCGGCTGCCGAACGGCGCGACTGCCAAGTGGCGCATGGGCGCTTCGCGCCTTTCGCTGGGCGTGTCTTGACCTTGTGATTGGGCGCGAAGCGTCTCCTCGGCGACGCTTTGGTAACAGCGTTCCATTCAATGTTGCGCGTTCCTCGGCCGAAGGCCGCTTGCGCCTCTTGGCAGTTGCGCCGTCTGGCAGCCGCGCCTTTAGGCAGTCGCGCTGTTCGGCAGTCGCGCGTTTGCCTTTGCGTCGCTGGGCCATTGCCTCGCCCTCAAAGAGAGCGGACTATCCCTTCCACCAGCCCCGCGAATTTCTCTCCGACTCGCCGCGTCGTTTCCAGTACGTCCTCGTGCGACAACGGCGCGGCCGAGATACCGCACGCCATGTTGGTGATGCAACTGATCCCGAGCACTTTCATTCCACGCGCACGGGCGACGATCACCTCAGGCACCGTTGACATCCCGACCGCATCCGCGCCGAGGCGTTCGAGCATGCGCACTTCGGCCGGCGTCTCGTAGGCGGGGCCGAGAAGCCCAGCGTACACGCCGTCGCGCAGGGACATGCCCTGCTCCGACGCGACGTGGTGTGCGAGGTCGGCGAGTGTTGAGTCGTACGGCTCCGACATGTCGGGAAAGCGGAGATCTCCCTGCTCCACGGCACCGATCAGTGGATTCCTGAACGTCAGGTTGATGTGGTCGCGGATCACCATGAGGTCGCCCGCTTGCCAGAGGCGGTTCACTCCGCCAGCGGCATTCGACACGATCAGGGTTCGGGCTCCCAGTGCATGCATCACGCGGATCGGGAAACCTGCCAGCCGCGCCCCGTGACCCTCGTAGACGTGAAAACGGCCTGAGAGCGCCAGCACGGCCTTTCCCGCGAGGCGTCCGCAGATCAACGCGCCCGCGTGGCCAACGACTGTGGACTCAGGAAAGCCCGGGATGTCGCCGAACTCGATTCTCTCCGCCGATTCGATCCGTCGTGCAAGGCCGCCGAGGCCCGAGCCGAGAACGATCGCGATCTTGCCGGGCTGCTCTTCGAGTCGCGAGCGAATGAAGTCCGCGGCGACGAACGCGGACCGCGTGCCGAACGGCTCGTCGCGTCCGCTCACGTCAGCTCCGTCCATCGTTTCGAATCGCGTCGATCTCGGCGTGCGCGCGCTGGACGAGGGACTCACGCTCCTGCCACGGCAGGAACGCGCTGGCGAAACCGTTGACGGCGATTTGCGCGAGCTCGTCGAAGTTGAAGCCGAGCGACTTTGCCGCCCAGAGGTATTCGTCCGTCAACGTCGTGCCGCTCATCAGCCGGTTGTCCGTGTTGAGCACGACGTTCATCCCGCGATCGAAATAGCGGCGCAACGGGTGCGACTCGTACGACTCTACGGCGTGCGTCTGGACGTTGCTTGTGAGACAGATCTCGAGCGCGATACGGCGGTCGTTCACGTACTGCGTCAGCGACTCGTCCTCGAACAAGCGCGTGGCGTGTCCGATCCGGTTGGCGCCGCAGACGTGCACCGCCTCGCGGACGTACGATGCGTCGGCGCCTTCGCCGGCATGGCAGGTGCACGCGAGGTCGTGCTCGCGCGCGTACGCAAACGCGGCGGCGTGGGGCGCGGCCGGGTTTCCGAGCTCGCCGCCGGCGAGATCGAACGCCACCACGCCGCGGTCTTTGTACGCGACGGCGAGCCTCGCCAATTCCATCGAAACGTCGGGCGGCATGTGGCGCAATCCGCATACGATGACGCGTCCGATGGCGCCGCCGTCGTCCCGCGCGCGCTCGAGGCCGCGCAGCGGCGCCTCGATGGCGGCGCCGAGTGTGAGCCCGCGCCTCACGTTCAGAACGGGTGAGTACCGGATTTCGATGTACCAGACACCGTCGCGCGCCGCGTCGATCGCCAGCTCGTACGCGATTCGCTCCAGCGCCTCGGCCGTCTGCATCACCCCGAGCGTCACGTCGAAGCGCGCGAGGTAGTCCTCGAGGCTCTGCGCGTCGTCCACGCGCATATATTCGCGCAAGGCGTCGGCGTCGTCGCGCGGAACGGGCTGCCGATATTCGCGCGCGAGCTCGAGCAGCGTCTCGGGACGCACCGAGCCGTCGAGATGGCAATGAAGTTCGGCTTTTGGAAGACGCCGCAGCAGCTCCGAATGAATCAGCGGCATTCCGTCATTCGGCGGAGTCGTCGGCGGCCGCGCGGTCGCGTTTCGCGACCAGGCGAATGATCGAGCCGGCGGTCATCGTCGCCGCGGCATCGATCGGAAGTCCACGGCTGTCCGTGATCAAGCGGCGTCCGCCTTCGACTTCGGCGGCGGCGCTCGCGTCCCATGCACGAACCGCGTCCAACGCGGTCGCTCCCGACGGCACGTCGACGCCGGAGGCGTTTACGAATACTCGAACCAACCGATCTGTCACTTTTGTCCGGAAAGAAGATTGGCGATCGCGGAGGCGGGAACGATCCGCCAGTTGGGATGAAAATAATCGGCCGGCGTGATGGTGCCGCGGCGCTTCACCTCGTCGATCAGGAGCTGCCGAATCTCGAGCTGGCGGTCGTAGACGACGGGCGCGTCGCGAAGCATCGAGAAGCCGCCGCCGCCGGTCTGCCGGTAATTGTTGAGCGCCATGGTGAACGTGTCGGTCGCCGCCACCGGGCGACCCTCGTACGCGAGCGTCACGATGCGATCGCCGATCGGCCGCGAGACGTCGATCGTATAATCGACACCAGCGACCATGTCGTAGTTGTAGCCCGGAATCGACGCGTCGATGCCGAATCGGCCGTCGGCGGCCTCCCGGAAATAGCGGGCGCTCTGCTCGAGATACGCGCGGAGCTGAGCTCCCGAGATCTTTACCGCGCGCAGTGTGTTGTCGTAGGGATAGAGCGCGGCAAGACGAGCGACCGTGATCGGCCCCGCCGCGAGCGACGCGTCCAGTGAAAACGCCGCCGTCGACGCGAGCTGTGCCCCTGACGCGTTGCGCTCGACCTCGAGGATGAAGTCCATCAGCGGCGTGTCGACGACGCGCGCCGAGTCGGCGCGCCACGCCACCGGTGTCATACCGATCGACGTGGTGACATAGCGAAGCGTTTCGCGATGCCCTTCCTGCGTCACCGCGACCACGGCCGGACTCTCGCGATGTCCGGCGACGGGCACGACGCTGCTTCGTCGCGACGTCACGCGCCACCGGCCGTCGCGCCGCGTCAGGCCGAGGTGCGCGATCGCTACACTCGTCGCCCAATTCCGCGGCTGCATCAGCAGCGTGCCGTTGATCACCGTGTCGGCCATCTCTCGGTGCGAGTGCCCGTACACGATCAGATCGATGCCGGGCACTTCGTGGGCGACGCGAGCAGCGACGTTTTCACTCCCGACGGGTGCCGCGACCGTGTCGTAGCTCGACGGCTCGTCGAGTCCCGAGTGCAGAGCGACGATCACCACCGCCGCCCCGGTCGCGCGCACTTCACGGACGGCGGCGGCGACCTCCGGTACGAGATCGCGAATGACCAGCTTGCCGCTGAGGTTGTCGCGATCCCACACCATCGCGCCCGGGTTCGTCGCGCCGACGATGCCGATCTTCACGCCACGGCGCGTCGAGATCGCCCAGGGACGAAAGGCGCGCTGGCCGGTCGTGGTGTACGCGTTCGCCGCCAGCAGGGGAAACTCCGCCTGTCGGATCGCGCGTTCCAGCGTCGGCAGGCCATAGTTGAATTCGTGGTTTCCGATCGCCGCCGCGTCATACTGGATCGCGTTCATCGCGGCGATCACGGGATTCGTCATAGTCGTGTCGACGCGCGCCGCGACGTAGGCCAGCGGGTTGCCCTGGATGATGTCGCCCGCGTCGACGACGACGGGCAGCACCGCGGCCCGGCGCAGCGAATCGATGATCGTGCCGACGCGGGCGAGTCCGCGCGTAGTGTCCGCGGTGTTCGTGTAGTAGTCCCAGCCGCGCGCGCGACCGTGAACGTCCGTCGTCGCGGCGACGACGAGATCGAGGGTCCCGCCACCGGTCTGAAGCACGACGGGGCTGCCGCACGACAGCGCCGACAGAGCGGCGGCGCCGGCCGCCCAACGCCCGGTGAGGAATCGCATTTCCAAAGCTAGCCGACGGCCTCGGTTCGATACCAGATTGTGACGTCTACCGCCTTCACAATTAGTGTAAAGACCGCGAGTATATGACGCGAATGACCCCGGCCGACGCTACGCGATGAAGCCGCTCATCATCGGCATCGCCGGCGGGTCGGGCTCCGGAAAATCGACCGTCGCGCGGAACGTCGCGCAGGCACTGCGAACCGAGTCGGTCGCGTTCATCGACATGGACGCGTACTACCTGAACTTCGTGGACCTGCCGATCGAAGAGCGCCGGAAGATCAACTGGGACCATCCCGACGCATTCGATTGGCCGTTGCTCATCGAGCAACTCGAACGACTGGCCGCCGGGGAAGCAGTCGAGAAGCCGGTATACGACTTCGTGACGCATACGCGGAGCCACCAAGCGGTGACCATTCCGCCGGCGGACGTCGTCGTCATCGACGGGATCCTGCTGTTCAGCGACGCGCGCGTGCGCGATCTCTGCGATGTGAAGGTGTTCGTCGATGCCGACGCGGATATCCGCCTCATTCGGCGGATCCGCCGCGATATCACCAAGCGCGGACGGCCGCTCGAGGAAGTGTTGGAGCAGTATCTCACGACCGTTCAACCGATGCACCTCCAATTCGTCGAGCCATCCAAACGTTACGCAGACGTGATCGTGCCTCGTGGTGGGCACAACCCCATAGCGATCGAGATGATCGTCGCCAAGATTCAGCGCCGCCTCGCGAACGCGCGGGCGGCGGTGTGACGTCACCCAATGGAGCGGGCAGCACCGGCGAGCGCGTCCTCGTCGTCGATGACGAGGCGGACATCGTCGCCCTCGTCGCCTATCACCTCGTGAAAGCGGGGTATCGCGTCTCGACTGCGTCGACGGGACCCGATGCGCTGGTCGCCGCGCGACAGGAGCGTCCGGCGCTCATCGTCCTCGATCTCATGCTGCCGGGCGCCTCCGGATATGACGTGCTCGATCAGCTCCGCGCCAACGCGGCGACCCGCGACATCGCGGTGCTCATGCTGACGGCGCGGCGGGAGGAACAAGACCGCATTCGCGGACTCACCCTCGGCGCCGACGACTACCTCACCAAGCCGTTCAGTCCACAAGAACTCGTGCTGCGCGTCGGCGCCATCCTCCGTCGACTGAGTGCCGGGGGCGTCGGTCCGCCGGATGTGCTCACCGTCGGTCCGATCACGATCGACCGCGCCGAACACCGCGTCTCGGTCGAGAACCGCCTGATCGACCTGACACCGACCGAGTACAAGCTGCTGCTCATTCTTGCCGAGCGGCGGGGGCGCGTGCAGAGTAGAGCGCATCTGCTCGAGACGGTCTGGGATGCCGCGCCCGACATTCAGACCCGCACCGTCGACATGCACGTGCAGCGCCTGCGGACGAAGCTCGGCGAAGCAGGCGACGCCATCGAGACGGTGCGCGGGTTCGGCTACCGTCTCAAGAGCGGACATTCCCGCAGCGCGTGACCCTCGCCAAACGACTCCTCGTCGGTTCGCTCGTCCTCGTTCTTGCGCTCGTCGCTGGAGTGGTCGTCCTCGCCGGAAACCGGCTTGACGACCGACTCGCGCAGGAGACGTGTCGCGAGCTCGGACGTGAAGCGCGCGTGGTCGGCATCGAGTGGCGGCCGGGCGTCAACGCCGACTCGCTTGCCGATGCAGCCGGGTCGGCGCTCGGCCGTCGCGTCACCCTGATCGACACGGGCGGTGTCGTGCGCGGCGATTCCGAGTTCGACGACGACGCCCTTCATAACCTGCAGAATCACAGCACGCGGCCCGAGGTCGTGGAAGCGAAGCGGATCGGGTCGGGGTGCTCGACGCGCAGAAGCCCGTCGGCGGGCGACGACGAGATCTACGTCGCGGTGCGAATTCCGATCGGCTATGCTCGGGTCTCCGAGTCGACGGCGAAGTTCCGCGAGATCGTCGGAGGGGCTCGGCGCGACGTGATGATCGGCGGATTGATCGCGCTCGTCGGCGCGCTCGTCATCGCGTTCGGCTTCTCGCGTTCCGTTTCGCGCCCGATCGCCGAGCTGCGCGACGTCGCGCAAGCCATTGCCGCCGGCGACATCGAGCGCCGTCCCACCCTGGCCGCGCCTGGTGAGGTCGGCGACCTCGCCGTCGCGCTCCACCGGATGACAGAGCAGTTGGCAACGCGCATGAACGCGCTCGAGGCCGAAGACGCGCTGCTCAATGCCGTCATCGACTCACTCGACGAAGGCATTGCCGCTTTCAACGGTCGCGCCGAAGTCATCCGCCTGAACGGAAGCGCGCGGCGATTGCTCGGCGTCGAAGCGAAGGTTCCCTTCTCCATCGACATGTTGCCGCGCGAGCGACTCATTCGCGACTCCGTTCGCGGCGCCATGGCCGGCACGCCCGCCGACCCGACGGAGCTGTCGCTCGGCGAGCGTACGCTCCTCATCACGGCTCGGCCCATTCCCGACGGCGGCGCCGTGCTCGCGATCATGGACCTCACGACGCGGCGGCGTCTCGAGACAATCCGACGCGACTTCGTGGCGAACGTGTCGCACGAGCTCAAGACGCCGCTGACGGTGATCGGCGGTTTTGCCGAGACCCTCCGGGACCACGATCTGCCCGACGCCGAGCGAACGCGTTTTCTCGAGACAATCGAGTCCAACACACGCCGCATGCAGCGTATCGTCGACGATCTGCTCGATCTGTCACGGTACGAATCGGGCGCCTGGGTTCCCAACGTCACGTCGAACGATCTCGCCGGCATCGTTACCGACATTTTCACCGGCGTCTCCCGGGCCGCCGAGGAAAAAGGGCTTGCCCTTTCCTTCCAGGCGGCGCCGGAGGCCCGCCGCGTCGACGCCGACCCGACGGCGCTCCGTCAGATCCTCGCCAATCTCGTGGAGAACGCGGTCCGCCACACAGCCCGCGGTGCCGTCACGGTAAGCGCCGAGGCACCGGCCAACGGTGGTTCGACGATTCGCGTGAGCGACACGGGCACCGGAATTCCTGTCGAACACCTCGGGCGGATTTTTGAGCGCTTCTATCGCGTCGATTCCGGTCGAGCTCGCGGGGAGGGTGGCACCGGACTCGGTCTCGCCATCGTACGCCACCTGGTCGAAGCGCACGGCGGTTCCGTCCGCGCCGAGAGCATCGTCGGACAAGGGACGACGATCACGGTGCATTTTCCGAGAAAGTCGGGCGGATAGCGGTTAGAGTTGGTACGATCCGTACGGCCCTGCGGTGGAACCGCCGCGGGCAAACGCGGACACAACGGGCTAACGCGGTGTCGGGCTGGCTACGCTGCAGCACGAGCCGGGAATTCTTTGGGAACGACCTCTGGACGCTTCATCCGGAATCATCCTGAGGCAGTTCCACAACGAAGAGTCTCGTCGCCGCGCAGTGACCCCGACACGGTAGACGGACCCGTCCCAAAGCCCGCGTTAGCCCGCAGTGTCCGCGTTAGCCAGCGGCATTTCCATCATTAGCTCCTACGCCCGGTACCAAGCATGCAGGCATAGCGGTCGACGACGTCCACAAAAAGTCGAACGCAGCCCGCGATCCATTTAGATTGTTGCCAACGGCTCTCGGAGGCCTGGTTTGTCCACGATCCTACCTCTGAATCGAGACCAGGGCCCGCGCGGAACGATCGCGCCGGGACATCGTCGCGTCGCGGCAATCGACATCGGATCGAACTCGATCCGTCAAATCGTCGCCGACGTCTCACCCGAAGGCGCCATCCAGGTCGTCGACGAAATGAAGGCGGCCCCAAGGCTCGCGGCGGGGTTGTCGAAAAGCGGCGTGATCGCCGATACGTCGATGCGCGCGGCGGTCGAGGCGGTCGAGCGCATGGCGACGCTCGCGCGGCAGCTCGGCGCGCAGCGCATCGACGCCGTTGCCACGAGCGCGGTCCGTGATGCGCGCAACGCATCTGACCTCGTCGCCGCGATTCAACGCGCCGCCGGGCTCAAGGTGCGCGTCGTCGACGGCGACGAAGAGGCGCGTCTCAGCTTCCGGAGCGCCGTCGCCCACTTCGACCTCGGCGTCGGACGCACCGTCGTGCTCGACATCGGCGGCGGCTCACTCGAGCTCGCGCTGGCCGCGGAGGGAGTGATCGAGCATCTCACCTCTCTGCCCTTCGGCGCGATTCGCCTCACCGAGGAATTCTTCGGCTCCGGGATCACGCCCAAGGGCGTGAAGCGCCTGCGACGCGCCGTTGGCGACGGCCTGAAACCCGAGCTTCCGCGCCGCGACTGGCGTGGTGCGCAACTGATCGGATCCGGCGGAACGTTCACGAACCTCGCCGGCATCTATCTCTCGCGCCAAGGGATCCTCACCGCGCGTTCCGTGCACGCAGCGCACATTCCACGAGCCGATCTCGAGCACATCCTCGACATGCTCGTCGAGATGGCGCCCGATGAACGCCGCGGAGTGCCGGGGCTCAACCCTGAGCGCGCCGACATCATCGTCGCCGGTCTCGCCGTCGCGGCGGAAGTGCTCCGTCGTCTCGACGCCCGCGACATCGTCGTCTCGCGCTATGGCATTCGCGAAGGACTTTTGCTCGAGGCGGCCCGCGTCACACCGACCATCGCCGACCCCGGGGAAGCGCGGGCGCGGTCAATCGCCGACTTCGCCGAGCGCTGTCATGTGGAGCAGCCGCATTCGTCGCACGTGCAGAAGCTCTGCCTGATCCTGTTCGACGCTTTGGCCACGCGACTCGGCCTCGACAAGACCGATCGTGTCACCCTCGCCGACGCGGCGCTGTTGCACGACGCCGGCTATCACATCAGCTACGAGCGCCATCACAAGCACTCGTACCATCTCGTCCTCCACGCCGATCTGCTCGGGATGTCGCCCGCCGAGCAGGTCGTGGTCGCGAACGTGGCGCGCTATCACCGCGGCTCGGCGCCGAAGCGGAAGCACGGCAACTACGGTCCGCTCGACCGCACCTTGCGACGCCGCATCAAGCGGCTCGCCTCGATCCTGCGTGTCGCGGACGGGTTCGATCGCGGACACGTCGGCGCCGTCACGGACGTGAAGGTGCGCTGGACGCAGCGCGCGCTTCGTCTCACGCCGGTGCCGGCGACGCAGCGAACGACGATGCGACTCGAGATGTGGGGCGCGAGCCGGAAGTCGGGACTACTGTCTGACCTTGCCGGTGTGCCGGTCGAAATCGTCGCGCCCGACGGCCGGGTGCTCTCCTCCGACGACATCGACTCGGCCGAGATCGAGTAGCGTCTCGCGCGGGGCGGGACTCGCCGCACCGCCACGACCCCACGAGTTCTTGACCAGGCGCTCGTGCGACGCGCGCACCGGGCCGTCCGGCTGGCGCTGGTGCCAACGGCCGTCGGCGTCGAGATCCCACGCCTGGCGGTTGTCCTCGAAATACGTCGCGAGCAGGGAGCGGATTCGCTCGTTCAGCCCCGGGTTCTCCACCGGCGCGACGGCCTCCACTCGTCGATCGAAGTTGCGCGGCATCCAGTCGGCCGAGCCGACATAGAACTCTTCGTCGCCGCCGTTGGCGAAGTACCACAACCGCGAATGCTCGAGGAAACGGCCGACGATGCTGACGACGCGAATGC
The DNA here is from genome assembly GCA_035554995.1 of Gemmatimonadaceae bacterium. GTDB lineage: Bacteria > Gemmatimonadota > Gemmatimonadetes > Gemmatimonadales > Gemmatimonadaceae > JAQBQB01. The sequence goes on from DATMHK010000105.1 coordinate 28,521, forward strand.
GATCGCTGACATCGGGAATGCCCGGACGGAGGCAGCAGATGCCGCGCACGATCAGATCGATTGTGACGCCCGCCTGCGAGGCGCGATAGAGCTCGTCGATCACCTCGGCGTCGACGAGCGCGTTCATCTTTCCGACGATGCGCGCCGGGCGGCCGGCCGCGGCGTGATCGGCCTCGCGTCGAATCAGCTCGATGAATCGGCCCCGCAAGTTCACCGGCGCGACGAGCAGCTTCCGATAGAGACGCTGCCGCGAGTAGCCGGTGAGCGAGTTGAACAGATCGCTGACGTCGGCGCCGATCGACGGACTGCAGGTGATCAACCCGATGTCGGTGTAGAGCCGCGCCGTGCGAGAATTGTAATTGCCGCTGCCGAGGTGAACGTAGCGCTTGATGCCGTCGGGCTCGCGACGGACGACCAGCGCCGTCTTGGCGTGCGTCTTGAGGGTCGCCGAGCCGAACGCGACGTGCACGCCGGCGTCTTCCAGATGGTGCGCCCAGGTGATGTTGTTGGCTTCGTCGAAGCGCGCCTTGAGCTCCACGATGACGGCGACCTGCTTGCCGCGCTGCGCCGCTTCGATCAGCGCCGCCACGATCGCGGTGTCGCCGGACGTGCGATACAGCGTGAGCTTGATGGCCAGCACCTGGTCGTCCTCGGCTGCGTCTTCGAGGAATCGCTCGACCGACGCCGTGAACGAATCGAACGGGTGGTGGAGTAGAAGGTCACCTTCGCGAACGACGTCGAAGATATTCGGTTCGTCGCGGAGCTCGACCGGCGTGGCGGGAGTGAACGGCGGATCCTTGAGCGCGGGCAGGTCGAGCGACGCCAACCCCATCAGATCGCCAAGGTCGAGCAGGTGTCCCGCGTCGTGCACGTCGCGCGCCGACAGTCGCGCTATCTCGGGAACGGGGTCTTCCTGCAATTCCTCGAGGAGCAACGCGCGCAGGTGCTCGGGCATGTCATCCTGCACTTCGATTCGAATGACTTCACCGAAGCGCCGGCGGAAGACCTGCTCTTCGATCATCGCGAGAAGATCCTCCGGCTCCTCGATCGGCATCTCGAGATCGGAGTAGCGCGTGATTCGGAAGGCGTACCAGGCGGCGACATCCATCCCAGGGAACAATGAGCCGAGGTTCGCCCCGATGACCTGCTCGAGCGGAACGAAGTGATTCGGCCGGCCCTCGACCGGTACCCATCGCGGCAAGCTGCGCGGAACTTTCACGCGCGCGAACCGATTCGGACCACCCTCGGGATCTCTGATCTCGACGGCGAGCGACAGCGACAGGTTCGAGATGTACGGGAACGGGTGCCCGGGGTCGACGGCAAGCGGCGTGAGAACCGGAAAGATCTGCGACTCGAAGTACTCGTCGATGGCGCGCCACTCCGACGGCCGAAGATCCCTCACCGCGAGCAAGCGAACGCCGTTCGGCTCGAGCTGATTCAGCAAATCCTCGAGGCAAGCGCGCTGCATGGCCGTCAGGCGCATGACCTCCGAGTGAATCGCCTCGAGTTGTTCGACCGGCGTAAGGCCGTCAGGGGGCGTCTGGACGACCTTGGCGGCGACCTGTCGCCGAAGGCCGGCGACGCGCACCATGAAGAACTCGTCGAGATTGGTGCTGAAGATCGAGAGAAACTTCACGCGCTCGAGCAGCGGAGTTCTCGAGTCGAGCGCCTCGTGGAGGACACGAGCGTTGAATGCGAGCCAACTCAGCTCGCGATTCAAATAGAGCGACGAAGACGTCGTGGAGTCCGACATTGTGAGCGAATGCTGAGGCTACGGTGCGGGCGATAGTTATACCCCGCATCGAGTCGGGCGGGCTAGACCGTTCGTCACTTTCAGGGTCACGATTGCGTCACGGCACCCCGCGAGGGGCTCTTTCGGGGACTTGACAGATTCGACCTCGACTGACCCAGCCGAACTACCCCACGATGAAGGGCACAGCGGTCAGTATTGCAATCAGCTGGCCGATCAACACGTCTCTCGGGAAATGGACGCCGAGGACGACCCGCGAAAGGCCGATAACGAAGGCAAGCGCGACGATTGCCGGATAAAGTGACTTGACCAGTGCGCCATCTTTGGGTATCACAGGGATGTAGCGTCCCCTTACCCACCGGGATCCATGGCGCTTGGCCGGCGTCGTACAGTCATCGCGCTCGGAGTAGCGTGCGCCGCTGCCGCGTGCTCGCATTCCAGCCCGACACCGGCGTCTCTTCCCGAACCGAAAACTTGGACGGCCGCCCAGGATCACGCGCAGATGATGGAGCAGCTCGGAATTCGCGCGCTGCGCCCCGGACCGAGTGGCAACGAGCAGGACCCGAACCACGCGAACTACGATGAGTCGAAGGCGAATCCGTTCCCGGATTTGCCCGATGTCCTGAGGCTCAAGAGCGGCGCGAAGGTCACCGACGCGCGAATGTGGCGTCAGCGCCGGGCGGAGATCGTCGAGGACTTCGAGCGTGAAGTCGTTGGGCGGATTCCGAAAGGCGTTCCGAAAGTCTCATGGTCGGTTGTTGCGACCGACACCGGAACCGTTGCGGGCCGTCCCGTCATCGGGAAGCAGCTCGTCGGACATCTCGACAACTCGGGATATCCGCCGATCGACGTCAACATCGCGTTGACGCTCGTCGTTCCCGCGGATCGTACTTCGCCGGTCCCCGTGATGGTAATGTTCCGCGGCGGCAGCCTCGCCCAGGCCGTCGGGCGCCCCGCCCCACCGAGCTCCGGACGCGGGGGATTCACGCCACCGCCGCCGGCACCAGGAAGCGACGCACCCGCCACCGATCAGCTCATCGCCGACGGCTGGGGTTTCGCGTTTCTCAATCCAGTCAGCATCCAGGCCGACAACGGCGCCGGACTCACGCGCGGCGTCATCGGTCTGGTGAACCACGGACAGGCGCGCCACCCGGACGACTGGGGCGCTCTTCGCGCGTGGGCGTGGGGCGCATCGCGCGCGCTCGACTATCTCGAGAGCGATCGCGCGATCAACGCGAAGGCCGTCGGCATCGAAGGCGTGTCGCGATACGGAAAGGCGGCGCTCGTGGCGATGGCGTTCGACGAACGATTCGCGCTCGTCCTCGTGGGATCGTCAGGCGAAGGCGGCGCGAAGCTCCATCGCCGCAACTGGGGCGAAGCCGTCGAGAATCTCACCGGCTCCGGCGAGTATCACTGGATGGCCGGGAACTTCCTGAAGTACGGCGCATCGTCGGCCGCCTTCGGCAGCAAGAACGCGGGCGATCTCCCGGTCGACGCGCATGAGCTGCTCGCTCTATGTGCGCCGCGTCTCACCTTCATCAGTTACGGCGTTCCGGAGAAAGGGGACGCGAAGTGGCTGGACCATCAGGGAAGCTTCATGGCCGCCGTTGCGGCCGGTCCGGTCTTCCGTTTGCTCGGCGTCAAGGACCTCGGCAGATCCGATAATTACAAAACTGAAAAGATGCCGCCGGTGAATGCAGGGCTCCTCGACGGCCGCCTCGCCTGGCGCCAGCACGACGGCGGACACACCGACGCCCCGAACTGGAGATATTTCCTGGCGTGGGCGGACAGATTCCTCGGACGCACGTATGTGCCGGCACCGCCGGCTCCCGGACGGTAAACGATGCGCACATCCCTGCGATTCCTGACGGCAGCCGCGCTCGCGCTCGCCTGGGCGTGCAGCGTTCATCCCAAAACGGGGCCGCGCCTCGACCGCAATCTCCTCACCCCCGAGCAGTTCGCTAATCACGGCTACAACACCGCCTACGAAGTAGTGGAAGCCATGCGGTCGAATTGGCTCACCGAGCGCGGCACCGACAGCTTTCAATCGCCGGGCAAAGTCCAGGTGTACTTCGACGGCATTCGGCTCGGCGGCGTCGAGACACTTCGCACGGTCGACCTCCGCCCGGTGACGTACATCCGCTTCTTTGACGGCATTGCCGCGACGGCGCGCTGGGGTCTCGATCACGGGCAAGGGGCGATCTACGTCTCCACCCACCCGATCAGCGAGATGGTGGCCCCGGCGCCTCCGTCAGCCGGTCACGCCGCCGCCGAATCGATAAACGGTTCGTGAGTTGAACACTTCGCCGGGACGGAGCAGCGTCGGAGGAAACGCGGGCTGATTCGGCGTGTCCGGAAAGTGCTGGGTCTCGAGCGCCAGACCGGCGTGCGCTCCGTATCGTCCGCCGTCCTTCGCCGGCCCATTGAGGTGCTGGCCGAGGTGCAGTTGGACGCCCGGCTCGGTGCTGTGGATCTCGAGCCACCGTTTGGAGTCCGGCTCGACGACGCGGGCGACGAATGAGAGCTGATCCTTCGCCACGCGATCGATCGCGAAGTTGTGATCGTAGCCGTTGCCGACGACGAGTTGCTCATCGGCCCGTGGATCACCCTGGCGCAGCGAGCGCGGACGTCTGAAGTCGAACGGCGTATCATCGACGCGACGAATCTCGCCAGTTGGAATCTTGCCGGCGTCCACAGGCGTGAAGTTCGACGAGCCGAGGGTGAGCTCGTGATCGCGCACGTCGCCCACGTCGTGACCGGCGAGGTTGAGATAGCCGTGCCAGGTAAGATTTACGTGTGTCGGCGCGTCGCTGCGCGCGCTGTAGGCGATGATCAGGGCGTTGTCGGGCGTCAACGCGAATGTCGCTCGGACAGAGAGCGCACCCGGGTATCCTTGGTCGAGCGCTGGGCTGCTGTGATCGAGCTCGATCGTCGCACCGAATTCTCCGGCACCGACACTCGCGTTCCACAGCGCGCGGTGAAAGCCTTCCGGGCCGCCGTGCAGATGATTGGTCCCGTCGTTGAGCGGGAGATTGAACTCGACGCCGTCGATTGCAAACCGGCCACGAGCGATTCGATTCGCGAACCGCCCGATCAACGGCCCGATATAACCGCCGTCAGCCTCGTATTCCGCGAGCGTGTCGAAGCCGAGGGCGACATCGACATGCTCGCCGCCGAACGGCACAACCAGGGAGCGCACGATGCCGCCGTACGACAGCACGCTGACCCGCATGCCGTTGTCGTTCTCGAGCGTCAGCTGGTAGACTGTCTCGCCGCCGGCGGCGAGCGTACCGAACGGTTCCTTTCGCGCGATTGTCGGCAAGAATCAATTCGGCGGCGCCGGAGGCGCCGCGTAGGCGTACATGCCGATCACGGTTCCGACGAATCCGCCGGCGACGTGCGTGCTGAGGACCGTTCCGTCCACGTCGCGCGCCAGCACACGCCAGGCATCAGCGCGCTCCGCGTACGAGAAGTCATATCGACCGCCACGCGCCGTGATCCGAAGGAACAACGGCGTATCGCCGCGTGATCCCAGCGGCGCCTCGGCGACCGTGACCTCGGCGCCGCCATCCTTCGGTCCCGCACGGCGAACCAGTCGCACGACCGGCTTCCCGTCGCGCAGCGTCTCGCCGAGGAAGTAGTAGAACGAATCGCTTTGAAACGCGACGAGACCCGCGGCGTCGCCGGGACGGGACGGTGTGTAGTGCATCGCGGTCGTCGCGGTCATCGATGCGTGCTGCTGCCGGCGTCCGACGAATGCCGGTTGCGCGCGAGCACCGAGCGGGATCGATCGCGCGTGCAACGTTAGCGAGCCGGCGCGAGTGGAGAGGTCATACCACGACTCACGCGGCGTGCGCAGCACGACCCACGACGGTGCAAGCGCGGCGGTGTTGAATTCGTCTCGAACGCGAAAGTTGCCGCTCATCAGGTCGAAGTTGTTCGTGTCGAGCGGCAAAGCGGGTACCCCCACCGAATACGGCACGGTAGCCGTGTCGTCGAGGATCGTCGGCCACCCGTCGCGCCAGCGCACGGGAAGCATGAACGTCTCTCGGCCAATGTTGGTCAGATCCGGGCCGTACGGCCGGACGCCGAGGAAGACCGACCACCACTCACCGCCGGGCGTCTGAACAAAGTCCGCGTGGCCAGTGGACGTGATCGGGGCCGGCCGCGTCGGCGACAGATGTCGTTGAGTGAGGATCGGATTTCGCGAATACGGAACGTACGGCCCGCCGACAGAATCGCCGCGGAAGACGACTTCCGAATGTTGGTCCGCCGTCCCGCCCTCGGCGCAAATGAGGTAGTACCGTCCGTCCACTTTCAGGATGTGCGGCGCTTCGATCCAGATCGGCTTCTTCGCGATGTCCACGCCGCCGTTCACGATCATCTTGCGCGGACCGGTCATCTTCTGCGCGCGGACGTCGTATTCCTGAAACCAGATCGCCCGATGGCCATTGTAGCGCGGGGTCTCGTCGGGCGGCCCGTTGTTCACGATGTAGGCACGCCCGTCGTCGTCGAAGAAGATCGAGGGATCGATGCCGTCGACGTCTCGCAGCCAGATGGGCTCCGACCACGGACCGGCGGCATCGGTCGCTGTGACAATGAAGTTGCCGCCGCAGTACGAGCAGGTGGTGATCAGGTAAAAGAGGCCGTCGTGATAGCGGATCGTCGGCGCGTAGATCCCTTCCGAGACGCGGCGGCCGTCGAGCGGAAGCTGCGTCGGTCGATCGAGCACGTGGCCGATCTGCTTCCAGTGCACCAGATCCTTGCTGCGGAAAATCGGAATCCCGGGGAAATACGAGAAGCTCGACGTAACGAGGTAGTAGTCGTCGCCGGCGCGGGTGATGCTGGGGTCCGGGTAAAAACCGCCGAGGATCGGGTTGAGGTACCGGTCGCGTCCCGGCGCGGTCCGGCTGTAGATCGAATCGCTACCTGAGTACTCGAACCAGTCGAAGCTGGCGTCCGACGTCGAGGTCGCCGGACGATAGAAGGACTCCGGAGGCCCGAGGTAGCTCGGCTTCACACCACCGGCGTCGACGACGAGCTTCTCGAGCACGACCCCGGGGTCGACGCGCCAGAACTTGAGGACGTGCTTCCCCGGCCGCGCAAGCGAATGCCGCGTTGTCGAGGTGCGAATGTTGTCGGCGACGGACTGCTCCCACGCGCGATTCGAGCTGTCGGCAAGCAGGTTCACCACTTGGGGCGCGTCGTCGTCGAGCGAGATGGCGTAGCGCAGTCCCGTCTGTGACGCGCTCACGTTGAGCGATGGCGCGATGTACGCGCGGACATCCACCGCGCCGCTGTCGAACATGAACAGCTCGTATTCGAGGTGCGGCGACGTCGCGCGCACGTTCTCGCTCGGCGCATCCGTGGGAGACGTTGTCATCCCGGAGAGCGTTCGGCCGAAATCCGGAATTCGCTGCCAGCTCACCGGCGGGACGTTCACGGCCTTCGAGTAGTGCTCTGCTTCCATCGCGACGTAACCGCCGCCCTCGACGAAACCGACAACGCGGTCGCGGTCCGGTCCCGCGCGGTTATCGACCGCCACTCTAACGACCACGCGTTGACCATTGGGCCCTGTAACGGTGAGGTTGCCGGTCGGCTGACCCTTCGGAGCCGCCGGCCAATTCACCGCAACCCAGACGCGCTCTTCCGTCTTCACCGTGCCACGCGGGCGCGACACGCTGACCCACGGCTGGTCCGCGGAGATGACGAAGTCGAAGGGCGTTTGTCCGCGATTGTAGATGTCGATGAAATACGATTGGCGCTGGTACGCGTCGAAGGTCGGAAGCGTGGGAGCGCGCGGCACCGTGGGAGGCGGCCCCTGCCCCGGCACAAACGGCGCTTGGCCTTCGGGAGCGACGCCCATGTCGGCGGCAACCGGGACGTGAATCTCGTCGACGCGAGGCATCACGTCGCGCGGCGGCTCCTGCCAGTACGTATAGCCGATGTGCGTCTGGTCCATCATGTGCGCCCACTTCCCGCCACCAAGCGTATTGAATTCTCGAGAGAGCTCCGCGTCGCGCCGAAAGAGAGCCCGCGCGGAATCGGCGAGGGCGTTCGTGGCGGCTCGCCCCTGACGCGCATAGAGCCGGTTCCTTGCCGCCGTCACGTAGAGCGCGTTGAGATTGGCCGCGGCGAGGATCGGGTGCAGCACCAGCTCGAAGTACGCATCGCGATACGTTGCGCCGAGTCTCGTGCCAATCCGCTGGGCGCGAGCGGCGAGGCTGTCGTACTCGGCTACGACGCGCTCAGCCTCGCGATAGTTGAAGAGGCTGTACGTCGCCGTGTCGAGCAACTCCGGCTTTCGCCGGCTCGCGAGCTGTAACGATCTCGTAATGAGGTCGCCGATGGTGTCGCCGGTCGACGCTCCGAATTGGCGGCTTGCCCACGCGCGTGTGTACACCGGCAGCCGCGCGGCGGGAATGGCGTCCGGATTCCATGCAAAATCGAGGAAGAACTGAATCGGTAACTCCATCGGCTTCAGATCGCCGACGTTGACGATCCAGATCCGATCCGCGCCGCTGCGATACGCCAGGTTCATCTGCTCCCAGACGCGCGCGATCGGATTCGTGTTGATCCACTTGTAGTTCCGCGGACCACCGACGTAGTCGAAATGGTAGTAGACACCAAAGCCGCCTGTTCGTCCGCGATCCTCAGGCGTCGGAAGCCGGCGGATGTTGCCCCAGTTGTCGTCCGAGAAGAGGAGCGTGACGTCGTCTGGGACGCGCATCCCCTTGTCGTAGTAGTCCTGGACTTCCTTATATAAGGCCCACAGCTGCGGCGTGGCCGACGCGGGCTTCCCGGTGACGTCGGCGATGAGCTTTCGTTGATCGGCGACGATCCGCTCGAGCAGCGCCACGTTGCTCCCTTCCGTCATCGGCATGTCGCCGTCGCCGCGCATACCGATCGTCACGATGTTTTCGCGCGAACCCATGCGCTCGATGCCGCGCCGCCAGAAGTCGCGCAGCGTGCTGTCGTTTTGCTCGTAGTTCCACGGCCCCTTGCCGTAGCGACGCCATTCCTGCTGGGCGCGTGTCATCGGCTCGTGGTGCGACGTGCCCATCACGATGCCGTATTCGTCGGCCAGCCTGGCGTTGAGTGAGTCGTCATCGGCGAACGCGTTTCCCCACATCGCCGGCCAGAGGTAGTTCCCCTTCAGACGGAGGATCAGCTCGAAGACTCTTTCGTAGACTTTGTGATTGACCCCGCCGAACTTCTCACGCGTCCAACCGGAGAACGCCGGCGCTTCGTCGTTGATGAAGATGCCGCGATACTTGATCTTGGGTTCGCCGGAGACGACGCGCGTCGGCTTGATGACGAGCGTGGACGCGCGCCGCGGCGGCACGTCCGCCCACCAGTACCAGGGGGAGACGCCGATCTCGCGGGAGAGGGCGTAGACGCCGTAGATCGTGCCGCGCTTGTCGCTGCCGGCAATGACGAGCGCGCGCTCGACCCCGTCCATTGGGCGATCCACCACCTGCAGGACGTACGACTCCCAGCGCCCGGACAAGGCTGACGCATCGACCTTTCCGGTTCGAAC